>NZ_JBMIRQ010000120.1:0-277666 GCF_049195265.1 Rhodococcus sp. MALMAid1271 | reverse complement strand
GTGCGGTTATGTGCCCCAGACGGCACATAACCGCACCACTGCGCCGTCTGAAAGGAAGCACATGACCTCGCTGTCGACAGTGCGCAGTCACGACACCGGAACCGTTCGATTCACCGATGCCGCAGATCTGCAGCGCGCGCTCGGAGAGCAGGACTACATCGCCGACGACGACCTCGCCACCGTGGTGCACCTGGCGACAGCGCTGGACCGGCCACTGCTGCTCGAAGGCCCAGCCGGCGTGGGAAAGACCGAACTGGCCAAGGCGCTCGCCGCGGCGAGCGGTCGCAAACTGGTCCGCCTGCAGTGTTACGAGGGCCTGGACGACAACCGAGCCCTGTACGAGTGGGACTACGCCAAGCAGCTTCTGCATGTGCAGATGCTCCGCGAACACATCGGCGCGCTGACCAAGCACGTCACCGACATCGACGACGCCTCGACAATGCTCGCCGCTCGCGACTTCGGCTTGTACTCCGAAGCCTTCCTGTCGGTACGTCCCCTGCTGGAATCGGTGTTGTCCGAGGAGCCGGTGGTACTGCTCGTGGACGAGGTGGACCGAACCGAGGAGTCGATGGAGGCACTGCTCCTCGAGGTGCTCGCCGAGAAGCAGGTCACCATCCCCGAGGTCGGCACGTTCACTGCCCGCAGCGACCCATGGGTGATACTGACCTCCAACGACACTCGTGAGTTGTCCTCGGCCCTCAAGCGGCGTTGTCTGCACTTTCATCTCGACTACCCGACGGCGGCGCGCGAACGCGAGATCGTCACCGCTCGCGCTCCCGAGGTGCCCACACAGATGGTGGCCGAGATCGTAGATCTGGCAACACAATTGCGCGAGCTCCCGCTACGCAAGAGCCCCTCGATCTCGGAGGTGATCGATGCGGCTCGAATCGCTTCGGTTCTCGGCCATACCGACGAGACCCGAAAATATCTGCTGGCCGCGCTGGTCAAATACTCCTCGGACATGAAGATCGCACTTGCCGGACCGGTGGCCGAGACATCCTCGGTGGCAACATCACTGGGAACGGTCGTCAATACGACCGCGACGGCCTTCCGAGGACACGGTGGACGCGACAAGGGCGGCATCGGAATACGACGATGACCGGGCACCGTACGTTCTCGGCATCGGTGGTACTCGATGTGCTGGCGGCGGTGTTCGGTCGAACGCTCAGGCGCTTCGGGGTCGCTGCGTCGCCGGCCGAGGTCATCGAGGTGCGACGCGTCCTCGGTCTCCTCGGAGCCCGTGACCTCACGATCCTGCGTGCGGCACTGCGCGCGACCTGCGCCAAGTACGAGCACGAACAGCACGGTTTCGATCTGGCCTTCGAGTCGATGTTCGTGGCGCACATCGACAGCGCCACGGACGAGCATCGTTGTTCCGTGGGTGCGCAGGTGGCGGGTGGACTACCGACGGACCTCGATGTGGGAGCAGACCGGGAGGCCGCCAAGTACGCCGAGTACAACGAGCGTGCCGTCGAGATCGGGGATCTGCTCGACACCCCGGAAGCAGACAAGGGCTTCAATCCACACAAGGACGACGACGACATCAGTCTTTCCTCCGAGGATCACGATCTGTCGATCGACACGGACGGTGACATGGGTCGTCGCGGGGTCACCTACACCGTCGACCTGGAGCGGTCCGGATCGACGGCGGCAGGGGAGTTGGCGTCGAGCACCAGCGGAGCGATTGCCGGACAACTGAACTGGGAAGACCCGTCGAGTATCTTGGCGTGGTTCGATGCCTACGACCCGAGCAGCGTCTACGGCGACGGTGGTGATTCGGGTCCCCTGAGCGCGGCCATGCTCGACCGCATCACCGATGCCGTCGAGGAATTCGTGGCAGCGCTGGGGGATCTGACCGGGAGGATGTCCTCGCCGGTGCCGGTCGACGGCGCGGCACAGACGATCGGCCGGCACGCAGAGATCGAGCGCGCGAGTCACGAGGTGCTCAAACACATGCGGGGCACTCCTCGGCCTCGACCGCGCGAACATGCACGCGGCCCGCTCGACATGCGGCGCACCGTCCGGTCCAGTCTGCGTACCGATGGAACACCTTTCCGCCTGGTGACGAAAACTCCGGTGCCCGACAAGGTCCGGCTCCTCGTTCTCGCCGACGTCTCACTGTCGGTCCGGCCGATCACGGCGTTCACTCTCAGGCTCGCGCAGGCCATGCATGCTCGGGCGAACCGCTGCACGGTGCTGGGTTTCGTGGATTCACCGGTGGACGTGACGACCACCTTGCTCGGCAGTACCGGAGACGGTGCGCTGGCTGCGGTGCTCGCGGACGCACGACTGGATCTCGAAGCGAGTAGCGACTACGGCAGGACCTTCGCGGATCTGCTCGATTCGCACGGAGAGGTTCTGAACAAGCGTACTGCGGTCATCATCGTGGGAGACGGTCGATGCAACGGACGGCCGCCGGGGCTGGAGGCGTTGAAGAAAATTCGGTCGAAGGTGCATCGGATCGCGTGGATCACCCCCGAGGCCCGCCGTTACTGGGCGCAAGCAGCGTGCTCGATGGAGGAGTACGAGCCGTTCTGTGACCGTGTGGTGGTGGCGCGTGACGGGGAGCAACTGACGGCGCAGGCGGCCGAGCTGGGACACGCGCTGTCCTGACCTCACCGGTGGCGGTACCTGCCCGATCGGGCAGGTGAGAACCTGCCCCGGCGCTGGTGGGTTCGGACGCGGCACACCCGTAACGTTGTAACCTGAATCACAGATCCGGATTCTTTCGGAGCGAAGGACAGCGAGGGCGTGAACGGTGGACCAGGTAGCGATGGCGGATGTCGGCAAGGCTCTGCACGACCTGGACTCGCAGCGTAGCCGGGCCGAGGCTCCCCGGGTCCTGAAGTTTCACGCGCCCGAGATCGTGTTCGGTCCGGATTCGCTGGGCGAGGTCGCGCACGCGACCCGCCGACTCGGCGGTGAACGGCCGATGCTCGTTACGGATTCGGGACTGATCGACAGTGGCTGGGCCGGACAGTTGGTCGACCTGCTCACCGACCAGGGGCTCGATCCGCAGGTCTGGAGTGCGTTGACACCCAATCCCAAGGATGCCGAGATCGAGGCGGGGCACGAGTACTACGCCGCCACCGGTTGCGATGTGCTGGTCGCCATCGGCGGAGGGTCGGTGATGGATGCCGCCAAAGGCGTCGCCATCCTCGCGGGTAACGGCGGCAGGATCCTCGACTACGAGGGGGTCGATCGAGCGACGCGGCCGATCCCGCCTCTGGTCATGGTGCCGACCACCTCGGGCACCGGGGCCGATGTCTCGCAGTTCTGCATAGTCACCGACACGGCGCGGTCGACCAAGATCACCATTCTCGGCCGAGCGCTCGTTCCGGACATCACCGTGATCGATCCGGTGTTGCTGACCACGATGCCCGAATGGCTCAATGCAGCAACAGGTTTGGATGCTCTGACGCACGGAATCGAGGCATTCGTCTCGCTGGGGCACAACCAGCTCACCGACCACCATGCGCTCCGCGCCGTCACGATGGTGATGTCGCACCTGGCTCGCACCATCGACGAACCCGCCGACATGGCTGCCCGGGGGTCGATGGCGCAGGCCAGTCTCGAGGCCGGCCTGGCGTTCACCAACGCAATTCTCGGTGCCACCCATGCGATGAGCCATCAGGTGGGCGGGTTGCTCGATCTTCCCCACGGGGTGATCAACGGGGTGCTGCTGCCGCACGTCATTCGATTCAACGCCGCAGTGGATCCGCTGCCGTACGTGGCGATCGCGACGAGCCTCGGATTGCCCGAGGGCAGGGCCAGGCCCGAAGAGGCCGCGATGGCCGTCGCGGATCGCGTCGACGGACTTGCTCGTCAGGTGGGTGTACCGTCCGGCCTGGCTCAGATCGGAGTCAGCGAGTCGGATCTGGATGTGTTGGCCACCAATGCATTACGAGATGCCTGCATGTCCACCAATCCGCGTTCTGCGACGCACCGCGAGATGGTCGATCTGTTCAGGACAGCGCTGTGACCTCGAGACCTGATGTGACGAACGGGGTGGAGGTGCCCGCCGGGCCCGATCTGTCGTTGCTGACCGGCCTGCGCTCGGGTAAGAACACCTTCTATCCTCAGTACCGCGGCGCCGCCGAACGGTTGGAACGCGTGGTCTATGCGCTCGAGCTGATTTCGCGGGCGCTGGTGCGCACGGTCGACGGTCCGGAAACCCTGGTGTGCGCGGTGGCCGAGGCTGCTCGGGCCCATTTGAGCGCGCGCTGGGTGGTGTTCGCTCTCGCCGACGGCGTCTTCCCGGACGCCGGCCCGCGACGGCTGGTTCTCGGGCCGGACGCGACGCCGTTCCTGGTCGACGATGTCGAGGGACCGCCGCTGCCGGACGATGTCGTCGACTGCCTCGAGTCGATTCGGAATTCGACCTGCGGTGACGGCCTGACTCCGGTGATCTCTGCCCATCACGCCTTCGTGCCCATCGCGTTCGACGGAGGTGTGGTGGGGGCCTTTGCCGCGTGGACCGGAGAGCGACGGGTGCTCGACGCCACCGACGCAGCAGTGTTGAGTATTCTCGCCAGCCAAACCGCGGTGGCCCTGCAGAATTCGGCGCTGTTCCAGAGTCGGCGCGAACTGCTGGAGCGGACCGAGAATGCCTACGCGCAGGCCAACCGAACGGCGGCCGATCTGGCGGCGCGCAATGCGGAACTACAACTGACACAACGACAACTGGGTGCGGCTCACCGGCATCAGGTACTCGATGACGAACGCCACCGCATCGCCCGTGAACTCCACGACAGCGTGACCCAGGCCGTGCTGTCGGCGGGGATGCAGATCGAGGTATGCCGTAGCGACATCTCGGCCGAGGAGCGTAGTGAACGGCTCGATCTCGCCAAGGATCTGACGCGTCGAGCAGTGGATCAGTTGAGGTCGGCGATCTACGCGCTCAATCACCCTCAGGACGCCGATCGAACGTCTCTGCCCGAGATGCTCGAACAACTCTCCGTGGTGCACATGCCGGACGAGCTGCAGGTCTCGCTGCGCGTGGAGGGAACTCCGGTGGAGCTGAGCAGTGAATGCGAGCACTCGTTGCTCCGCATCGCGGGCGAAGCCCTGTTCAACACTGCGGTGCACTCCGGTGCGTCGCGGGCGATCATTCGACTGACCTATTCGGCCGATCACGTCCAACTCTCGATCGCCGACGACGGAAACGGCGACCCGGCCCATCTGCGCATGATGTTGCAGATGGCCGAGTCCGCCGACGTGGACGGCAGGCACCGAGGATTGGCGAACATGGCGGCCCGCACCCGTGAGCATCGAGGCGTCTTCGAGATCCGGCGCGCCCGTATCGGGGGTGTGCGTGTTGCGGCGCGCATTCCCTCGCATGGAGAATTCGAGAAGGGCGAGACACAGTGACTATTCCGACGGTTGGCACCCACGCCAGGCAGGTTTCGGGGCGCACGGTACGCATCGTGCTGGTCGACGATCACGCAATCCTGCGCGACGGATTGCGATCGGTACTCGAACGCGAGTCGGATCTGACGATCGTGGGCGAGGCCTCCAGTCGGGAGGAGGGTCTGGCCGTCGTGGCTCGGGTGGAACCCGACATCGTGTTGATGGATCTCAAGCTCTCCGCCAGCTCGGATTACGAGGGTCTGGCACTGTGTGCGCAATTGGCCAAGGCACACAACGGAATCGGGCTACTGGTGTTGACGACCTTTCTCGATGACCGGCTCGTGGTGGAAGCCGTGCACGCCGGAGCCCGGGGGTATGTGGTCAAGGATGTCGACACCACCGAGTTGGTCAGGGCGATCCGGGCCGTCTCCCGCGGGGAGAGTGCTTTCGATTCGAGAAGCGCTTCGGCCGTCGTTCGATCACTGAACGGCACGCCGAGCAGTATCGAGCGCCTCACCGAGCGTGAACTCGAAGTGCTTCGTCTGCTCGCTACGGGGCTGTCCAACAACATGATCGGAGCACAACTGTTCATCTCGGCAACGACGGTGAAATTCCACGTCAGCAACATCATGCGAAAGCTGGCGGTCAGTCGGAGGGCCGAGGCGGTGTACGCGGCGAGCAAACAGGGTCTGATTTGATGTGAGCCTGCACCGCGCCGATCGGTGAGCTCGACCGATCCGGGAGCCGTGCGGGTCGGTCGAGCGCGGCGCAGATGTCCGTTCAGACGAACTGGGGTGCCGGGGTCTTGTCCACGACGAGCCATCCGCCGTGGTGCTCCGAGGTCTGGAACCGCACGCCTGTCGACAGGCCCAGTTCGATCAACGCGGGCTCGTCGAACGTGCGGACATGTCCGTGGCAGGCCGTTGCCTCGGATTCGTAGGGTACGGCGATTACGACGCGCCTGCGCGCGATTCGGAGCGCCTCGGCCACGATCCGAGAACCGGTCTCGGCATCGACGTGCTCGAGAAGATGCAGTGCCGTCACGGTATCGACGCTGCCATCGGAAACTGGAACATCCGCTGCGTCGCACACCACACTGTCGAGCGTGACCCCGAGACGTGGGGCGACGGCGGCGAGTAGCCGCATGGTGCCTGCCGACACATCCGTCGCAGTCACACTGTGGCCCTTCGTCGCCAGTCGCAGCGGGAAGAAGCCGAAGCACGAACCCATGTCGAGCACCGAACCGAGGACCAAGGATTCTGCGCGAGCGTGGACAGCCGCGAAATCAGCGGTGCCGGCCAGCAGCTCGTTCAGTGAGTTGCGGTAGTAGGTGGACCAGGCCTCGATCGGATCGGCAACGGTGGTGCGAACGAGGCCGACCAACACCAACTCGAACTCGCGCTGCGACAGACCCACATGGCGGGCCTGCTCGGTGACCACCGGAACGAGGCACTCGCCGATCTCGGTCTCGGTCAGGCCGTGGCAGACCTGCACGGTGGAGCCATTTCGGACGGCGTCGAACTCGACCCCGCGCAGGTAACGGACCACCACGTTCTCGTGCGCCCACACGTGATCGGGGCTCGGTGCGAGTGCGTCCAATTCGGTCATCGAAAGCCCTCTCTGCTCGTCGGGCTACGGACGGTCAGCGCTCGACGAGATCTGCTGCATACGAACTGTGTCCCGGTGAAGTCTGTGTCATCGGTGACGTCGAGCGTCTCACACGCAGCGCTCGGTTCGGCAGTTTCGAGGTAGTTCGGGCTGCTCGGCCGAGGTTCACCTCGCGCGCCGGACGGGCCGGACACCACCCGTATGGA
This sequence comes from Rhodococcus sp. MALMAid1271, assembly GCF_049195265.1. Lineage (NCBI taxonomy): Bacteria > Bacillati > Actinomycetota > Actinomycetes > Mycobacteriales > Nocardiaceae > Rhodococcus > Rhodococcus sp. MALMAid1271. The sequence goes on along the minus strand of NZ_JBMIRQ010000120.1, from coordinate 270,503 downwards.
CGGTTGACCGCCACGGGTCGACCGGCTACGCGGCGAGCTGGAACCTACGCAACAGTCACCACTCGGACAGATGCGTGTGACCGTCCTGCAGGGCGCGTGCGAACAGTGCCGCCTTCGTCGGTGCGCTGCGGCCCACTGCGGCGTACTTCTGTCGGATTCGGGTGATGTGGGTATTGATCGTGCCTACCGAGATGTAGACGGAGCGAGCGGCAACTGTTTTCGAGTCGGAGGCGAACCAGGCAAGCATCACCTCGATCTCGCGGGCGCTCAGCGCAGGCTTGCGGTGATGCGGGTCTCGGACCGTCGAGTGTGCATCGGGTGTCGTCCGCTCCGGTCGCCGGAACGAGTGATGTGTCGCCGCTGTCAGCATCTGTTCGAGCACGAAAAATCTTCCCCCTCGGATTTCTAACTTCTCTCCTACCGCACCGTCCATCGTCGAAGACGATCCGCGCGCAATGCCAGCCGAACGGGAAGTCCGTACAGAGTCAATACGGACATACTGGACTCGATACACGCGTCATTCAAACGCAGTAAGTTGGCATTTCTGCTACTCAGCGGGCCTTCCAGCGAATCCGTACACGACGGCCCGGCTCTATAGTTCTCGGTCATGACCTCCGAGCGCCCGGACCCGTCCTCGATCTCGGATCGCACCGAATTCGCGGCCAGTTTGCGTTCGATCAGGATCGAGGCGGGGGCCACGGTCCGCGAGATCGTCGAGCGTTCCGGTGGCCTGCACGGCACCATCAGCGGTTGGTTCGCCGGACACCATGTTCCGACGAAGGCCAGCGCCGAGATGTTCGCGGCCGTTCTCCTCGCCTGTGGAATCGACGACGAGGACGAGCGTCGACGATGGTGGGATGCGGTGACGAGAGTGCGGTCCGGTTCGGGCAGGCGCACGGTCGATCCGGTCGAAGGCGATTCCCCGTACAAGGGCCTGGCAGCGTTCGAGTCTGCCGACGCCGAGTGGTTCTTCGGACGCGAGGATGTGGTCGAGCGTCTCGCTGGGCGCGTTCGCGAAGCGCTCGACGCAGGCGGGGGCCTGGTGTTCGTCGTCGGTGCCTCGGGCTCGGGAAAGTCCTCGCTGCTGCGAGCCGGACTGGCACCGAGATTCGCAGGTTCGGTGATCTACTCCGGAATCGGCGATATCCGCGGCTTCCCCGCGCATGCACAGTCGCTGCCGCCCGGATCCGTACTCGTCCTCGATCAAGCCGAGGAATTGTGGACCCTGGCGACAGCGCAGGAACGAGAGAACTTTCTCGATGCCGCGAAAATTGTGCAGAACTCCGAGTCGGTGGTGGTCGTGGGTCTGCGGGCGGACTTCTATCAGAACGCCGCCTCGGAGGATGCGCTGCTCGCCGGACTCTCCGACAACCCGGTGGTGGTCGGACGCCTCACCGAAGCCGAGTTGCGTGAGGTCATCGTGTCGCCTGCGGCCAAAGCAGGGATCACCGTCGAGGACGCGCTGGTGCAGGTGTTGCTCGGTGAGCTGGGCCCGCGCGGATCGCAGTTCGCCCACGACTCGGGAGCCTTGCCGCTGCTGTCCCACGCTCTGCTGACCACGTGGCAGGGGTCGAGCGGCAGGACTTTGACGGTGGCGAACTACCTGGCGACGGGCGGCATCGGCGGTGCAGTGGGGCAGAGTGCCGAGGAAGTGTTCTCGGCGCTGACCGCCGAGCAGCAGCGTGAAGCACGGCGCATTTTCATGCGACTGGTCAATCTCGACGACGACGTCGTGACTCGTCGGCGCGTCGATCGCGTGGAACTGTTCCTCGGCGACGAGAACGCAGACGCGGTCACCGATGTCGATACCGTCGTCGAACGGTTCGCCGCGCGCAGGCTGCTGACCGTCGAAGAAGAGACCGTCCAGATGACCCACGAGGCTCTGCTCACGGCCTGGCCGAGACTGCGTGAATGGCTCGACGACGACCGGCAGTGGCTCGTCGAACACCGGAGGCTCACCCGGGCAACAGAATTGTGGGAGAACAACGACCGCGACGAGGGTTCGCTGCTCCCGGAGTCGAGGCTGGCGCTGATCGATGAATCCGTCGGTCCGGTGCGTCGTCGAGATCTCAATTCCGTCGAGAGGTTCTACCTCGACGCGAGCGCGAACCGAATCGAGCAGCAGCACCGACGCCGACGCACCCTGGACACGCTGCTCGCCGCCCTCGCCATCATGACCGTTCTGGCCGTGACCCTTGCTGTCACAGCGTTCGTCGCCCGATCGGACGCGAACACCAGGCGGGTCGAGGCCGAGCACGCAGAGGCGGAGGCGGTCTCGCGTCAGATCGCAGGTGTTGCACGCCAACTGCGGACACAAGATCCCGGGCTGGCCGCCTACTTGGCTCTGGCCTCGTACGAGGTGGAGCCGACGCCGGAGGCGCGATCGGCGCTGCTCGACTCGTCGGCGATCCACACTCCGGTGCGGCTGACCGGTGTGGAGGGCGAGTCCGTGACCGCCGTCGACCCGCGCGGGCGCTTCGTGGCAACAGCAGGTTCCGACGGGCATGTGCGCATGTGGGCTCTCGCCGACGGGCATCCGCCGCTCGGAGAGTTCGTGACGCCGGACGCACCGGTGTTGACGTTCGATCCGCGAGGCGGCGTGCTGGCTGTGGGAGGGTTCTCCGGCGTCGAACTGTGGGATGTGTCGGACCCGACGGCACCGACGAAGCTCTCGGACGTGCCGGTCACCGGTGTGCGCAGCCTGTCGTTTTCTCCGGACGGAGCAACGCTTCTCGTCGGCACCCAGGACAAGTCGCTGCCTCTCCTCGACGTCGCAGACCCCGCCCGGCCGAGCACCGTCGGCGTTCTCGATCAGCCCGGTTCGCCGTCGGCCACCGAGTTCAGTCCCGACGGCCGGTTTCTGGTGACCGCAGGCACCGGCCGCGCGATGCGGGTGTGGAATGCGACGCAGCTGACCGGCGCGTCTGCGGCCCCGCCGGTCCCGCTGCTGGACCTGCCCTCGGACGGATCGACCTACACCGCGTTGCAGCTGGCCTTCTCTCCCGACGGTGCAACGCTGATCGCGGGCACGACCGGTCGTGAGGTTCTGCGATGGGCCGTCGACGGTGCTGGACGGCTTACCCCGCGGACCGCGTTGACGGGGTTCACCAGTTACGTCAACGACGTGTCGTTCAGCGGGGACGGGACGCTGATCGCCGCGGTGAGCTCGGACAATTCCTCGAAGGTGTGGAACGCAGCGACGGCAACGCTGCAACTGACACTCCCCGGCCCGAGCGAGGTCAGCTCGCTCGGATTCACACCCGACGGCTCGTCGCTCGTCACCGCAGGTGGGGACGGGATCACCCGGATCTGGCCGCTTGGTGCGCCTGCACTGCCCGATGCCGGTGACACCATCTATCAGATACCCGTCGACGAGTCGGGCACGCGGCTGCTCGTGGGTGCCGGCCGTCGGGCCGACGGCACGACCCTCTGGGACGTCTCGGACGTGCAGCGTCCGGTCGCGTCGGCACCGCTGGTGGTCGGTGAGGGGCTCGTGCAGACAGGTGCGGTGGCACTGACCGCCGACGGCGCCATGGCCGCCGTCGGCACGGCGGCCGGTGGATTTCAACTCTGGGACACAACCGATCTCGCCGATCCCACTGCCCTCGGTTCGGTGGGCAAGGCAACCAACAGCTTGACTGCCGCCATGGCGTTCGACCGGGCGGGGACCCTGCTCGTCGTCTCCGGCCAGGATTCGAACGACGTGTCGTTGTGGTCGCTGGCCGACCCCGCCGCCCCGCGGGCCCTGTCGACTCTGGAAGCGGGAAACTATCCCAGCGGACTGGCACTGACTCCCGACGGATCGATACTCGCCGTCGCCACCATCGGCGGGTTGGTCGAACTGTGGGACATCGGTGACCCCTCCGATCCGCACCCGAGTTCCATGGTCGGCGGTTTCGGTAGCGCGGTCCAGGCCGTCGCCATCTCACCCGACGGAAGCACACTCGCCGCCGGAAGCGCCGATCGCTCGATTCGACTGTGGGACATGCACGATACGACGAGTCCGCAACACCTGGCCCGAATCGTCGGGCCGTCGCACACGATCTATTCGCTCCGATTCGATCGATCGGGTACCCGGTTGGCCGCAGGCGACGGAGGGTCGACCGCCTGGTTGTGGAACGTGGAGAACCGGAGCGCGCCAGAACGAGTGGCCGCGCTCACCGCGTACGCAGATCGTGTCTACGATGTCGGATTCGGCGTGGACGGGACGTGGCTGTTCGCCGGTGGATCGGCCCGCGACGTTCGCATCTGGCGGACCGAGCCGGACGACGTTCGAGCGCGACTGTGCCGATCCGGGGGATCGGTGGTCACCGAAGCCGAATGGGCACAGTATCTGCCCGGTGTTCCCTATCGGCCGTTGTGCGGCAACGGCTGACCGGCCGAGTGCGGCCTGCTGAAGTTCGCGAGCAGTCCCGTGTAGAGCTTGGCCGGTGGGGCGGCGAATTCGCCGCGCTTTCCGGTGCGCAGTCCCAGGGTGACGAGCGATTGCACGAACAACGTTCCCGCAGCTACGCCGTCGATCACAGGTACGCCGATCTCGGCCGAGATGTCTCGGCACAGATCTGCCATTCCGGCGCAGCCGAGTACCACGGCATCGCTGCGGTCCGTCTCGACGGCGAGACGGCACGCCTCGGTGACGATCTTGCGAGCATCGGGGTCGGTCTCGAGTTCGAGGACCGGTAGCTCGCAGGCATGAATGCCGAGGCAATGGCGTCCGAAGCCGTAGTGGTTCGCCAGATCCTGGGCCCGTCCGATGGTGCGTCCGAGAGTGGTGACGACGCTGAACCCGCGGCCGAGAACGCTCGCAGCGTGCATCGCTGCCTCGGCGATGCCGATGACCGGACCGGACGCGAGTTCGCGGGCGGCGTCGACGCCGGGATCGCCGAAGCAGGCGATGACGTAGCCGTCGGCACCTGCGGCCTCGCCGGTGGCGATCTCGGCGAGAATGCCCGGGACACTGAGGGCTTCGTCGACGTGGCTTTCGATCGACACCGGCCCCATCGAGGGACTGACCGCCTCGACGACGGTGCCCGGACCGACCACGGCCCGGGCACAGTCACCGATCGTTGCGGTCATCGAACGGGTGGTGTTCGGATTGATGACCTTGATGAGCACGAAAGAAATCCTATGCCTTCGCTGGAACGTCGAAGTTGGTCACTGCCAGCTTGGTTCGCGTGGCCAGGTAGTAGTACACGACGAATCCGATGCCGCATCCGATGAACCAGCTGTACTTCGATGCCGTCGACATACCGGCGATTTCCATGCCCTCGATCGCTCCGTTGAAGAGCACGGTGATCATGGCCACCGCTGCGCCGACGATGGTGGAGTACACCGCAGCCGGGTTGTAGCCCTTCGAGTACCAGTACAGGCCGGTGGGAGACATCGAGAACAACTCGTCGACGACGACCTTCTGCTTGCGGACGAGGTAGTTGTCGGCGATGAGGATGCCGAACAGTGGTCCGATGAATGCGCCGAGAGTTTCCAGCGTCAGGTGAATGACATCGGGATTGTTGTACAGGTTCCACGGGGTGATCAGCACCGAACCGATGGCGGCGATCATTCCGCCCGCACGCCAGCTGATGCGCTGCGGACTGACGTTGGAGAAGTCGAACGCCGGGGAGATGAAGTTGGCGACGATGTTGATACCGATGGTGGCGATGGTGAACGTCAGTGCGCCGAGGACGATGGCGAAGGTGCTGTCGATCCGTGCCACGGTCTCGACCGGATCGGTGATCAGCTCACCGAACACCGGAAGCGTCAGGGACGCGGTGACGACGACGAGGATCGAGAAGACCAGGAAGTTCACCGGTAGGCCGAGGAAGTTGCCCTTCTTCACTGCGGCGTAGGACTTGCCGTAGCGGGAGAAGTCGCCGAAGTTGAGCATCGGGCCGGAGAAGTAGGACACCACCAGTGCAATGGCACCGAGCATGATCGGAATGGAACTCAGACCCGTGTGCTCCACATCGCCGAGATTGAGATCGATTGCCCCCCAACCGGCCTTCCAGATCAGGTAGCCGCACAGCATGAACATCACGACGTAGACGGCCGGGCCGCAGAAGTCGATGAACTTGCGGATGGACTCCATGCCGCGCCAGAACACCGCGGCCTGGACGACCCAGAGGAACAGGAAGCTGACCCAGCCGAGCAGAGAGAGTCCGGCGAACCCGTAGTCGGCGGTGACGGCGTACGGAGCCAGCGACGGGAACAGCTTGATCAGCACGATGTCCAGTGCCGCCGAGGCGAGGAAGGTCTGAATGCCGTACCAGGCGACGGCGATCAAGCCTCGGATGACGGCCGGAATGTTGGCACCGAGAACACCGAAGACGCTGCGGCAGATGACCGGATACGGAACTCCCGACACCTGACTGGGCTTGGCGACGAGGTTGCAGAAGAAATAGACGATGGTGATGCCGACCAGGAGTGCGACCAACACCTGCCAACTGGCCAACCCGAGCGCGAACAGACTGCCTGCCGTCACGTACCCGCCCACCGAGTGCACGTCGGACATCCAGAAGGCGAACAGGTTGTACGAGGTCCAGGTCTGCTTCTTCAGCGGCGCGAGGTCGTCGTTGGTCAGCCGCGGATCGTAGCTGTCCTTGATCAGGCCACCGCCGACCGGCTCGCCTGCGGCTTCCACGAGGTCTCCAGGTCGAGCAGGACCGTGTGCTGTATCTGTCATCGATGCTCCTGACGGCATGGCAATGAGGTGAACGAATGAATGAGGAAAAAGTTAGACGCGAAGTGTTGCGGCCTCGTGACGAGAGCGATATATCTTTTTCCGCCGTTCCCGCGGTGCTATTCCGGCGGCGGATCGGCAAACAATCCCTGATCGTTGGACAAGGTCGAAATGACCGAATTGAGACGCGTGTGATGGTGTTGCGCGGCGCGCAGCAGGCCAGCAGAATCGCGGGCCAGGAATGCGGTGAGCATATCGGCATGATCACTGTGCAGCGAGGTCCTGTCGGATCCGTCCACATGCACCATCGGTTGGATGGGTTCGGTTATGTTCCAGGCAGATTCGAGCATATGCAGGAGGCGATACATACGCGACGGCCGAGTCAGGGAGAGGTGGAATTCACGCGAGAGACGATGGTATTCGCGTGAGTCGTCCGAGGCCAGCGATGCCTCGAGCAGCCGATTCACCTCGACGAGATGCGCGCGGTCGGCGTCGGTGGCCACCTCGACGGCCACCGGCAATGCTGCCGTCTCCAGAACCTCTCGGACGATGTACATTTCGCGAAGCTCGGCCGCAGTGAGTTGCGCAACCGTGTACCCCAGATTGGGGCGATGATCGACCAGACCTTCGCCGATCAGAGTCTTGAGAGATTCACGCACCGGGATTCTGCTCACCCCGAACAGTTCCGCTACCTCGTTGAGCGGAATAGGGGTATTCGGCGGGGCATCGCCGGCGAGAATGACCCGTCGTAGTTCTCGCAGAATGGACGGCTGTGGGCTACCCGGAGCAGTTATCGACAATTGTGAGAGCAATATCGATCGACGGCGGGGTGGCACGGGGCGAACGTTAGCGACCGAGTGTTTCATCCGCATGACGACACGGTTCCGTCCGATAGCATCGTCCCTCATGGCCTCGGACCAACTCGGTACTCAGTTCTGGCCGGACGTGGACGGGTCGCGAACTCTCGTCGTCCCGGTCGGTTCGATCGAGCAGCACGGGCCGCACCTTCCGCTCGACACCGACACCCGCATCGCCGACGCGGTGGCGCGGAGCATTCCCGGTGTCCTGGTGGGGCCCGCGATCGCGTACGGAGCCAGTGGCGAGCACGAGGGCTTTCCCGGCACCGTGTCCATCGGAACTGCAGCCCTGGAAGCGGTGCTGGTGGAGTACGGGCGTTCGGCATGTCGGTGGGCCGAGCGGGTGGTGTTCGTCAACGGGCACGGTGGCAACGGTCCTGCCGTGCGTTCGGCAGTGTTGCTGCTGCGCTACGAGGGCCGCGACGTCGTGTGGTTCCCCTGTGCCGTGCCCGGAGCAGATGCTCACGCCGGACGTACCGAAACCTCTTTGCTGCTGCATCTTTCGCCGGAGTCCGTGGACATGACGAAGGCGGAGGTGGGAAATCCGACCGACATCGCGTCGTTGCTTCCGGCGCTCCGCGACGGCGGCCTGGCACCCGTCACGGCCAACGGTGTCCTCGGAGATCCCACCGGTGCCGATTCCGAGGAGGGGCGGGTGCTGTTCGAGCAACTGTGCACCCGTGCCCGCGACGCGCTGCAGAGATGGAGTCCGTCGGAGCACGGAGTGATCGCGTGAGCGCGCTCGGCGAAGCTCCTGGTGAGAGCCCGATGGGCACGTCGGGAAAAACGGGGAACAGGTATGTTACGTCGTATTTCCCGGGTGGCCGCCACGCCGGGGGCTCGTCCGCTTACCATCTTCTGATGGGTGAAGGTCGATTGCCTGATGGCTTCGGGGTGCGAGTCGATCCACGCGTACGTACATACTCCGAAGGACGCGTGCTGATCGGTGGTTCACCGACCCGGATGCTCAAACTCGCACCGACCGCCGCAGCGATGATCGGTGACGGTTTCATCGAGGTCACCGACTCGCAGTCCGCCCTCGTGGCGCGCAAACTGCTCGACTCGGGCGTCGGGAATCCGCGCCCGATGTCCATCCCGTCGCCGTCCGATGTCACCGTCGTCGTGCCACTGAAGAACAACGAGGCAGGACTTGCGCGCCTGATCGCCGCGCTGCACGGCCTCCACGTCATCGTCGTCGACGACGGCTCCGACATCCCGGTCGCGCTACCGGCCACGTCGTGGTCCGTGGGCAGTGTGACGGTACTGCGGCACGAGCGCTCACGCGGACCCGCCGCGGCACGCAATACCGGATTGCGATGCGCTACAACCGACTTCGTCGCCTTCCTCGACTCGGACGTCGTTCCCCGCAAGGGCTGGCTCGAGGTCATGCTCGGGCACTTCTCGGATCCCGCGGTCGCCTTGGTTGCACCCCGAATCGTCGCGCTCGAACCAGAGGGCAGCGCACTCGCTCGATACGAACACGCACGCTCGTCGCTGGATCTCGGGCGCAAGGAGGCGGCCGTTCGAGCAGGCAGTGCGGTGTCCTACGTTCCCAGCGCCGCGATGCTGATGCGCCGTTCGGTCGCACTGGACTGTGACGGGTTCGACGAAACGATGCACGTGGCCGAGGACGTCGATCTGTGTTGGCGGCTGCAGGAAGCCGGCTGGAGGTTACGGTACGAGCCGGTCGCGCACGTCGCGCACGAACATCGCGTGACGTTCGCCGAGTGGTTCGCCCGCAAGCTGTTCTACGGGACCGGAGCAACGCCGCTGTCCGCTCGCCATCCCGGTATGGTGCCGCCGATCGCGATGTCGCCGTGGACCCTGGTGGCCTGCATACTGGCAGCGAGTTTGACGCGGCTCGGACTGATCGGTGCGGCCGCGACACTGTCCGTCACGATCGTTCGGCTACGCAAGATGTTCGTCGGTCTCGATCAACCCACGAGGATCGCGGCCGTCCTCGCGGCGGAGGGTTTCGTTGCGGGCTTGTGGCAATTGGCCTCGGCTCTGTGTCGACACTATTGGCCGATCACCTTGCTTGCTGTGCTGTTGTCCAGTCGCATACGAAAAATCGCGCTGGGTTTGGCTGTGGCGGAAGCATTCTCGGATTGGTACAAGCACCGTGAACTGGGCGGCCTCGATCCCGTGCGATACGCCTTCTTCAAGCGGGCCGACGACATCGCGTACGGCGCCGGGTTGTGGAGTGGCGCTCTGTCGGCCCGCAGTATCGATGCGCTCAAACCACGTCTGGACGGTTGACGACGTGCGAAACCGACGTGCATCGTCGACGATGTGACATCGACCGAGTTCGCCGATGTGGTCGTCGTCGGAGGTGGTTCGTGCGGATGTGTGGTGGCAGCACGGCTGAGTGAGGATCCCGATCGGTCGGTGCTGCTGCTCGAAGCCGGACCCTCGTTCGCCGGTGTCGGCGATGTCCCGGAGGCGTTGGTCGATGCGTCGATGCTCCCCATCGGACCCGGTAGCGACTGGGTGGGGACCTACCGCGGCGAGCTCACCCCGGGAGTGAACCGCACGATCGCGCGGGGCCGGGTCCTCGGCGGTTCCGGAGCGGTCAACGGTGGCTACTTCGTCCGCGCCACGCCCGGCGACTTCGAGGCGTGGCCGCAGTCGTTGTGGTCTTTCGACCAGGTGCTGCCGTTCTACGTCCAATCCGAAACCGATATCGATTTCGGAGCGAGGGGGCGATGGCACGGGTCCAGTGGGCCGATGCCGGTGGCGCGGACCCCTGCGCACACTCGGCATCCGCTGACCGAGGCGTTCGTGAACTCCGCAGTGCGTGCCGGATTCAGGATGCACGAGGACCTGAATGCTCCCGATGCGGCGTCAGGGGGAGTGGGCGCAGTGCCCTTGAACATCCGCGACGGCCGCCGCGTAAGCGCAGCTCTTGCATACCTTTTACCAGTAGTCAGTCGGAAAAACCTTCGTGTGCAGGGAAATTCGACAGTGACCTCGTTGATGTTCAAGGGCACCACAGTGATCGGAGTCGAGGTCATCGGCGACGGCGGACGCACCGTTGTGAGGTCCGACAACGTCATCGTGTCGGCTGGGGCCGTTCATACCCCGGCGCTGCTGCTTCGATCCGGCATCGGTCGCGCCGAAGACGCTGCGGCGCTCGGGATCTCGATAATCGCCGACAGCCCGGGCGTCGGTCACGGGTTCAGTGATCATCCCGAGGTGGCGGTTCCGCTGGCCGCACTCGATCGTCCTTCCGTGACATCGCCTGCACTGGAAGCAGTTCTGCATGCCGGTGATGTGGAAATCAGGCCGTACACCAGGAGATTCGACGAACTCATCTCCGGTCTTGCGCGTGGGCCGCAGGTGGCCGGCGTCGGCCTCATGCGCTCGACGGGACGCGGGAGAATCTCGCTGCGCAGTGCGGACCCACTCGAAGCGCCCGACGTGCGGTACCGCTATCTCGACTCGGACGTCGACCGGAAGGCGATGCGCGAGGGTGTCGAACTCGCGAGGGATCTGCTGGCCTTTGCCGGAATGGCCGGCGGAGCGGCCGCTGCGCCGAGCGATGATCCGCTCGCGGCGCTCGGCACGTCACTGCATCTGTCCGGTAGCGCCCGGATGGGGCCGGATTCCGATCCGGAGTCGGTGCTCGACGATCGGTGTCGCGTTCGCGGCGTCGAGGGACTCCGCGTGATCGATACCTCGGCATTTCCGGTGGTTCCGAGCCGCGGCCCACATGCGACGGCCATCATGTTCGCCGAGCGCGCCGCGGCACTCGAGCGTGCGCAATGACCCGTTGCGGATGCACACCGCGATCGGAGGCGTAGCGTTCGTGTTCTGGGGACCGTTCGGGTTCCCCAACAGATGGGTTTACTGCCATGTCGGACAAATCGCCCCGCAACACGATGACCAAGAAGTCCGGCAAGTCTCTGAAGGACAAGCGCGCCGACAAGCGGGCCAAGTCCAGTGGTGACACCAGCAACGACATCATTACCTCGGCTGTCAAGAAGAAGTAGGCACTCGCAGTCGACGCGACCGGGCCTGCCGCTCGCGTCGACCACGGTTGTATCCTTGCTTGTGAGCTGGGTTACAGCGATGTGGACAGGCCACAAAGGAAGTGTCGAATGGCAAGCCGATCGGACGGTGGCGGCAACCCCTGGGTCGCGGTGCGACCCGGCGAGGACATCGCTGTGCTCGCGCGCAAGATGTCCAGTGCCCATCAATCTTTCGTCGACGACATCCGCACTCACGGCTCGACGGTCAGGTCCGTGGTCCTCGACTCGTGGATGCGTAGTCGTACCAAAGGTGTCGACCCCGACGGTGCGAACGAGGCACCGACGCTGACCGGTCCCGATCTCGAGAGCTACCGCAGCGGTCATCCGATGTCCATCATCCGACCGGTCGTTCGCAAATTGCTCGTCGAGGACGCGTCCGACACCGGATTGCTCGTCGCGATCTCGGATGCGGAGGGCCGGCTGCTGTGGGTCGAGGGTGATTCCGCCGCGAAGGATCGTGCGCTCGCGATGGAATTCGCCGAAGGGGTCGACTGGAGCGAGGAGAGCAAAGGTACCAATGCTCCCGGCACTGCACTCGCCGTCGATCACAGTGTGCAGATCTTCGCCTCCGAGCATTTCTCGCGGTCGGTGCACGAGTGGAGTTGTTCGGCGGCTCCGGTTCACCACCCCACCAGCGGCCACATACTGGGAGCGATCGACATCACCGGGGGTCCACGGGTGGCGGTGCCCGAGGTGCTCTCGTTGGTGCGAGCGACCGTCGCGGCTGCCGAGTCGGAGTTGCGACTGCACTTGATGAACTCGCCGAAATCCTTGGGCGACACCGCTCCTCGGCTCGAGGTTCTCGGATCGGGACGGCCCGGTGTGGTTCGCGGATCCGGTCGGATACCTCTCTCGCAGCGGCACGCCGAAATTCTGCTGCTCCTGGGCGAGCATCCCGAGGGGCTCAGCTCGGACCATCTCGCCGTGCTCCTCGACGAGCAAGAGCTCGATTCGGTCACCATCCGCGCCGAGATGTCGAGACTGCGCAAGACGTTCGGCACGGCCGGACTGGCCTCGCGGCCCTACCGGCTGGTCGGTGAGTTGACGTCCGATGTCGCCGACATCCGACGCGCCCTCGACCGCGGCGACGTCGAGGCCGCGCTACGTATCTACACCGGTCCGGTGCTCCCTGGATCGTCCGCCCCCGGCATCGAGGACATCCGTGAGGAGTTGCGGTCTCGAATGCAGGCCGCCCTGCTCCGGCTCGGAGATCCGGTGCTGTTGGCGCAATGGACCTCGTCCATTCACGGCCGCTCGGACATCATCGCGTGGGAGGCCTATCGGGCGACGCTCAGCCGCGATTCCGCGCTCTACGGTCAGGTCAGCGCACGCATCGATCTGCTCGATCAGGATCTCGGAATCTGACGGCAGAGGTGCCCGCCGGTACGCCGAGCGGATGCAGCAACGTAGTTGCAACGTTGCACCGCCTAGTGTCCTGAATCACACACCGCATCAACTGTGAAGCACGTGTCGATCAGGAGGATTTTCAATGTCCGTCTATGCCCGTCCAGGTACCGCCGATTCCGTCATGTCGTTCCAGTCGCGCTACGACAACTGGATCGGCGGAGAATGGGTACCGCCTGTCAAGGGTCAGTACTTCGAGAACCCCACTCCCGTCACCGGTGAGAACTTCTGCGAGGTCGCTCGCTCCACGTCCGAGGACATCGAGCTCGCACTCGACGCCGCGCACGCCGCAGCCCCCGCGTGGGGCAAGACGTCCGCTGCCGAACGCGCCGTGATCCTCAACAAGATCGCCGACCGCATCGCCGAGAACCTCGAGTCCATCGCACTCGCGGAGTCGTGGGACAACGGCAAGCCGATCCGCGAAACCCTCAACGCCGATATCCCGCTTGCCATCGACCACTTCCGATACTTCGCGGGCTGCATTCGTGCGCAGGAAGGATCGCTGTCCGAAATCGACAGCGACACAGTCGCATACCACTTCCATGAGCCGCTCGGCGTCGTCGGGCAGATCATTCCGTGGAACTTCCCGATTCTCATGGCCGTGTGGAAGCTCGCGCCCGCACTGGCCGCAGGCAACGCCGTGGTACTCAAGCCGGCCGAGCAGACACCCGCGTCGATCCTGCACCTGATCTCGATCATCGGCGACCTGCTGCCCGCAGGCGTGCTGAACATCGTCAACGGATTCGGCGTCGAGGCCGGTAAGCCGCTGGCATCGAGCCCGCGCATCGCCAAGATCGCGTTCACCGGTGAGACCACCACCGGACGCCTCATCATGCAGTACGCATCGCAGAATCTGATTCCGGTGACGCTGGAACTCGGTGGCAAGAGCCCCAACGTCTTCTTCTCGGACGTACTGCAGGCCAACGACGACTACCAGGACAAGGCTCTGGAGGGATTCACGATGTTCGCCCTCAATCAGGGTGAAGTGTGCACCTGCCCGTCCCGGTCGTTGATCCAAGCGGACATCTTCGACGAGTTCCTCGCGTTGGCGGCCATCCGCACCAAGGCTGTGCGACAGGGCGATCCGCTGGACACCGAGACCATGATCGGAGCCCAGGCATCGAACGATCAGCTCGAGAAGATCCTCTCGTACATCGAGATCGGCAAGGGTGAAGGCGCACAGGTGGTCACCGGCGGCGAGCGCGCGCAACTGGGCGGCGACCTCAACGGCGGCTACTACGTACAGCCGACGATCTTCACCGGCAAGAACAACATGCGCATCTTCCAAGAGGAGATCTTCGGACCCGTCGTATCGGTGACCTCGTTCAAGGACTACGACGACGCCATCGATATCGCCAACGACACCCTCTACGGACTCGGCGCGGGCGTCTGGTCGCGCGATGGCGGTGTGGCCTACCGGGCCGGACGCGATATCAAGGCCGGCCGCGTGTGGACCAACACCTACCACCAGTACCCCGCGCACGCGGCGTTCGGTGGCTACAAGCAGTCGGGCATCGGCCGCGAGAACCACAAGATGATGCTCGACCACTACCAGCAGACCAAGAACCTGCTCGTGAGCTACGCGCAGAAGGCACAGGGCTTCTTCTGATGGTGGACGTTCGGCCGCCCGCGCGGCTGAAGACAACCGTCGAGGCGATGGACCTGCTCCGTCGCCTCGGCGGGATCCACGGCGAGCTGATGATGCATCAGTCCGGTGGATGCTGTGACGGCTCGTCGCCGATGTGTTACCCGGCAGGGGAATTCATCGTCGGTGATCGCGACGTCCTCCTCGGCTACATCGACCTCCGGCTCGGCGTGGGAGAGATCCCAACCGATCTGCCGAGCGGAGCCGACGGGGTGGCGGTGTGGATTTCCGGATCGCAGTTCCAGGCGTGGAAACACACTCAACTGGTGCTCGACGTGGTGCCCGGGCGCGGCGGCGGATTCTCGCTCGAATCGCCCGAAGGGGTTCGCTTCCTCAGCCGCGGGCGCGCGTACACCGCAGAGGAGAACGAGATCCTGGCCGAGCATCCACCGCTCGTCGGCACCGACTGGGAACAAGGTCGTCGCCCCGAGGTTCCCGACGACCCCTTGGTCGTTGCCGAGGCAGTCGATGCGTGTCCGGTGCCCGGGATGCTCCAGGGCTGAGCACTGTATGCGCTGCGCGCATACAGTGCGGAAGATGAAGAGCACAAACAAGTCCGACGGGTCCGGCGGCGGCGAAAGTCTACGCACCGTCGTCATCGCCTTCGTCGCCAATCTGGGCGTCGCGATTGCGAAGACGTTCGCCGCCGTGTTCACCGGGTCGGCGTCGATGGTGGCCGAAGCCGCGCACTCGTGGGCCGACACCGGTAACGAGATCTTCCTGCTGGTGGCCAATCGTCGCGGGTCCCGCGGGCCCGATGACCAGCGGCCACTCGGGTACGGGCGTGAGACGTACTTCTGGTCGACGCTGGCGGCGATCGGACTCTTCGTCGCCGGCGCGGCGGTATCGGTGTGGCACGGCATCACCTCCCTGCTCTCCGGAGAATCGAGCAGCGAGAACTACCTCGTCGCCTACGTGGTGCTGGCCCTGGCGTTCGTTCTCGAGGGAGTGTCGTTTCTACAATCGGTGCGGCAGATTCGCGGTGAAGCAGCCGAGTACGACAAGGACTTCCTCGACTACGCACTCGAGACCTCGGATCCGACGCTGCGTGCTGTGTTCGCCGAGGACAGTGCCGCCCTGGTCGGCATCGTGATCGCCGCTGCGGGAATCGGTCTGCATCAGCTGACCGGTTCAGCTGCCTTCGATGCCATCGGGTCGATTCTGGTGGGCGTACTGCTGGGAATCGTCGCGTTCGTGCTGATCGATCGAAACCGCCGATTCCTCACCGGTGAACCGGGTTCGAGAGCATTATGGAATGCGGTAGTGCAGCGAATCGAACAACTGCCCGAGGTGGCGTCGGTCCGGTTCGTGCGTATCGAGTTCGTCGGTCCCAAGCAGATCTACGTGGTGGCCAGTGTCGATCTCGTCGGTGATTTCGCAGAATCACGTATCGCGCACACGCTCCGTCGGCTCGAGCGTGAGTTGGAAACCAACAGAGCCGTAGTGGACGCAGTTCTGACAGTGGCCGAACCCGACGAGGGCGATATCGGCGATGTCAATGCGGTTGCACAACGACCGTAATTCGCTCGTCATTCGGCGATGATGCAGCGCTTACATCACGGGCCTATTTTGGATCGATTCGCGCGCCACCCGTGTTGTGAATCTCCCCCTCGGGCGTGACCGTCGCCCCGAGCGCAATGACTACGAGAGGCTTGCAATGTCTGTAGTGGACCCCCAGTCGTCTCATCCGAAATCCGGCTCCCGGGAGAGCGTTCAGTCACATGTCGAGGGCGGTGACTATCTGGCCAAGCGAACGCTGAAGAAGGGGACGGCGGGCTGGGTCCTGCTTGCAGGCCTCGGAGTCAGCTACGTCATCTCCGGCGACTACTCCGGCTGGAATCTCGGTCTGGCCGAGGGCGGTTTCGGTGGTCTGCTCATCGCAGCGATCATCATCGCGGGCATGTATCTGGCCATGGTCCTCGGCATGGCCGAGATGTCCTCGGCGCTGCCCGCAGCCGGCGGCGGATACACCTTCGCCCGCCGAGCTCTCGGTCCGTGGGGTGGATTTGCCACCGGCACCGCCATTCTCATCGAGTACGCCATCGCGCCTGCGGCCATCGCGACCTTCATCGGAGCGTATGTCGAATCGCTCGCTCTGTTCGGCATCACCGACGGCTGGTGGGTGTACCTGGCGGTGTACGCAGTGTTCATCGGAATCCATCTTTCGGGCGCAGGCGAAGCCCTCAAGATCATGTTCGTCATCACCGGCATCGCCCTGGTCGGCCTCGTCGTGTTCGCCATCGCCGCCATCGGCCAGTTCGACGCGAGCAACCTGACCGACATCGCGCCGACCGATGCCGCCGGTGCCTCGGGATTCCTGCCGTTCGGGTACCTCGGCATCTGGGCGGCAGTCCCGTTCGCCATCTGGTTCTTCCTGGCGATCGAGGGAGTGCCGCTGGCCGCGGAGGAGGCCAAGGATCCGACCAAGAACGTCCCGCGCGGCATCATCGCCGCCATGGGCGTACTCCTGGTGACCGGGGCCCTGGTGCTGTTCCTGGTCACCGGCGCGGGCGGCGCAGACGCCGTCAAGGAATCGGGAAACCCGTTGGTGGAGGCCCTCGGTGACGGCACGGCGAGCAAGATCGTCAACTACATCGGCCTGGCCGGTTTGGTCGCCTCCTTCTTCTCGATCATGTACGCGTACTCGCGGCAACTCTTTGCACTCTCCCGTGCCGGATACCTGCCGAAGACCCTGTCCATCACCAATTCTCGCAAGGCTCCGACGCTCGCGCTGATCGTGCCCGGCGTCATCGGCTTTCTGCTGTCCCTGACCGGCCAGGGCGGAATGTTGCTCAACATGGCCGTGTTCGGTGCCGCCCTGAGTTACGTTCTGATGATGGTCAGCCACATCGTGCTTCGTCGCCGCGAGCCGAACATGGAGCGCCCGTACCGCACTCCCGGCGGCGTCCTGACCACCGGATTCGCGTTGGTCATCGCCGCGCTCGCCGTCGTCGCCACCTTCGTCGTCGATTCCACTGCGGCACTGTGGTGCCTGGGTGTGTTCCTGGCCTTCATGGTCTATTTCGGGGTCTACAGCAGGCATCACCTCGTCGCGAATTCACCGGACGAGGAGTTCGCCGCACTGGCCGAGGCCGAGGCCGAACTGGAATGACCACATACACCCAGCAGGTGTCGGGCACCACCTACACGTTCGATGGTCTGATCGACCTGATGGCCAAGGCGACCCCGCTTCGATCGGGTGACGAATTGGCCGGCTGCGCAGCCGAATCGGATGCCGAGCGTGCGGCAGCCCAGTGGGCACTGTCCGAGGTGTCGCTGGATGTCTTCCTGCACGACCTGCTCGTTCCGTACGAGAGCGACGAGGTCACACGGCTGATCATCGACTCGCACGACCGCATCGCGTTCGGGGCGCTCTCGCACCTGACGGTAGGAGGCCTGCGAGATTGGCTGCTGCAGGTCACCGCAGGTCCGGATGCTGCAGCGACGCTACGTTCGGTCGCGGCCGGGCTGACTCCGGAGATGGTGGCGGCGGTCAGCAAGATCATGCGCAATCAGGATCTGATCGCGGTCTCCCGGGCCGCACAGGTGACATCGGCGTTCCGGACGACGATCGGTCTTCCCGGGACCCTCACCACTCGGCTGCAACCGAACCATCCGACCGACGACCCCCGCGGTATCGCTGCGGCGACGCTCGACGGCCTGCTGCTCGGATCCGGCGACGCGGTCATCGGGATCAACCCGGCGACGGACTCGCCGCAGGCCACGGCCGATCTGCTGCATCTGCTCGACGAGATTCGGCAACGCTTCGAGATTCCCACGCAGTCCTGCGTACTCTCGCACGTCACGACCACGATGGAATTGATCGACAAGGGCGTTCCGGTCGATCTGGTGTTCCAGTCCATCGCGGGCACCGAACGGGCCAATTCGAGCTTCGGAGTGAGCATTCCGTTGCTTCGGCGGGCCAACGAGGCCGGGCGATCCCTGCACCGCGGAACCGTCGGGAACAACGTCATGTATCTCGAAACCGGTCAGGGTTCGGCCCTGTCCGCGGACGCGCATCTCGGCACCGGCGGCCGCCCGGTCGATCAACAGACCCTGGAGGCGCGCGCATACGCGGTGGCTCGCGATCTCGAGCCGTTGCTGATCAACACCGTCGTCGGGTTCATCGGGCCGGAGTACCTCTACGACGGAAAGCAGATCGTCCGGGCGGGTCTAGAGGATCACTTCTGCGGCAAACTCCTCGGTCTGCCGATGGGAGTGGACGTCTGCTACACCAACCATGCCGAGGCCGACCAGGACGACATGGATACATTGCTGACGCTGCTCGGAGCCGCGGGGGTCTCCTTCGTCATCGCTGTCCCTGGTGCCGACGACGTCATGCTCGGGTATCAATCCCTGAGCTTCCACGATGTGCTCTACGTTCGGCAGGTACTGGGGCTGCGTCCTGCGCCCGAGTTCGAATCCTGGCTCTCTCGGCTGGGAATGATGGGCGCAGACGGCAGGGTTCTGGACGTCGACGCCGCCGGATCACCGTTGCGAGCCTTGATGAGTGCGCGATGACCGAACCTGCGGAGCGACCGGACCTACAGTTCTGGGATGAGTTGCGCGCTGTCACGCAAGCGCGGATCGGGTTGGGACGCATCGGTGATTCCTTGCCGACGACCCGAGTACTGGAGTTTCGTGCGGCGCACGCGGCTGCACGGGACGCTGTGCACATGCCGCTGGATGTCGAGAAGTTCACGGGCCGGGTGGAGCAGGTGGGGCTCGGTGCGCCGTCGGTGGTGACGTCACTGGCGACCAGCCGTGCGGAGTATCTGCGCCGGCCCGATCTGGGTCGGCAGCCGAAGGATCTGAGCGAGATCGCGTCGTCGGACGACGAGATCGGCATCGTGCTCGGTGACGGGCTGTCTCCGCGCGCTCTCGACGATCACGGTGTGCCGATGTTGGAGGCATTGAAAGCGGAACTGGCCGATCGGTATTCGATTGCGGCACCGGTGATCGCGACGCAGGCGCGCGTGGCGCTCGGCGATCACATCGCGTCGGCGATGGGGGTGCGCACGGTTCTGGTGCTGATCGGGGAGCGGCCGGGATTGTCGGTCGCCGACAGTCTCGGTATCTACCTGACGCATCTGCCCGAGCCCGGACGCACGGACGCGGATCGAAACTGCATCTCGAACATCCATCCGCCCGAGGGGCAGGGCTATGCCCAGTCGGCGCGAACAGTGGCAGGTCTGTTGGCGGGGGCCCGGAAGTTGGGGCGGTCGGGAGTCGCGCTGAAAGACACCTCTCGGGCCGATGCACTCGAGGGCTCCGAGGCGCTCACTCTGGAGTGAGGGTTTCCCCCTATTCGGGGGTGGTCGCGCGTGACGGGCGTCACTACCGTGGGGCTATGGACAGTTTTTCCTCCGGTGCATCGGAGACCGCGGTTCTGGACGACACGATCGGAACGAACCTGGATCGAACCGCCGCGACATACTCCGATCGTGACGCGCTGATCGACGTCCCTTCCGGGCGGCGGTGGACCTATTCGGAATTCGTCGCCGATGTCGATCTGTTGGCTGCAGGTCTGCTGGTGGCGGGCACCGCGGTGGGGGACCGGGTCGGAATATGGGCACCGAACTGCCCCGAATGGGTTCTCGCGCAATACGCGACGGCGAAGATCGGGGCGGTGCTGGTCAACATCAATCCTGCCTACCGTTCACACGAGTTGAAGTTCGTGCTGAAGCAGGCGGGGGTTTCGGTGCTGTTGGCGGCCACGGATTTCAAGGGTTCGGACTACCGGGCGATGATCGACGAGGCCAGGCCGGAGGTGCCGTCACTGCGTGACGTGGTGTTCATCGGGAGCATTCAGTGGGAGGCGATGACCGATCGTGGGCATCGGGCGTTGGCGAACACTCCGCGGATGATCAGCGACGTATCGGAGCGGCTGCGCGCCGACGATGCCATCAACATCCAATACACCTCGGGGACAACGGGTTTTCCGAAGGGCGCGACGCTGAGCCATCGGAATATCCTCAACAACGGCTACTTCGTCGGCGAGCTCTGCCATTACACCGCCGAGGATCGAGTGTGCATCCCGGTGCCGTTCTACCACTGCTTCGGGATGGTGATGGGCAATCTCGCGTGCACCTCGCACGGCGCGGCGATGGTCGTTCCCGGCCCGGCGTTCGATCCGGTTGCGACGCTGACGGCGGTGGCGTCGGAGAAGTGCACGTCGCTGTACGGAGTTCCGACGATGTTCATCGCCGAACTGGCGTTGGAGAACTTCCGCGAGTTCGACCTCGGCAGCCTGCGCACCGGAATCATGGCCGGATCGCCATGCCCCACCGAGGTGATGAAACAGGTGATCGATCGCATGGGGATGACGGAGGTGTCGATCTGTTACGGCATGACCGAGACCTCGCCGGTGTCACTGCAGACTCGAAGTGACGATTCCGTCGAGCAGCGTGTATCCACCGTCGGACGCGTCGGCCCACACCTCGAGGTCAAGATCGTCGATCCGGTCCAGGGCAGCACCCTGCCTCGCGGAGAAGCGGGCGAGCTCTGTACTCGTGGCTACTCGGTGATGCTGGGCTACTGGGAGCAGCCGGAAAAAACAGCGGAGGCCATCGACGACGAGGGGTGGATGCACACCGGCGACATCGGGGTGATGGACGAGCAGGGCTATGTGGCGATCACCGGACGGATCAAGGACATGGTGATTCGGGGCGGCGAGAACGTCTATCCCCGTGAAGTGGAGGAGTTCCTCTACACCCACCCCGACATCCTCGACGCACAAGTGATCGGAGTGCCCGACCCGAAGTACGGCGAGGAGCTGATGGTGTGGATCAGGATGCGCGAGGGCGCCGTACCGCTCGATGCGGATGCCGTGCGCGCGTTCTGTAGTGGCAGGCTCGCGCATTTCAAGATCCCGCGGTACGTCCACGTCGTCGACGAGTTCCCGATGACGGTCACCGGAAAAGTACGCAAGGTGGAGATGCGTGAACGCTCCCTCGGATTGATCTGAGAACGGCGGTTCGGCTGACATACTCGCTTCCATGATCAGTGCGCAGTGGACGCCGACGGATGCCGATATCGCCGAGGCCAGGGTCACCGAGTTCGCGCAGTTCGTCGAGCGACGTCACGAGGTGACGCTGCCCGATTACGCGGCGTTGTGGCGGTGGTCGATCACCGAGCTCGAGTCGTTCTGGCGAGCGGTGTGGGACTTCTTCGAGATCCGCTCGGCCACCGAGCCGGGCGTCGTGCTCGCAGAACGCGGTATGCCGGGCGCCCGCTGGTTTCCGGGCGTCGAGCTGAACTACGTGGATCAGGTGATCAGGCACGCTCGGCCCGATCGAACGGCCATCCTCGGGGTCGGCGAGGACGGATCTGTTCGGGAGGTGACGTGGACGCAGATGCTCGAGCAGGCGGGTGCGTTGGCTGGGACGCTCGCCGAGGCGGGGGTCGGCCGCGGCGATCGCGTCGTCGGGTACCTGCCGAACATTCCCGAGGCGGTGATCGCCTTCCTCGCGACAGCGACTCTGGGTGCTGTGTGGTCCGCGTGCGGGCAGGACTATTCCGCTTCGGCGGCGATCGATCGATTGGGCCAACTCGAACCCGCTGCCCTGATCACGGCCTCCGGCTACACCTACGGAGGTCGATTCCGCGACAAGACCGGTGAAGTCGCCGCGCTGGTGGAGGCCTTGCCGACGGTTCGGCTGGTCGTGACCGTCGGCGGGGACTCGGAACACGCGCAGAGTTGGTCGGACGCGACGGCCGAACCGCGACCACTGTCGCCGGTAGCGGTTCCGTTCGATCACCCGCTGTGGGTCGTGTTCTCCTCCGGCACCACGGGTCTGCCCAAGGGCATCGTCCACGGTCACGGCGGAGTGGTGCTCGAACATCTCAAATCCGTTGCGCTGCAGTCCGACCTGGGTGCCGAGGACGTGTTCTTCTGGTACACCAGTCCGAGCTGGATGATGTGGAACTTCCAGGTCGCCGGGCTGCTCACCGGTGCCACGATCGTGTGCGCCGAGGGAAATCCCGCGTTCCCGACGCAGGATGCACTGTGGGGCATCGCGGCAAGGCTCGGCGTGACCTATCTCGGCACCAGTCCCGGTTACGTGCTGGCATGCATCAAGGCCGACGCCCACCCGGGTATCGATCATGATCTTTCGGCCCTGCGAGCGCTGGGTATCACCGGTTCCGCGATGCCGGCAGCATCCTCGATCTGGTTGACGGAGAACATCGGTGAACGGGTGCCGGTGTTCTCCATCTCTGGCGGTACCGATGTGGTGTCGGCATTCGCGGGGGGAGTGCGAACGGCACCGGTCTGGGCGGGCGAGCTGTCGGTGCCGTTCCTCGGTGTGGCGCTCGCTGCATTCGACGAAGCCGGAAGATCGGTGACCGAGGAGGTCGGGGAACTGGTCGTCACCGAGCCCATGCCCTCGATGCCCGTGTATTTCTGGAACGACACCGACGGCGTTCGGTACCGGGACTCCTACTTCGACACCTACCCGGGGATCTGGCGGCACGGTGACTGGATAACGATGACCGATCGCGGCAGCGTCGTCGTACACGGACGGTCCGATTCGACGCTCAATCGCAACGGGATTCGCATGGGGAGCGCCGATATCTACCAGGCCGTCGAAGCCTTGGACGAGGTCACCGAAGCTCTGGTGCTCGGCATCGAACTGCCCGACGGCGGCTACTGGATGCCACTGTTCGTCGTCGCCCCGGACGGCATGACCGACGAGTTACGCGAACGCATCGTTGCCGCCATCAGAACTCAGGCGTCGGCGCGGCACGTCCCGGACGAGATCATCGCCGCCCCTGCGATACCGCACACCCGCACCGGCAAGAAGCTCGAGGTTCCGCTCAAACGAATATTCCAAGGTGCCGGTGCGGCAGAGACTCTCGACACCAGTGCCGTCGACGACCCCGCCGCCGTGCGGTGGTTCGTCGACCGTGCAGCCGAGGATCAGCGAGTCCACCGCGCGAGATAGGCCTTCTCCTCCGGCGCGATCCGGCGCAGGGTCTCGGCACCGACGTCGACCATCGCCATCCGGGTGGTCGCCGTCACCGCGGGCGGCGAATCGGGAGCAGCACCCGCGGCCCGCACCTCGTAGCCGATGGTGAAATCGACCGCACGTACCTTCTCGAACCACAGTGTGATGTCGAGCGGGCCGTCCGAGTGTCGAAGCGGCTTCTTGTACGCAATGGTCACATTCGCGATCAGCGCGCTCTTGATCAGCGATTCGTTGGCCTCGCCCTCGCTGAGCAACCACTCGATGCGCGCCTCTTCGAGCAGGGTGACCATGCGGGCATGGTTGATGTGTGCGAACGCGTCCATGTCCGACCACCGCACGGTGACGGTCGCGTGATACCCGACGGGATCGGTCCGATCAGTCTGCATCGCAACAGGCTCTGTTTTCATTGCTAGAGGATGGCATGCGCGTGCTCGACGTCGACGTTCTACAGTCCAGGGGTGATTATCGGCAACGTGGCATTGGATGGTTCCGGCGCACTGTTCGACATCGAACTCGCAGGCTCGGTCATCGTGTCGATCACTCCCTCCGGGGGTCGTGGACCCACCGGCGAGGAGGTGTTCGACGGTGGCGGCGGGGTCGCTCTGCCAGGATTCGTGGACAGCCACGTTCATCTGACGCAGTGGGCGGCGGCGCGTCGAAGAATCGACGTCGGACCTGCGTCGTCGGCGGCCGATGCCGTCGCGCTGGTCTACCCCTACGTGCGAACAGCGGGCGAATCGGTTGTGCGCGCCAACGGCTTCCGTGACGCGCAGTGGCCCGAGGAGCCGCACAAGGATCTGATCGAGAATGCGCTGCCCGGGGCTCGCGTGGCGATGACGAGCATGGACCTGCACACACTGTGGCTGAGCCCGGCGCTGCTGGCCGACCTCGGCATCGATCACCCCACCGGCGTGCTCCGCGACGTCGACGGGCTCGAGGCCGTGATGGCACTCGAGGCCATGGAAGATCCGGCCGAGCTCGATCGGGCCGTGCTCGACGCCACCGCGGCACTGGCGGTACGTGGTGTCACCGGCGTCGTGGATTTCGAGTTCGCCGACAATCGGAGTGTGTGGGATCGACGTCTGTCGGCCGGTTCTCCCGCGGTCCGCGTGGACACGACGGTGTGGCCGCAGTGGCTGGACGAAGCACTCGGGCGCGGGGATCGGACCGGGGACGTCTCGGCACTGTCGGACTTGATCCGGCGTGGTCCGCTGAAAGTGATGCTCGACGGCTCGCTCAACACTCGGACGGCGTGCTGCCACGACCGGTACCCGGGCGTCGACGGAGAGGACGCGTACGGGCTGCTGCTCGAGAGCCGGGAGAGTCTGTTCGAGCTTGTCGCGAAGGCCTCACGCGGTGGCATTGCGGCGGCAATCCACGCGATCGGCGACCGGGCCAACGGCGTCGCGCTCGATGCGTTCGAGCGCGCGGGCTGCGGCGGTCGAATCGAACACGCGCAGCAGATTCTGCCCGAGGACATCGCGCGATTCGCTGCCTTGGGTGTCACAGCCTCGGTGCAGCCCCAGCACGCGATGTCCGATCGCGATATCGCCGAGGATCTGTGGTCCGGTCGACGTTCGGTCGCCTATGGCTACGGCTCACTGCATCGCAGCGGGGCAACGCTGCTGTTCGGCTCCGATGCGCCGGTCAGTCCGCCCGAGCCGTTGGCTGCCGTGGCAGCCGCGGTGTTCCGTACCGACGACGATCGACCCCCGTGGCATCTCGAGGAAGCCGTTCCTCTCGATGCCTCGCTGCGGGCTGCCAGTGGTGGACGTGGGGTGCTGCGTGTCGGAGACGTCGCAGACATCGTCGTTCTCGTCGAACATCCCGAACATCGCTCGGCGGATGATCTCGCCGAGACGGAGGTGCGGGCCACGTTCTGTGCCGGCGCCCTCACCCACGCCTCCGCGGGCTAGATCGTCGTGCGCCTTTTGCGTACCCAGAGGTACGCAAAAGGCGCACGAGGGCGAAGCCCGAGCATCGATCTTGTCGGTGCGGCCGCGTAGCGTGTGTTCGATGACATCGTTCACCGATCCGCGGGTGCGTGCGCTCACCGGGGCCGATACGGCCGAGGAGTTCGGCAATCGCAACCCCGGTTCCGGGCGAATCGATTGTTCCGATGGCACCGTCCAAGGTGATCGCAGCTTTCGGCAAGACGCCGTGATGAGCGCGCAACTGCGCGGGTTCGGCACTGTAGATTGACCGGGTGCCGAATCGAGTCAGCGTGTGTCGGATGATCTCGAACCGGGTATCGAGTTGTAACGGTGCGGTACGCGAATAGGGATATGTACCGAAAGGTAACTTCCAGTTGTTTCCGGTGAGAAAATAGAGAACGAAGTAAGCGTTGTGCTCGATGTGTTCGGTGCCCACCGATCGCTGCCCGTCCGGCAGCAGGTGGGGGCGCGTGTGATTGTGGGAAAGAGAGGCTTCGATTGGACCCGCTAGGTGTGGAGGGTGCTGGACGAGACGACAAGGCAGTCGATCCTCAGCATTCGTCGTTCCCGCTGTCGCCGGCCCAATTGGGGATGTGGTTCGCCCAGCATGTGGACCCCTCGGTACCTGCCAACATCGCCCAGTACATCGAACTGCGCGGCGATCTCGATGTGGAGCTTCTGCGTCGCGCCTCCTCCCAGGCTGCGCTCGAACTGCAGTCCGGATTCGTGCGCCTCGTGGAGATCGACGCCGAGCCCCGACAGCTGGTCGACCCCACTCTCGACGACTCCCTGAACTACCTCGATCTGCGCGACGAGGCAGATCCGCGGGCGGCCGCTCTGGCGTGGATGCACGACGACTACAGCGCCCCGATCGACATTCTGCGTGACCGCCTGATCGCCGCCACCGTCCTGCGGCTCGAGGACGACGTGTGGTTCTGGTACGAGCGCGTGCACCACGTGGTGCTCGACGGTTTCGGTGCCGTCACCTTCATGAACCGTGCGGCGGAGCTCTACACCGCGGCAGTGGAGGGCACCGAGCCGAGCAAGAATCTGGCCTCGGATCTGACCAAGGTCTACGACATCGACGTGGCCTACCGCGGCTCGACTCGCTTCGAGGCCGATCGCGAATACTGGGCCTCGCGCATCGACGGGATCGACGGGGTCACCACCCTGGCCGGGCATACTGCTGCGCCCGCCGCCCGGAGTCAGATCGACAGCACCGGTCTGTCGGCCGAGACGATGGAGCGGCTCGAAGCTCTGCGCGCCGGGACCGACACGACGATGGCCACCATCGTCATCGCTGCATTCGCCGCGTACCTGGCACAGATGACCAGCCGCGAGGACGTCGTTCTCTCGCTCCCGGTGACTGCGCGCACCACCGCGGTACTTCGCCGCTCCGGCGGAATGGTCTCCAACGTCGTGCCGCTTCGCCTCGACGTGGCGGCCGACACCACCGTCGAGACCTTGCTCGCACGGGTCAATGCAGAAGTGTCCGGAGCCCTGCGACACCAGCGATATCGACACGAGGACATCCGCCGCGACGCGGGCGGTGCCAGCGGCCAGGCCTCGTTCTTCGGCCCGTGGGTCAACATCATGCTGTTCTTCGGCGAGGTGCGTCTGGGATCGATGGTCGGCGGCATCAACATCCTCTCCACCGGCCTCATCGAAGACTTCGGCTTGAACTTGTACACGAGCGTGGCCGGGTCGACCACGCACATCGACTTCGAATCCAATCCCAACCTGTACGGGTCGGAGCAGGCCGGTCGAAACCACAACCGATTCGTCGACTTCTTCGACCGATTCGTCGCGTCCGCGCCGAAGGACCGCGTGTGGGATCTGGCGCTGACGGACGGCGGCGAACGCGATCTGGTCGTCACCGAATGGAACGCCACCGATCACGAGACCGTCCCGCTCACGCTGCTGTCCGCGTTCGAGGAGGCGGCGGCCGCACATCCCGACGCGACCGCGCTGGTGTACGAAGGCGAGGGGCTGAGCTACGGGGAACTCTCGGCCCGCGTGAACGGTCTCGCCCGCCAGCTCATCGACATGGGTGTCGGCCCCGAGACACTGGTCGGACTCTCTATCCGACGTTCGTTCGACCTCGTCGTCGGGATGTACGCGATCGTGGCTGCAGGCGGTGCCTGGGTACCGATCGATCCCGACCATCCTGCCGAGCGAACGGCGTACATTCTCGACTCCGCGCAACCCCGATGTGTTCTGGTCTCCTCGCGTGACGACGTGGAACTGCCCGCGGGAACCGAGACGGTCGAGGTCGATCGCGTCGACTACACCTCGCAGTCCACGGCACCGGTTCGAGACGCCGAACGCACTGCGCCACTGCGGCTGTCGAACACCGCCTACGTCATCTACACCTCCGGCTCGACCGGACGACCCAAGGGCGTAGCCGTCGAGCATTCGGCAATCCACAACCAGATGGAGTGGATGCTCGCCGAGTACCCGATGGACAGCTCCGATGTCTATCTGCAGAAGACCGCCACCACGTTCGATGTCTCGCTGTGGGGATTCTTCCTCCCGCTACGGGTCGGGGCGACGATGGTGCTCTCGACACCCGACGGGCATCGAGATTCGGTGTACGTGGCGAACAAGATCGCCGAACACCGGGTCACGGTCACCGATTTCGTACCGTCGATGCTGACGGTGTTCGTCGCCAACGCGCCTGCGAACACCTGCGGTTCGCTGCGCCATGTCTTCGTGATCGGTGAGGCCCTTCCGGTCGAGACGGCGGCGTCGTTCCGCGCGATGTGCCGAGCGGGGCTGCACAATCTCTATGGGCCGACCGAGGCCGCCGTCTCGGTGACCTATCACCCCAGCGGCCCGCAGGACACCCGCACCGTTCCCATCGGCGTCCCCGAGTGGAACACGAGGGCATTCGTTCTCGACGGTCGGCTACGCCCCACTCCCATCGGTGAAGCGGGCGAGCTGTATCTCGCCGGAGTCCAGCTTGCGCGAGGCTACGTCGGTCGACCCGATCTGAGCTCGGATCGCTTCGTGGCCAACCCCTTCGGTGTCGGCGGCGAGCGGATGTACCGCACCGGCGACCTCGTGCGCTGGCGTAGCGATGGAGTGCTGGACTACATCGGCCGCACCGACTTTCAGGTCAAGTTCCGCGGACAACGCATCGAACTGGGTGAAATCGAGACGGTTCTGCTCTCGCACGAATCGATCTCGCAGGCAGTGACCCTGGTAGTGCAGACGGTCACCGGCGACCAGCTGGTGGCCTACGTCGTCGCAAGTCCGGGACACTCCGTCGAATCCGCCGCGGCGATCGAATTCGCAGGGCATGCGCTGCCGTCCTACATGGTGCCTGCCGCCGTGGTCGTCCTCGATGCGCTACCGCTCAACACCAGCGGAAAGCTGGATCGAAAAGCGTTGCCGGAACCGGTGTTCAGCAGCGCCAAGAAGTACCGGGCCCCACGCAGTCGTGCCGACTACGTGGTCGCAGGCATCTACGAGGATCTGCTCGGAGCCTCCAAGGTCGGTCTGGACGAGGACTTCTTCGAGCTCGGCGGTAACTCGCTCATCGCCACCCAATTGGTGACCCGGGTAGGCGCTGCGCTCGGAGTGCGGCTGGGAGTTCGCGAGTTGTTCGAAGCTCCGACGGTCGGTGCACTTGCGGCCAGAGCAGAATCGGCGGCAGGTCGAGGGGTGGAAACCCCCGCGCTGGAGTCCGCAGAACGACCCCAGCGGATCCCGCTTTCGCCTGCGCAACAGCGGATGTGGTTCCTCAACCGGTTCGACTCCACGACCGCGGCCTACAACCTGCCGTTCTCCGTTCGGCTCACCGGCCCGCTCGACGTGGTGGCATTGTCGGCCGCGTTCGCCGATGTCGTCGATCGGCACGAGACATTGCGTACCGTCTACCCGGAGGTCGATGGCTCACCCGAACAGGTCGTACTGACGGCGGCGCGAACCCCGGCGACAATCGTGCCGGTTCGTATCGAACGCCGCGAGCTGGGCAGCCATCTGCACGAACTGGTCTCGAAGGGATTCGACGTCACCGTCGACACCCCCTTCCGCATCGCGCTGTTCGAGATTTCGCCGACCGATCACGAACTCGCCATGGTGCTGCACCACATCGCCGCGGATGGTGCATCCTTCGGTCCGCTGGCACGCGATGTGCTGGTGGCCTACTCGAGTCGAGTCAAGGGACGCGCACCCGAGTGGACGCCGCTCGAGGTTCAATACGCCGATTACGCACTGTGGCAACGCGCGGTGCTCGGCCCCGAGACCGATCCGCTTTCTTTGGCCTCCCGTGAAATCGCCTACTGGAGCGCAACTCTCGAAGACCTACCGGATCAGCTGGCACTGCCGACCAGCCGCCCTCGGCCCGCCGTGTCCTCGAATGCAGGCAGCAAGCTGCGCATCGATATCCCGGCGCAGTTGCATGCCTCGTTGGCGAACCTGGCTCGGACGAGCAATGCTTCGCTGTTCATGGTCGTGCAGTCGGCCTACGCGCTGTTGCTCGCTCGGCTCAGCGGTACCACCGACATCGCCATCGGAGCACCGGTGGCCGGCCGCGGCGAGCCCGCACTCGACGACCTGGTCGGCATGTTCGTCAACACTCTGGTGCTGCGTACCGATGTCGACCCGGCGTTGACCTTCGAGGAACTGGTGGCTCGCGTACGCGAGACCGACCTGTCCGCGTTCGCTCACGCGGACGTGCCGTTCGAGCGTCTGGTCGAGGTGCTCAACCCGGTGCGCTCGACGTCGCGGCATCCGCTGTTCCAGGTCGCGATCTCACTGGAATCGGCAATGTCACGTGAGCTCACCGTGGGCGATCTGCGCGCGGTGGCTGCCGAGTTCGACGTCCCCATCGCCAAGTTCGACGTCCAACTGTGGCTGACCGAGCATCTCGACGACGGCGTGCCCGCGGGGATCGACGCGGTGTTCGAGTACGCCACCGATCTGTTCGATGCGGAACTCGTCGAGAGTTTCGCGCGGCGTTTCCTCGCGATTCTGGACGCAGTCACCACCGATCCGACCGTCCCGGTCGGTGACGTCGATATCGTCGACGCCGCCGAGTACGAGTCCGTGGTCTCGCGGTGGAACGTCTCAGGAGAGGACGTCTCTCGTGAGTTGACGCTGGTCGATCTGCTCGATGCTGCGGCGTCGAAGGTCCCGGAGTCCGTCGCGGTGCGTTTCGACGGCACGTCGATGACCTACGCCGAGTTCGACGCACACGTCAATCGCCTTGCTCGAATACTGATCTCCCACGGGGTCGGCCCCGAAAGTCTGGTGGCCGTAGCCCTGCCGAGGTCGGCGGAGCTCGTCGTCGCACTCGTCGCGGTGATCAAGGCAGGCGGAGGTTACCTGCCGGTCGATCCCAGCTACCCGCTCGACCGCGTCGAGTACATGCTCGACGACGCGCGCCCGACGACGGTGCTGTATTCCGGCACCCATCCGGTCGAGCTGCCCGCGGACCTCGAATCCCGAACCGGCGCATCGCTGTTGGATATCGACACGATCGATCTGTCCACAGTCGATGACAGCCGAGTGACCGATGACGATCGCCTCGGTTCACTACGCCCCGACAATGTCGCGTACGTCATCTACACCTCCGGTTCGACCGGTCGTCCCAAGGGCGTGATGGTTCCGCACCGGAACGTGGTGCGGCTGCTGGCCAACACCGATTCGGTGTACGGCTTCGGTTCCGAGGACGTCTGGACGATGTTCCACTCGTACGCGTTCGACTTCTCCGTGTGGGAACTGTGGGGTCCGCTGTTGTACGGCGGGACTCTGGTGGTCGTGGACTACTTCACTTCTCGTTCGCCCGAGGCCTTCCACACCCTGCTCGTCGACGAGCAGGTGACGGTGCTCAACCAGACGCCATCGGCGTTCTATCAACTCTCCGAGGCCGATCGCGCCGCGTCGCCCGCACGTGGTGAGCTGTCACTGCGCTACGTGATCTTCGGCGGTGAAGCGCTCGAGCAGCGGCGGCTCACCGGATGGTTCGAGCGGCACGGCGACACGACTCCGCAGCTGATCAACATGTACGGCATCACCGAGACCACGGTGCACGTGTCGTTCCAGGCCCTCGGGTCCTCCTCGGTCGGCACCAGCGCCTCGGTCGTCGGCAAGCCGATCGCCGGTCTGCGCGTGTACGTGCTCGACACTCGACTGCACCCGGTCCCGGTCGGCGTTCCCGGTGAAATGTACGTTGCCGGTGGACAACTCGCACGCGGATACCTCAGTCGCCGCGAGCTGACCTCGGTTCGCTTCGTGGCGAACCCCTTCGCCTCGAAGTCCGAGGACGGTTCTCTGCTGTACCGAACCGGTGACCTCGCGCAATGGAACGCCGCAGGCGAGCTCGAATACCTCGGACGTTCGGACGATCAGGTCAAGGTTCGCGGATTCCGCATCGAACTCGGCGAGGTCGAGGCCGCGGTGACCGCGTACCCGACCGTCACCCAGGCTGCCGTCGTCGTGCGGGAGGATTCGCCCGGTGCCGCGCGACTGGTGGCGTACGTGGTCTCCGCGGAAGCGGAGGGCAAGCCGGTCGTCGATCTCGAGGACCTCAGAAGCGGTATCGCCGAACTCCTTCCGGATTACATGGTGCCGTCCGCGTTCGTCGTGTTGGACGCGATCCCCCTGACCGTCAACGGCAAACTCGATCGCCGAGCTCTGCCCGCCCCGGTGTTCGAGGTACGCGAATTCCGCGCCCCCACAACGCCGATCGAAGAGATCGTTGCCGATGTCTTCGCCGACGTCCTCGGTGTGGAGCGCGTCGGACTGGACGACGACTTCTTCGAGTTGGGTGGCAACTCGCTGATCGCCACGCAGGTGGTCTCGCGGCTGGGAGTCGCTCTCGACGCGACCGTCCCGGTGCGCATGCTGTTCGAGGCATCGACCGTCGCGCTGCTGGCGGTCCGGGTGGAGCAGGCGGCCGGGGAGGGCGGGCGTGTCGCGCTGGTCGCCACCGTTCGGCCCGAGCGAATTCCGCTCTCGCTCGCGCAGCAGCGGATGTGGTTCCTCAATCGTTTCGACGCCGATTCCACGGCGTACAACATTCCCTTCGCGCTGCGGTTGACCGGTGAACTCGATGTCGCGGCTCTGCAGGTCGCGATCATGGATGTCATCGACCGGCACGAGTCTCTGCGTACGGTGTATCCGGACACGGCACGGGGCCCGCAGCAGACCATTCTCGACGCCGCCCAGACGGTGCCGAACCTGATGCCGATCCCGACCTCGGCGACCGACATCCAGCGGCAGGTGTTCACGCTGGCATCGACGACGTTCGATGTCACCGTCAACGTCCCGATCCAGGCTCGGCTGTTCGAGATCGGTCCACGCGAGCACGTCATCGCCATGGTGGTGCACCACATTTCGGCCGATGGTTGGTCGATGGGGCCCCTGGCGCGAGATCTCATGATCGCGTACGCCTCGCGTACTGCCTGGGAGAACCCGGCGTGGATGCCGCTCGATGTGCAGTACGCCGATTACAGCCTGTGGCAACGTTCGGTTCTGGGTTCCGAGGACGACCCGCAGTCGCTGATCTCGGGTCAGGTCGACTACTGGGCCGACATACTCGCGGGCCTGCCCGATCAGCTGGATCTGCCGACCGATCGGCCGCGTCCGAATCGTCAGTCGTACCAAGGGTCCTCGATTCGATTCGAGGTACCGGCCGAGGTGCACCGCGGCCTGTCCGCACTGGCGCACACGCACAATGCCTCGTTGTTCATGGTGGTACATGCTGCTCTGGCAGTGTTGCTGGCACGGTTGTCCGGCACCGAGGACATCGCGATCGGAACTCCGGTCGCGGGCCGCGGCGACGCAGCCCTCGACGACGTGGTCGGCATGTTCGTCAACACCCTCGTGCTGCGCACCGACATCGACTCCGGGCGCACGTTCTCCGAACAGATCGGCAGAGCACGAGAGGTGGCGCTCGGGGCCTTCGGCCATGCAGATCTGCCGTTCGAGCGTTTGGTCGAGGTGCTCAATCCATCGCGCTCGCAGGCTCGGCACCCGCTGTTCCAGGTGATGCTCTCGTTCGAGAATCTCACCCGTACACACGTGGACCTACCGGGCCTGTCGGTGGACAGTGTCGCTCTCGACGCCGAGGTGGCGAAGTTCGATCTGCAGCTGACGGTCACGGAATCGATCGGGGTCGACGGTCGCGGGCAGGGAATGACCGCCGAACTGACGTACGCCACCGACCTGTTCGATGCCGACACCGTTCGCGGCTTCTCCGAACGGTTCGTGCGGATGCTGACCGCAGTGGTCTCCGATCCGACGGTCGCGGTGGGCGATATCGACCTGCTCGACGACGGCGAGCGCGAACGTGTGGTGACCGAGTGGAACGACACCAAACACCGGGTGCCGAAGAACGTGACGTTGGTGGATCTGTTCGACCGTCAGGTCGCCGACAGCCCCGACGCTCCTGCGCTGGTGTTCGAGGGTGAGCGACTGACGTACGCCCAGTTCGATGCGCGGGTCAATCGCCTTGCGCGAGCTCTGATCTCGCTCGGAGTGGGGCCGGATTCGCTGGTCGGGCTCGCCATCGGGCGCAGCGTGGAGTTGTTCGTCGGTATGTACGCGATCGTGAAGGCGGGTGCCGGATACGTCCCGGTCGATCCGATGCAGCCTGCCGATCGCAACGAGTACATCGTGAAGACCGCCGCGCCGATCCGGGTGCTGTCCACGACAGGCGATCACGTGGAGTTCGACGGCGTCGAGACGATCGACATCGACACTCTCGACGTGTCGCACCTGCCCTCGACCCCGCTGACCGACACCGACCGCATCGCACCACTGCGCGCGAGCAACACCGCGTACGTGATCTTCACCTCGGGATCGACCGGTAGGCCCAAGGGTGTCGGGGTGTCCCACGAGGCCATCGTCAACCGGCTGCTGTGGATGCAGCACGAGTACCAACTGACCGCGGCGGACGTGGTGCTGCAGAAGACGCCGACGACGTTCGATGTCTCGGTGTGGGAGTTCTTCTGGGCGCTGCAGAACGGCGCTTCGGTGGCTATCGCTCTCCCGGACGGTCACCGCGATGCGGCCTACCTGCTCGATGTCATTGCTCGAGAACAGGTTTCGGTGGTGCACTTCGTGCCGTCGATGATGTCGGTGTTCGTGCCGGAGGTCGAGCGCCGCCGTGCCTCGGGCGCGTCGCTGCGAATGGTATTCGCCTCCGGTGAGGCTCTCCCTCCCACCACCGCGCGCGATCTGCGCCGGGCCGTGCGTGCAGTGTCACTGCACAACCTGTACGGACCCACCGAGGCTGCTGTCGACGTCACCTATCACGAGGTGGTCGACGAGGATTCGGAGGTGATGCCGATCGGCGCTCCGGTGTGGAACACTGCCGTCTACGTACTGGATTCGCGTCTACAGCCCACACCGGTCGGAGTCGCCGGTGAGCTCTACCTCGCGGGCACACAGTTGGCCCGCGGCTACGTGGGACGACCGGACCTGACTGCAGATCGATTCGTGGCTCATCCGTACTCTGCGGACGGAGAACGGCTCTACCGCACCGGAGACGTCGTCCGTTGGAACCGAGCCGGCGAACTCGAATACGTCGGCCGCTCGGACTTCCAGGTGAAGTTGCGCGGCCTGCGCATCGAACTCGGTGAGATCGAGTCGGCTCTGCTGGCTCAGCGACCGATTGCTCAGGCAGTCGTCGTGGTCCGACGCGAACAACTCGTGGGTTACGTCGTGCCTGCCGGGGTATCGGTGGACACCACGGCAGTGCTGGCGAACTTGCGCTCCCGCCTGGCGGAGTACATGGTGCCGTCGACGCTGATCGTGCTCGACGAGTTCCCGTTGGGTGCGAGTGGAAAGCTCGACCGTAAGGCATTGCCGGATCCCGAATTCGAGGTCACCGAGTATCGAGAGCCGACCAACGACATCGAGCGCACCGTGGCCGAGGTCTTCGCGCAGGTGCTCGGCATCGAGCGGGTCGGCCTGGACGACGATTTCTTCGAACTCGGCGGAAACTCTCTGATTGCAACGCAACTGGTCTCCCGACTGGGTGTCGCCATGGACACTCGAATCGCGGTCCGGGAGTTGTTCGACGCCTCGACGGTGACCGATCTCGCTGCCCGGCTCGGCACTCTGGTCGCCACCGGGAGCAGGCCGGCTCTGGTGCCGCAGGAGCGGCCGGAGCACATCCCGCTTTCGCTCGCCCAGCAGCGGATGTGGTTCCTCAACAAGTTCGACACCGAATCGGCGGCCAACAACATTCCGATCGCCGTCCGGCTGTCCGGGCTGCTCGACCGTCGGGCGATGCAGATCGCCGTGGCGGACGTGGTGGCCAGGCACGAATCGCTGCGCACGGTCTTCCCCGAGACCGACGGCACGGCGCATCAGGTCATCGTCGACGCAGACTCGGCCACACCGGAACTGACGCCGATCGACATCTCCGCAGACCAGGTGTCCGACGCCATGCGCGAGCTGGCGACCACGGGATTCGACCTGTCGAAGGATCTGCCGTTCCGGACCCGGCTGTTCGAGATCAGCCCGACCGAGCACCTACTGGTGTTCGTCGTGCACCACATCGCGGCCGACGGCTTCTCGCTGGGTCCGCTGACCCGCGATGTGATGAACGCGTACGCGGCGAGGTCGATGAACCAGGACCCCTACTGGTCTCCGCTTCAGGTGGACTACGCCGACTACAGCCTGTGGCAACGCAAGGTGCTCGGCTCGGAGGACGACCCGAAGTCGGTCGTCTCGCAGCAGATCGACTACTGGACAAGCGCATTGGCCGGCCTGCCCGATCAACTCGACGTGCCGTCGGACCGTCCGCGGCCCGCGGTGGCGTCGAACAGTGGTGCGCTGGTGCGTTTCTCCATCGACGAGGATCTGCACCGATCGCTGATCGACGCTGCCCGTCGCGAGAATGCCTCGCTGTTCATGCTGGTACACACCTCGCTCGCGGTGTTGCTCTCACGGTTGTCCGGTGAAACCGACATCGCCATCGGTACCCCGGTCGCCGGTCGTGGCGAGGCCGCGCTCGACGACCTGATCGGCATGTTCGTCAACACTCTGGTGTTGCGCACCGAGATCGATACGGCACGTCGATTCGATCAAATCCTCGCCGACACCCGAGAGACCGACCTGTCTGCGTTGGCGCACGTCGATGTGCCGTTCGAGCGGTTGGTCGAGATCCTCAACCCCGCCCGATCCACGGCGCGTCACCCGCTCGTTCAGGTGGTACTCGCGTTCCAGAACCTCAGGCAGAAAGATCTCGAACTGCCGGGTCTGTCGGTATCCGGGGTCGATTTCGAGACCCTGGTCGCGTTGTTCGACCTGCAGTTCACCTTCGTCGAATCCATCGGACCGGGCGGTGCCGCGCAGGGCATGACCGTCGATGTGACCTACGCAACCGATCTGTTCGACGAATCGACGGTCGTGACGCTGGGCGAGCGACTGATCGCGGTGCTGGAAGCCGTGGCAGGCAACCTCTCGACGGTGGTCGGCGACATCGATCTTCTCGATCCCGCCGAACGAAGCCGAGTTCTGGTCGAGTGGAACGACACCGATCACCCGGTCGATCGAGCACAGACATTGGCCTCGCTCGGTCGAGCAGTCGAACCAGATTCCCCTGCACTGATATTCGGAGACGAAACCGTCACCTACGGCGAGTTTCAGGCGCGGGTGGCCCGGCTGGCGCGGTTCCTGATCGGCCGTGGCGTCGGCCCGGAGACGGCGGTGGGCATCGCCGCCCGTCGCTCGGTGGAACTGCTCGTCGGAATTCATGCGATCGTCGCGGCCGGCGGCGCGTACGTGCCGATCGACCCCGATCAGCCGAGCGAGCGCATCGATCACATACTCGACACCGCAACGCCGATCTGCGTGCTCACCACCTCGCGAGAGACAGTGGAGGCAGGCGGGGTCGAGGTGATCGCCATCGACACCCTCGACCTGTCGGAATTCTCCGACGGCCCGATCACCGACTCGGACAGAATCCGCGCGCTGTCTCCGTCGAACCCCGCGTACGTCATTTTCACCTCGGGTTCGACCGGCCGCCCCAAGGGTGTGGCTGTGTCGCACGAGGCGATCGTCAACCGTCTGATGTGGATGCAGTCGGAATACGAGCTCGCCGCCGACGATGTCGTGCTGCAGAAGACCCCAGTCACGTTCGACGTGTCGGTCTGGGAACTGTTCTGGCCGTTGCAGATCGGTGCACAGCTGGTCATCGCGAAGCCGGACGGGCACCGAGATCCCCAGTACCTGCTCACGCTGATCGAAGCCCACGCAGTCACCACGGCGCACTTCGTGCCCTCGCTGCTCGAGGTCTTCGTGTCCGTCGCGGCCGCCGACGGGTCCACCGCCGCCGCCTCGCTGCGGATGTTGTTCGCCTCCGGCGAGGCGTTGCCTGCAGAGGTCGGCGACCGCGTTCGACGCGTGCTGCCGGGCGTTGCGCTGCACAATCTCTACGGCCCGACCGAGGCGGCGGTCGACGTCACCTACCACGCGGTCTCCGAGTCGGACGTGGACCTGGTACCGATCGGGGTTCCGGTGTGGAACACCAGGACCTACGTCCTCGACGCACGGTTGTCGCTGGTCGCTCCAGGAGTCGCAGGTGAGCTGTATCTCGCGGGCGTCCAGCTGGCGCGCGGATACCTCGGGCGAGCGGATCTGACGGCCGATCGATTCCTTCCCGACCCGTTCGGCGCACCGGGCGAACGCATGTACCGCACCGGCGACCTCGTGCGGTGGCGCTCGTCGTCGAACGGCTTCGGACGATTGGAATACCTGGGCCGCACCGACTTCCAGGTGAAACTGCGCGGACTCCGGATCGAACTCGGCGAGATCGAAACCGTGCTTCGTCGACACACCTCCGTGGCGTCCGCCGTAGTACTGGTTCGGCAGACCGCGTCCACCGGCGATCAACTGGTCGCCTACGTCGTGCCGACGATCGGCGGAACGGTCGACGTCGCCGAACTGACGGAGTTCGCCTCGCGTTCGCTGGCGGGATACATGGTCCCGGCAGCGACCGTCGTACTCGACGCACTTCCGTTGACGCCCAACGGCAAGCTCGACCGGCGCGCACTACCGGAGCCGAACATCGAACAGCGTGCCTTCCGCGCGCCTGCGACGACCTCCGAACTCGTGGTCGCCGAGGTGTTCCGCGATGTGCTGGGCATCGACGTGGTCGGTGCCGACGACGAGTTCTTCGCCCTCGGCGGTAACTCACTCGTCGCAACCAGGGTGGCGTCGAGAATTGGTGCGGCACTGGACACCACGGTGACCGTTCGGACCATCTTCGAGGCGTCGACGGTTTCCGCGCTGGCAGCCAGGCTCGATGAACTCTCGGGTTCGGGCCGTCGAATTCCGTTGGTGCGTACCGATCTGCCGGACGTGGTACCTCTGTCGCTCGCGCAGCGCCGGATGTGGTTCCTCAACCGGTTCGATCCCGAGTCCGCGACGGAGAACCTCCCCGTCGCCATCGAACTGAGCGGCCACCTCGACATCGTGGCTCTGCGGGCGGCAGTGGCCGATGTCATCGAACGACACGAGTCGCTACGAACGGTCTACCCGGAGGTGGACGGCGTCGCATCTCAGGTGATCGTCCCGGCAGCGCAGGTTGTTCCCGATCTGCTACCGCGTCCAACCACCGCCGAGGAACTACCTTCAGCGCTGATGGAATTGGCGATGAGCGGATTCGATGTCACCGGAGCGCCCCCGCTCCGCGCCGCATTGTTGGAGCTGGAGCCGAGCCGACACGTTCTGGTCTTCGTCACCCATCACATCGCTGCCGACGGCTTCTCGGTCGGGCCGATGACCCGAGATCTGATGGTCGCGTATGCGGCCCGCAGCGCGGGTACCGAGCCGGATTGGGTCCCGCTCGCGGTCCGCTATGTCGACTACACCCTCTGGCAGCAGGCCGTTCTCGGTTCGGAGGAGGATCCGAAGTCACCGGTCTCGAATCAGATTCGGCACTGGACTCGCGCACTGTCCTCGCTGCCGGAGGAGATCACCTTCCCCGGCGATCGCGTCCGCCCGGACCGGTCCTCGTACCGCGGCGGCAACATCACGCTGACCCTCGACGCGGACACGCACGCTCGCCTCGTCGACGTGGCCCACGCCAACCAGAGCTCGCTGTTCATGGTGCTGCATTCCTCGCTGGCGGTGCTGCTCGCCCGTCTGTCCGGCGAGACCGACATCGCGATCGGTACTCCGGTCGCAGGGCGCGGTGAGGCAGCCCTCGACGACGTCATCGGAATGTTCGTCAACACGCTGGTGCTGCGGACCGATATCGATCACGGCGGCGCGTTCACCGAACTTCTGGCTCGGGCACGCGAAACCGACCTGTCGGCGTTCGCCCACGCCGAGGTGCCGTTCGAACGCCTCGTCGAGGTACTCGATCCACCACGTTCGGCGGCTCGTCACCCGCTCGTGCAGGTGATGCTGACCGTGCAGAACATGGAGCAGACCGAGCTCGAACTGCCCGGTCTGAGCGTGCGCGCCGTCGACCTCGATGTCGAGACGGCCAAGTTCGACGTTCAGTTCACGTTCACCGACAACCACGTCGACGGCGGCATGACCATCGATGTCACCTTCGCCCGCGACCTGTACGACGACACCACGGCGCGCACGATCGGTGAGCGGCTGATCGGTGTCCTCGAGTCCGTGGCACGTGATCCGGGACAGCGAATCGGCGACGTCCCGGTGATGGACGAAGCCGAACGCGCTCGAGTGCTCGCACTCGCCCAGGACGCGCCCGCCGTCGCCGATTCGCTCGACACGATCGTCGACCTGTTCGCCGCTCGGGTTGCCGAGGACCCCGACGCTCCCGCGGTGGTGTTCGAGGGCGCCACCTCGAGTTATCGAGAGATCGACGAGTCCTCGACGGCACTGGCCGGAATCCTTGCCGCTCAGGGGGTCGGACCGGAGACCTTGGTGGCCGTCGTGTTGCCACGTACCGCCGATCTCGTCGTGGCACTGCTCGCGGTGCTCAAGGCCGGGGGTGCCTACGTCCCGATCGATCCGTCGTACCCGGCCGAGCGAATCGAGTTCGTGCTCACCGACTCCCGTCCGGTGGCCGTACTCACGTGGTCCGGTGTCGAGGTGGCGCTTCCCGAGCAGTTGCCCAGGATCGATATCGACGCCGAGGCGACCGAGAACGTCCTCGCGGCCGTCGATCCGACTCCGGCGACCGCAGCCGGTGCTGCTTACGTCATCTACACCTCGGGTTCGACGGGTAAGCCCAAGGGCGTGCTGATCCCGCATCGCAACGTCGTGCGATTGTTGGCGAACACCCAGCGACACTTCGGTTTCGGCCGCGACGACGTGTGGACTCTGTTCCACTCCTTCGCGTTCGATTTCTCGGTGTGGGAACTGTGGGGTCCGCTGACCACCGGCGGTAGCGTCGTCGTGGTCGACTACTTCACGTCCAGGTCGCCGGAAGCTCTGCGCGAGCTGCTCGTTCGTGAGCGTGTCACCGTGCTCAACCAGACTCCGTCCGCGTTCTATCAGCTCGATCAGGTCGATCGCACCGCAGGCTCGGCCGCCGACTATTCGTTGCGGTACATCGTGTTCGGTGGCGAGGCGCTCGAGCTGCGGCGACTGGCCGGTTGGTTCGAGCGGCACGGAGACGAGTCCCCGCAACTGGTCAACATGTACGGCATCACCGAAACCACGGTCCACGTCTCGCACCGCGTCGTGGACGCGCAGTCCGCGGCGCAGGCATCGGGATCGCTGGTGGGTCGCGCCATCTCCGGGCTGTCGGTATACGTACTGGATTCGCGTCTGTCGCTGGTACCCGCGGGCGTTCCAGGGGAGATGTACGTCTCCGGTGGTCAGGTCGCGCGCGGGTATCTCGGGCGAGCAGGATTGAGCGCGACGAGATTCGTGGCCGATCCCTTCGCAGCCGACGGATCCGTGCTGTACCGCACCGGTGAC
Organism: Rhodococcus sp. MALMAid1271; assembly: GCF_049195265.1. Classification (NCBI taxonomy): domain Bacteria; kingdom Bacillati; phylum Actinomycetota; class Actinomycetes; order Mycobacteriales; family Nocardiaceae; genus Rhodococcus; species Rhodococcus sp. MALMAid1271. The sequence goes on along the minus strand of NZ_JBMIRQ010000120.1, from coordinate 229,120 downwards.
GTCGCACGGTGGTCGACCGACGGCGAGCTCGAGTTCGTCGGCCGCGCCGACGACCAGGTCAAGATCCGCGGCTTCCGCATCGAGCTGGGCGAGGTCGAATCCGCCGTCGCGTCCGCTCCTGCCGTCGGGCAGACCGCGGTGATCGTGCGTGAGGACACTCCAGGTGCCACCCGCTTGGTGGCCTACGTGGTTCCCGCAGCCGAGTCGACCATCGACGTCGACGTCGTCAGAGCGGCGGTCGGGCAGAACCTTCCCGAGTACATGGTGCCCTCGGCTTTCGTGGTTCTCGACGCAATTCCGTTGACCGGCAACGGAAAGCTGGACCGCCGGGCCCTGCCCGAGCCCGCCGCGCGCACTCGTCGGTTCCGGTCTCCGGTCACTCCGGTGGAGGAGATGGTCGCCGAGGTGTTCGCCGACGTTCTCGGCGTCGAACGCGTCGGTCTCGACGACGACTTCTTCGAGCTCGGCGGCAACTCGCTGGTGGCAACTCAGGTGGTGTCCAGGCTGGGTGTTGCAGCGGACACGACCGTTCCCGTCCGTGCACTGTTCGAGGCCCCGACGGTCGCGGCTCTCGCAGCCCGGGTCGAGCAGGGTTCGGGCGCGGCTGCGCGGCCGGCGCTGGTGGCCTCGACCCGCCCGAGTCGAGTTCCGCTCTCGCTCGCGCAGCAGCGGATGTGGTTCCTCAACCGCTTCGATTCCGAGTCCACGGCGTACAACATCCCGTTCGCGCTTCGACTCAGCGGACGCCTGGACGTCGACGCGTTGCAGCGCGCCGTCTCCGATGTCATCGAGCGTCACGAAACTCTGCGATCGGTGTACCCGGACTCACCCGAGGGCCCGCATCAGGTGATCGTGCCCATGTCGGAGGTGCCCACCACGCTCGAGGTGATCGAGACCGATGCGGAGTCGGTGACCGCGCGAGTTCTGGAGCTGCTGGCCTCGACGTTCGACGTCACGACCCAGGTTCCGCTGAAGACCGCGCTCTTCCGAGTCTCGGACACCGAATTCGTACTCGGCATGGTCATTCACCACATCAGTGCCGATGGTCTGTCGGTGATGCCGCTGTCCACCGATGTCATGACCGCCTACGCGGCGCGGACCCGCGGTTCGGATCCGGCGTGGGCGCCGCTGCCGGTGCAGTACGCCGATTACGCACTGTGGCAACGCGAGGTTCTCGGTTCCGAGGAAGACTCCGAATCGATTGCTGCGCAACAGATTCGGTACTGGGAAGCTGCTCTGGCGGAGCTGCCCGAGCAGATCGAACTACCGCTCGATCGGCCGCGTCCCGCCGAGCAGACCTTCCGGGGCGGTCGCGTCGAATTCCGGATCGACGCGGCTGCGCACGCTCGGTTGACCGAGTTGGCGCGCACACACAACGCAACGGTGTTCATGGCGGTGCACGCGGCGTTCGCCGTGCTGCTCTCGCGCCTGTCGGGATCGCCGGACATCGTCGTCGGAACCCCCATCGCGGGTCGCGGTGAAGCGAACATCGAAAACCTCGTCGGCATGTTCGTGAACACGTTGGTGCTGCGGCTCGACGTAGCGGCCGACGCGAGTTTCGAGGACCTCCTCGACGCAGCTCGAGAAACCGATCTGCAGGCCTTCGCGAACTCCGACATACCGTTCGAGCGGCTCGTCGAGGTCGTCAACCCCACCCGGTCGACGGCGCGCCACCCGCTGTTCCAGGTCGGCTTCTCGTTCCAGAACTTCGCGCGGCGAGAATTCGAGCTGGACGGACTGGACATCTCGGCACTCGATACCGAGACCGGAACCTCGCAGTTCGACCTGCACCTGATCGTCTCCGACGCCCCGAGCGACGAGGAGGCCCAGCGCCACGACCAGGCACCGGGCGGCTTCGATGCGTTGTTGACCTACGCGACCGATCTGTTCGACGAGGGCACCGCACGCTCGGTCGTCGCACGCTTCGAGGCGGTTCTCGACGCCGTCGTGGCCTCGCCGTCGACCCCGGTCGGCGACCTGGACCTGTTCCTCGACGGTGAGCTGCCCGCGATCGTCGACGAGTGGAACGACACCGACCGTGACTTCGATTCCGCGGGTAGCGGCACGCTCGTCGATCTGTTCGTGGACTCGGCAGCGCGCCACGGCGACGCCACCGCTCTCGTGCACGACGAGGGCACGCTGACGTACGGCGAATTCTCCGAACGGGTGTCGCGCCTGGCCCGCCACCTGATCGGCCTGGGTGTGGGACCCGAAGTGCCGGTGGGGCTTGCCATTCGGCGATCGGTGGATCTGCTCGTCGGCATGTACGCCATCTCGATGGCCGGTGGAGCCTACGTCCCGATCGATCCGGACCAGCCGGCCGAACGCAACGCGCTCGTGTTGGAGACTGCAGCTCCGCTGTGCGTACTGACCTCCGGTGCCGTCGGGCCGGAGATCTCCGCTGCGGCAACGGTCGTCGATCTGACGCAGCTCGATCTCGCGAGCTACTCCGCTGCGCCGGTGCAGTCCTCCGAGCGGGGCGGAGTGCTCTGCGCTGACAGCACGGCCTACGTGATCTTCACCTCCGGTTCGACCGGTCGGCCCAAGGGCGTAGCCGTCTCGCACGGTGCCGTCGTCAACCAGTTGAACTGGATGCGCGAGGAGTACGGCCTCGACGAGACCGATGCGTCGCTGCTCAAGACCGCGGCGACATTCGACCTGTCGGTGTGGGAGTTCTGGTCACAGCTGACCTCGGGTGGACGGCTCGTCGTTGCGAACGCAGACGGACATCGCGATCCCGACTACCTGCTCGCGCTGGTCCGTCGGCACGCGGTGACGACGCTGCATCTGGTGCCGTCGATGTTGTCGATGCTCGGCACCGTCGCCGCGGGTGAGCTGTCACCGGAGCTGCGACGGGTCCTGGCCATCGGTGAAGCACTACCCGCAGCGGTGGCGCAGGACTTCCGGCGGCACAACGGTTCCGCCGAGCTGCACAACCTCTACGGCCCGACCGAGGCCGCGGTGTCGGTGACCTCGCATCCGGTCACCGACGACGACACGGTGACCGTGCCGATCGGTGTGCCCGAGGCCAACACCACGGTGTTCGTTCTCGACTCCCGCCTGCATCCGGTGCCTGCCGGGGTCAGTGGAGAGCTCTACCTCGCGGGAGCGCAGCTCGCGCGCGGATACTTCGGACGGCCGGACCTGAGTGCGGAGCGATTCGTGGCGAATCCGTTCGACGCGAACGGTTCTCGGATGTATCGCACCGGCGACCTCGTGCGTTGGCGAGTGCCGCTGGTCGACGGTGTACCGGCAGCAGCTCGCCTCGAGTACATCGAGCGCGCCGACTTCCAGGTCAAGATTCGCGGGTTCCGCATCGAACTCGGCGAAATCGAGTCCGCTCTGCGGGCTCAGGCCACGGTGGCGGAGGCTGCAGTGCTCGTGTACTCGGGCGAATCGATGGGGGACCAGTTGGTCGCCTACGTCGTCGGACGGGCCGGAGCCGTAGTAGAGGTGGGAGTCGTCGAGACGGAACTCGCTCGCGCGGTGCCGTCGTACATGGTTCCGGATGCGTTCGTCGTCCTGGAGGCGCTTCCGCTCAACGCCAACGGCAAGCTGGATCGAAAAGCGTTGCCTGCACCACAGTTCGAGGCCGCCGAGTTCCGCGCCCCGGTCAACCCGATCGAGGAGATCGTCGCTGCGACCGTGGCGGAACTGCTCGGTCTCGACCGCGTCGGTCTCGACGACGACTTCTTCGCTCTCGGTGGAAACTCCCTGATCGCAACGCAGTTGGTCTCGAGGTTGGGCCAGTCGCTCGATGCGCAGATTCCCGTTCGTGCGGTGTTCGCGGCGTCCTCCGTCGCCGGTTTGGCCGCGCACATCGCCCCATTGGTCGGCGGCGGTGCGCGCCGAGAACTGACCGTCCGTGAGCGGCCGGACATGCTGCCGCTCTCGATTGCCCAGGAAAGAATGTGGACGATCAACCGAATCGATCCCGGCTCGTCGGCGTACAACATTCCCGTGGCGGTTCGGCTGACCGGCGCACTCGATATCGACTCCCTGCGTCGGGCATTCGAGGACGTACTCGCCCGCCACGAGATCCTGCGCACGGCCTACCCGGATTCGGTGGACGGGCCCGTGCAGGAGATCGGGGCCGTGGCCGAGGTCGGGGTCGACCTGACACCCGAGCCGGTGGCACCGGATGCCGTCGTGTCTCGACTGACCGAGATTCTGGGCACCGGATTCGACGTCACGAAGGCCGTGCCGATTCGAGCGGCACTGCTGCAGGCAGGCGATGACGAGTACGTCCTCGCCGTCGTGGCACATCACATCGCGGCCGACGGTTTCTCGATGGGCCCGCTGATCCGCGATGTCATGGTGGCCTACACCGCACGGGTCGCGGGGGAGATGCCCGGATGGACTCCGCTCGAGGTGCAGTACGCCGACTTCGCGCTGTGGCAGCGAGAGGTGCTCGGCAGTGAGAGCGATCCCGACAGTCCGCTCTCGAAGCAACTGGCGTACTGGACGGAGGAGTTGGCCGGAGCGCCGGAACAGTTGACACTTCCGCTGGATCGGCCGCGCCCGCCGCGCCCAACGATGCAGGGTGCCTCGTACGAGTTCTCGTTCGGCACCGAGATCGCATCGGCGATCGAGAAGATCGCCCGTGAACACGCGGCGACGACGTTCATGGTGGTGCACAGTGCATTCGCCGTACTGCTCGGCAGATTGAGCAACTCGTCCGACATCACGATCGGCACGCCTACCGCCGGTCGCGGTGAGCAGCAGTTGGACGACCTGGTCGGCATGTTCGTCAACACGTTGGTACTGCGGACCCGGATCGACCCGAACGAGACCTTCGTCGAGCTGCTGCAGCAGGCAAAGGACAAGGACCTCGCGGCATTCGGGCATGCTGACGTCCCCTTCGAGCGGCTCGTCGACGCACTGGGCCGGGCGCGGTCGAGCGCGTACACGCCGTTGTTCCAGGCGATGTTGACGTTCCAGAACCATGTGACCGGAACGTTCGAGTTGCCGGGTCTGCAGGTGAACGCGCTGCCTGCGGGCGATGACCAGGCCAAATTCGATCTTCAGCTGACCGCCGTCGAGACATTCGACGACACCGGTGCACTGCAGGACATCGAGGCGACCTTCACCTACGCGACGTCGATTCTCGACGAATCGTCGGTGGCGACGTTCGCAGAGCGCCTGCTGCGGATCCTGCACACCGTGGTCTCGGATCCCGATGTGGTGCTGCGGTCCATCGACATCCTGTCCGAGGAGGAGAAGGCGGAGTTCGCGCCGCGCACCAAGCCCAAGACTGTGGACGATCTGCCCGAACTCGTGGCCGGGGCAGCGGCCGTCGCACCCGATGCGGTCGCTCTCGAACACGGAACGACGCAGCTGACGTTCTCGGTGTTCGAGGACAAGCTGTCGCAGATGTCGGCAACGATGGGCTCGTCGATGAAGCCGCAGGCTCTGGTGACGGTGACCTTGTCGGCACTGATTCCGGGCATCTTGCCCGCCCTCGGTGCAGAGGGGCTGTCGACCGCTCTGGCATCGTTGATCGAACGGGCGGAGTCGGTGATCGCGTCGTCGTGACGAAAGCCGAGCTCGCCGGTTGTGCACGTGGATCGATCAGGAGGAAGAGTTAGATGGCGGTTGGACGTCGACGCGAGGCAGCATTGACGGTCGAGGACCTTCCGCGCTTGGTTCGGAGCGTCGCTGCGGTCGAACCGGACCGCGTGGCGCTCGCGCACCGCGGTACGGAGCTGAGCTATGCCCGATTGGACGAGGAGATCACCACCCTCGACACGGCCATGGGTGGTGCCCTCGGCCCGGACGCATTGGTTCCCGTCGTACTGTCCAACACCGTTCCCGGAGTCATCGAGGACACCGACGGTGGTCTCGATGCCGTGGTCTCCTCGGTCGTCTCCGACGCCGTGTCGGTTCTCGGTGACGACGCGGCGGCGTCGAGCTCGGCCGATCCCGAAGCTGCCACGCTGTACACGCTGTTCGCCGATCAAGCCGAGCGGACACCGGACGCCACTGCCCTCGTGTTCGGAGACGAGCGGCGAACCTATGCAGAATTCGCCGCCTCCGTCGATCGCCTCGCGCGAGTGTTGATCGGGCGGGGCGTCGGTCTCGATACGACGGTGGGGTTGTCGATCCGCCGTTCGTTCGATCTGTTGGTGGGCATGTACGCCATCTCGGCGGCCGGAGGCGCGTACGTTCCGTTGGACCCGGATCATCCGGTGGATCGGCTCGGGTACGTCCTCGATACCGCGCGACCGGTTCTGGTGCTGACGACGTCCGAGGACCGACCGCAGTTGCCGGACGGCACGCAGACTCTGCTCGTCGATGCCGTCGACGTCACTGGCGTGACTGCAGGGCGCATCACCGGTGCGGACCGGTTCGGCACCCTTGCCGAGGACGATCTCGCGTACGTCATCTTCACCTCCGGTTCCACGGGACGTCCGAAGGGCGTGGCGGTGAGCCACCGCGCCATCATCGCCAATATTTCCTGGCGTCAGCGCGAGTACGCGATGACGGCAGCCGACGTCGTGTTGCAGAAGACCCCATTCACGTTCGACGTGTCGGTCTGGGAGTTCTTCTGGCCGTTGCAGATCGGTGCGACGCTGGTGATAGCCGAGCCCGACGGGCACCGCGATCCCGCCTACCTCGCCCGCGTCATCGCTGACCTCGGCGTGACGGTGACCCATTTCGTCCCGTCCATGCTCTCGGTCTACGTTGCCGAACCCAGCGCCGCGCAGGAGGATTCGCTCCGAATGGTGTTCGCCTCCGGTGAGGCGCTGCCGGCGCGGACCGTCAACGCGTTCCACGCGATCTCGAACGCGGAACTGCACAACCTCTACGGACCTACCGAGGCCGCCGTCGACGTCACGTACTACCGGACCGAGCAGGTGGAGGACGGCTCGGTGCCGATCGGCGCCGCCGTCGACGACACCGATCTGTACGTGCTCGACGAAGGACTGCGGCGCTCACCCCGAGGAATCGAGGGCGAGCTCTATCTTGCCGGCATACAGCTCGCTCGCGGATATCTCGGCCGCACGGATCTGACGGCCGATCGGTTCGTCGCCGACCCGTTCGGTGAGCCGGGGGACCGGATGTATCGCACCGGCGACCTGGTGCGCCGGCGGGCCGACGGCCTGATCGAATATATCGGGCGCACCGACTTTCAGGTGAAACTGCGCGGCCTCCGCATCGAACTCGGCGAGATCGAGCAGGCGCTGCTCGCCGAGCCGCAGGTGACCCAGGCCGCGGTACTCGTTCATACCGACCACTCGCAGGCCCAGTTGGGCGAGCAGCTCGTCGGCTACGTCGTGAGCACCGAACCCGATCTCGATCACGACGGCCTCGCGGAGGCGGTGCGTCGCCGCATGCCCGAGTACATGGTGCCGTCGATGTTCGTGGTGCTGGACGAATTCCCGCTCGGTGCCAGCGGCAAGCTGGACCGAAAAGCCCTGCCCGCGCCCGATTTCGCCTCCCTCGTACGCGAGTACCGCGCCCCGAGCACCGATACCGAAACGGCACTGGTGGCAATTTTCGAGGCGGTTCTCGGGATCGAACGAATCGGCGTGGACGACGACTTCTTCGTCCTCGGCGGAAACTCCCTCAATGCCACCCGCGTGATCGCGCGAGTCAACGCCGAACTGGGCACTGCGGTGGATGTGCGGTCGTTCTTCGACGCACCGACCGTCGCCGAACTCGCCGCGGCAGTCGACGCCGCAGGATCCGGGGACGCGCGTCCGCCGCTGGTCGCGCAGCAGCGGCCAGAACGGGTGCCGCTGTCGTTGGCCCAGCAGCGGATGTGGTTCCTCAACCGATTCGAACCGGACTCGGCTGTGAACAACATCCCGGTCGCCATCGCGCTGAGCGGGGAACTGGACTTCACGGCACTGCAGACGGCCTTGGTGGACGTGCTGGGCCGGCACGAGTCGCTACGGACGGTGTACCCCGACCACGACGGCATCGGCTATCAGCGAGTGCTCGACACCGATTCATCGGCAGTGGAATTGGAGCGAACCTCGGCAGCCGAGGTCGATGTCCCCGCCGTACTGCTCGAGTTCGCGCTCCGGCCCTTCGATCTGGCGGTACAGCTGCCCTTCCGTGCGGTGCTCGTCGAGACCTCCGAGACCGAGCACGTCCTCGCGTTCGTGGTGCATCACATCGCGGCCGACGGATTCTCGATGGGACCGCTGACCCGAGACGTCGTGACTGCGTACGTGGCTCGCACCAACGGGCAAGCGCCGCAATGGACTCCGCTCGAGGTGCAGTACGCTGACTTCACGCTGTGGCAGCGGGCCGTCCTCGGGAGCGAGGGCGACCCGGAGTCGCTGATCTCGGCACAGGAGAACTACTGGCGACGCCAGCTCGGTGGAGCCCCGGAGCAGCTCGAGCTACCCACCGATCGACCCCGCCCTGCTGTCGCCACCACCAACGGCGGCACGCACACGTTCGAGATCGACGCCGACATGGTTCGCGGTCTCGACAAGCTCGCCAGAGATCACAACGCGACGAGGTTCATGGTCGTGCACGCCGCACTGGCGGTGCTCCTGGCCAAGCTCGCGTCCGCCGAGGACATCAGTATCGGTACGCCGGTCGCAGGCCGTGGTGACGAGGCCCTCGACGATGTGATCGGAATGTTCGTCAACACACTGGTGCTGCGCACCGGCGTTGATCCACGAACGTCGTTCGACGACATCCTGCGCGAGGTCCGTGAGGTGGACCTCGCCGCGTTCTCGCACGCCGAGGTGCCGTTCGAGCGGCTGGTGGACGTGTTGTCGCCGGTGCGCTCGCAGGCTCGACACCCGCTGTTCCAGGTGATGCTCACGTTCCAGAATCTGGATCGAACCTCGGTCGAACTTCCCGGGCTGAACATTGCGGCGGTCGACTACGAGGCAGATCTGGCGAAGTTCGATCTGCAGGTGACCCTGTGGGATTCCGCGCCGTCCGACTCCGGGCCCACGGGACTGACGGTCGCCCTGACCTACGCCGCGGACCTGTTCGACACATCGACGATGGTGCGGTTCGGGGAGCGGTTCGTCCGTGTTCTTCGTGCGGTCACCGCAGCGCCCGCCGAGGCCGTCGGTGAGATCGACCTGCTCGACCCGGTCGAGCGGAAGTCCGTGCTGGCGTTCGGTTCCGGACCGGTGCACGAGATCCCCGGCAGGACGACTCTGGTGGATCAGTTCGATGCGCGCGTCGCGCAGACCCCCGACGCTCAGGCACTGGTGTTCGAGGACGTTCGCCTGACCTACGCCGAGCTCGACGCGCGCGCCAATCGACTGGCGCGCTACCTGATGTCCGTTGGTGTCGGTACCGACACCACCGTCGGCCTCGCGGTCGGCCGCAGCATCGAGTTGCTCGTCGGTATGTACGCGATCGTCAAGGCCGGTGCTGCGTACGTACCCATCGACCCGACTCAGCCGCCGGAGCGCAACGAGTACATCGTCGGCACGGCCTCGCCGGTACGCGTGCTCTCGAGCACCCGAGACCACGTCGAGTTCCCGAGTGTGGAGACGGTGGACATCGACACGCTGGACGTGTCGCACCACTCGACGGCGACGGTGACCGATGCGGAGCGGACGGCTCCGCTGCGGGCGGACAATCTCGCGTACGTCATCTTCACCTCGGGGTCGACGGGTCGCCCGAAGGGCGTCGGGGTGTCGCACTCGGCGATCGTGAACCGGTTGTCGTGGATGCAGCACGAGTACCCCCTCGGCCCACAGGACGTGGTGTTGCAGAAGACTCCTGCGACATTCGACGTGTCGGTGTGGGAGTTCTTCTGGGCTTTCCAGGTCGGCGCGTCGGTGGTCGTCGCGGTTCCCGAGGGGCACCGTGATCCGTCGTATCTGCTCGATGTCATTGCTCGCGAACAGGTTTCGGTGGTGCACTTCGTGCCGTCGATGATGTCGGTGTTCACCCCGGAGGCACTGCGCAGGCCCGACGCGGGAGCGTCGCTACGGACGGTGTTCGCCTCGGGGGAGGCACTCGCGCCTGCCACCGCACATGCGCTGCGCAACGCACTCCCGCAGGTGTCGGTGCACAACCTGTACGGCCCCACCGAAGCTGCCGTCGATGTGACGTATCACCCGGTCTCCGACGCGGACACCGCGGTGGTGCCGATCGGCTCGCCGGTGTGGAACACCGATGTGCACGTTCTCGATTCGTCGTTGCGGCCGGTTCCGGTCGGGGTATCGGGAGAGCTCTACCTCGCGGGTGTCCAACTCGCCAGGGGATACGTGAGCCGACCCGATCTGACTGCGGATCGCTTCGTTGCCGATCCGTTCGCAGTCGACGGCGAGCGGATGTACCGGACCGGCGATGTGGTGCGATGGCTACCCGCCGGCGAACTCGAATACATGGGCCGCTCCGACTTCCAGGTGAAGTTGCGCGGCCTGCGGATCGAACTCGGCGAAATCGAATCGGCGCTACTGGATCTGCCCGAGATCGCACAGGCCGTCGTGCTGGTACGACGAGAACAGCTGGTCGCCTACGTCGTCCCCACCGAAGGCTCGGTCGATGTGGATCGGGTACGCACGGCCCTACGTGGACGGCTGGCCGAGTACATGGTGCCTGCCACCGTCGTGGAACTCGAGGAGTTCCCGCTCGGCGCGAGTGGCAAGCTGAATCGGCAAGCACTACCCGATCCGGAGTTCGAGGCAACACCGTACCGAGCACCGAGCGATCCGATCGAAGAGATCGTCGCGAACGTCTTCGGCGCGGTGCTCGGACTCGACCGAGTCGGCGCGGACGACGACTTCTTCGCCCTCGGCGGCAACTCGCTCGTCGCAACTCAGGTCGCCGCACGACTCGGTGCCGAACTGGGCACCACCGTGCCCGTCCGAACGATGTTCGAGGCAGGCACCGTCGCATCCCTGGCGGCCGCGTTGGAGAGCCATGTCGGCCGCGGAACCACGGCTCCGCTGGTGCCACAGGACCGTCCGGAACAGATCCCACTGTCCCTCGCCCAGCAGCGAATGTGGTTCCTCAACCGATTCGAGCCCGAATCGGCCGTCAACAACATCCCGGTGGCGATCCGGCTCAGTGGGGCACTCGACGCCGCGGCCCTGCAGGCGGCCGTCACCGACGTACTCGATCGGCACGAAGCGCTTCGTACCGTCTACCCGAGTGCGGACGGTGCGGGACACCAGGTGATTCTGCCTGCCGAGGACGCCACGCCGGATCTGACGCCCGCCACCCCGTCCGCCGACGGTGCGGTGTCCGACCTGATTGCCTTCGCCTCCGAAGGATTCGATGTCACCCAGTCGACTCCCTTGCGCGCCAAACTGTTCCGGGTCGCCGACGACGAGTACGTACTGGTGTTCGTGGTTCACCACATCAGCGCCGACGGGTGGTCCATGGGGCCACTGACCCGTGACGTCATGACTGCATATCTCGCTCGAGTCGCAGGAGAGGCTCCTCGGTGGACGCCGCTGCCGGTTCAGTACGCCGATTTCGCGCTGTGGCAGCGTGCGGTGCTCGGCGACGACGAGGATCCGACCAGCCTGATGGCATCGCAGGCGAACTACTGGCGTACCGCTCTGGCTGACCTGCCCAGTGAGCTGACCTTGCCGTACGACCGGCCACGTCCGGCCGTCCAGTCGTACTCCGGCGGGCGATTCCAGTTCGACATCGATGCCGAACTGCGCGCCTCGCTCGACGATCTGGCCCGGTCGACCGGAACCACGCTGTTCATGGTGCTGCACGGTGCGCTGGCTCTGTTCCTGGCACGCATGTCGAACTCCGACGACATTGCGGTGGGCACGGCCGTCGCGGGCCGCGGCGAAGCTGTCCTGGACGACGTGATCGGCATGTTCGTCAACACCCTGGTGCTGCGCACTTCGGTCGATCGGAGCACCGGCTTCACCGACCTGCTCGGACACGTCCGAGACGTCGATCTCGAGGCTTTCGCACACGCGGACATCCCCTTCGAGCGTCTGGTGGATCTGCTCGAGCCAGAGCGGACCACGGCCAGGCACCCACTGTTCCAGGTGGCGATCGCGTTCGAGAACCTCCCGCCGAACGAGTTTCACCTGCCCGGTCTGACGGTCTCGGCCGTGGACGTGGAGGTCGACACCGCCAAGTTCGATCTGTCGTTGACACTGCACGAGAAGGCCGATGGTGCCGGTCTCGCCGCCGGATTCCTCTATGCGCGAGACCTGTTCGACGAGAAGACGATCGAGGTGTTCTCGCGGCGTTTCCGTTGGCTGCTCGACGCGATCGTGGCGGCACCGGACACCCCGGTGGGCGATCTGTCCATCCTCTACGACGACGAGTACGACCGGCTCACGCACGTACACGGTGACGACGTGTTGGCCGGCGGTACTCTGGCCGAGATCTTCACTGCCGGAGCCGCCCTCGACCCGGCTGCGACTGCGATCCGCTACGAGGGGCGCTCGATCTCGTACGCCGAACTCGATGCGACGTCCTCGCAGCTCGCGCGCGTGCTCATCGAGCGCGGGGCCGGCCCCGAATCCGTTGTGGCTCTAGGATTCCAGCGCTCCTACTTCATGGTGCTCGCGGTCTGGGCCGTGGCGAAATCGGGGGCCGCGCACCTACCCGTCGACCCGACGTATCCGCAGGATCGCATCGCCCACATGGTCTCGGACTCCGAGGCACTGCTCGGCCTGACCACCCGTGCGCACTCGGCGCAGCTCTCCGCCTCGGGCGAGGATCTGCTCTGGCTGAGCGTCGACGAGGACGAGTTCGTCGCAGAGGTCCGCACCCACTCCACCGAACCGATCACCGACGCCGATCGCCTGCGACCGGTCACGTTCCAGAACCCGGCCTACGTCATCTACACCTCGGGTTCGACCGGCAAGCCGAAGGGTGTCGTCGTCACGCACGCCGGGCTCGGCGGCGTCCTCGACGCAGCAACCGATCTCTATCACCTGAAACCGGCCTCGAGGTTCCTGCACATCTGCTCGCCCAACTTCGATCCGTCGGTCCTGGAATGGATGGCGGCGTTCTCGGTCGGGGCGACGTTGGTCGTCGTACCGGCATCGATTCTCGGCGGCACCGAACTGGCCGAATTGTTGAAGGCGGAGCGGGTCACTCACACGATCATCACGCCCGCGGTGCTCGGCACGATGGATCCCCACGGGATCGATTCGCTCGAGGTGCTCTCGGTGGGCGGAGACGTGACCACTCCCGAACTGCTCGCCCGGTGGGCAGGGGGCCGAAAGTACTTCAACGGGTACGGGCCGACCGAGACCACGATCATCTCCAGCTTCGCCGAGCTGACGCCCGGTGCGCCGATCACCATCGGTCGACCGATTCACGGCATGTCCGTGCTCATTCTCGACTCCCGACTCGAGCCGGTTCCGACCGGTGTCGCGGGTGACCTGTATCTGTCGGGCGGTGCGCTTGCCCGCGGTTATCTCGGTAGGCCAGGGCTGTCCTCCGAGCGCTTCGTGGCCAATCCTTACGGCGTCGAGGGTGCACGGATGTATCGCACCGGCGACGTGGTGCGATGGACCGACGATCTGCAGTTGCAGTTCGTCGGCCGTACCGACTTCCAGGTCAAGGTGCGCGGCTTCCGGATCGAGCTCGGTGAGATCGATTCCGCGCTCACCGCTGTTCCCGAGGTGGACTTCGCCGTCACGCTCGGTCACGAACTGCCCTCGGGCGTCACCACCCTCGTGTCGTACGTTCTGCCCTCCCGTGGATCTGTCGTCGACGTCGACGAGCTGACCGCCTTTGTCGGAAAATCGCTGCCCGCGTACATGATTCCGTCCTCGATCATCGTGCTCGACGCTGTTCCGCTCACCCCGGTCGGCAAGTTGGATCGAGCCGCACTACCCGCACCGGTGTTCGAGGCGCGTGAGTTCCGCGCACCGACCACGGCGGTCGAGGAGATCGTCGCCGGAGTGTTCGCCGACGTCCTGCACATCGACCGAGTCGGACTCGACGACGACTTCTTCGCCCTGGGCGGCAACTCGCTGATCGCCACACAGGTGGTCTCGCGACTCGGCGCGGCACTGGACACCGTCGTGCCGGTGCGGGCGCTGTTCGAGAGCTCAACCGTCGCCGCGCTGGTCGCGCACGTGGAGAGCGCTGTCGGTTCGGGCAGCCGGGCTGCATTGGTGGCGGGCACTCGTCCGGAGCGGCCGCCGCTCTCGCCGGCGCAGCAGCGGTACTGGTTCCTCAACCAGTTCGACACGTCCTCGTCGGTGGACAACATTCCGTTCGCCGTGCGGCTGTCCGGCGATCTCGATCTCGCCGCGCTCCGGGCGGCGGTGCTCGACGTCGTCGAACGCCACGAATCTCTGCGTACCCGATACCCGGACTCGCCGGACGGCCCGTTCCAGCAGGTGCTCCCGGCGTCGGAGGTACCGCTGGACCTCGCCGTCCGCGAGGTGGCGGGTGCGAATGTCGTTGCGGCCGTTACGGACTTCTTCAGGCGGGGCTTCGATGTCACTGTCGAGGTACCGGTCGATGCGCGGGTGTTCCGGGTCGGTGAGGGCGAACACGTTCTGGCCTTCGTCGTGCATCATGTGTCGGCCGACGGCGCATCGATGGGCCCGCTGGGCGTCGACGTCATGACCGCATACACCGCGAGATCGACAGGCTCGGCACCGGACTGGGAACCGCTCGCGGTGCAGTACATCGACTTCGCACTGTGGCAGCGAACCGTGCTCGGCACCGAATCGGATCCGAATTCGCTTGCAGCGCAGCAGGTATCCTTCTGGAAGGATGCGCTCGCCGAGCTGCCGGATCAACTGGTACTTCCCACCGATCGCCCACGGCCACCGGCGCAGAGTTTTCGTGGCGACGCCGTGCGGTTCACCGTGGGTGCCGATGTGCACGCCGCTCTCGCCGAGCTCGGACGTAGCGAGCAGGCAACGTTGTTCATGGTGGTGCATTCGGCATTCGCGGTGTTGCTCGCGCGCCTGTCCGGTTCCGAGGACATCGCCGTCGGAACACCCATCGCGGGCCGCGGCGAGCGAGCCCTCGATCCGATGATCGGAATGTTCGTCAACACTCTCGTCTTCCGGTCGACCGTCGAATCGTCGATGACCTTCCGGCAGTTGCTCGGCCAGGCTCGCGAACGTGACCTGGCCGCCCTCGCACATTCCGATGTTCCGTTCGAGCGTCTGGTGGAGGTGCTCAACCCGGTGCGCTCGACAGCGCGCAACCCGCTGTTCCAGGTGGGGCTGTCCTTCCAGAACCTCGCCGAGTCGACGTTCGAGCTGCCCGGACTGACGGTCAGCGCCGTCGAGGCAGATGCCGTGACCGCGAAGACCGATCTGCAACTGTCTATCTCGGATCGCTATGCTCCTGACGGTTCGCCTGCCGAACTGTCGGCCGAGTTCAGCTATGCCACAGATCTTTTCGATCGCGCCACGGTCGAGGCGTTCGCCGACAGGTTCGGGCGGCTGCTCGCAGCGGTCGCCGAGGACCCGGCCGCCGTCATCGGCGATCTCGATCTGCTCTCGTCCGAGGAACACATCCGGATCGTGCGCACGTGGAACGACACCGCTCACGAGGTGGATGCCTCGCAGACCCTGGTGTCGCTGTTCGATCGACAGGTGCAGGATCAGCCCGAGGCGATCGCGCTGGTCCACGCTGAAGGATCGCTGTCGTACGCCGAGTTCGATCGCCGAATCAACCGGCTGGCCCGCGTCCTGATCGGTGCCGGCGTCGGACCGCAGGTGACGGTTGCCCTGGCGATCAGGCGCTCGGTGGATCTGCTCGTCGCGATGTACGCCGTCGCCAAGGCAGGCGGGGCGTATGTCCCCATCGACCCGGACCAGCCGGCAGACCGCAACGCCTACATTCTCGAGGTAGCCGCTCCCGCTCTGGTATTGAGCACTGCGCGTGACGAATTCGAGCTCGACTCGCTTCCGGTTCTACTCGTCGACACCGATCAGCGACTGCTCGACGAGAAGGTCTCGGACGCGCCCGTCACCGACCGCGATCGACATTCGCCGCTGCGGCCCGCGAACACCGCGTACGTTATCTTCACCTCCGGATCCACCGGCCGCCCCAAGGGCGTCGCGGTCAGCCATGCCGCCATCGTCAACCAACTGCTCTGGCAGAGCGCCCACTACGGTCTGAACAGCACGGACCGGGTTCTGCTCAAGACTGCCGCCACCTTCGACCTGTCCGTGTGGGAGTTCTGGGTCGCCACCATCTCCGGTGGTGCGATCGTCGTCGCCGACGCCGAGGGGCACCGCGATCCCGCCTACCTCGTCGATCTGATGAGCCGGGAATCGGTGACGACACTGCACACCGTGCCGTCCGTGCTCGACGCGTTGGTCACGGCATCGGCAGGCGCACTGCCCGAACATCTGACGCGAATCCTGGCGATCGGCGAAGCACTGCCGGTCGCCACGGCGGAGCGGGCACTACGCAGTTCCGCTGCGCGACTGGACAATCTGTACGGACCGACCGAGGCAGCGGTCTCGGTGACCGCGCATCGGGTGACGAGCGTCGACGGCACCGCGGTTCCCATCGGCGGGCCCGAATGGAACACCCGTGTCTACGTGCTGGACTCGCGTCTGGCTCCGGTGCCGGTCGGCGTCGCAGGTGAGCTCTATCTCGCGGGTGCTCAGCTCGCCGACGGGTACTTCGCTCGGCCCGATCTGAGCGCGGAGCGTTTCGTTGCCGACCCGTTCACCCCCGGCGGCCGCCTGTACCGCACCGGCGATCTCGTGTCCTGGCGGGCCGACGGTGAACTGGAGTACGTCGGGCGTACCGACTTCCAGGTGAAGATTCGCGGTTTCCGTATCGAACTCGGCGATATCGACGCCGCTCTCGGATCGCTCGACGAGATCCGAGACGTCGCCGTCGTAGCGCTCGCGGACACGGGATCCGGGGCTAGACTGGTGGCCTACCTCGTACCGGCCGTCGGCGTTTCGCTCGATCAGGACGGCATCCGCCGAGCACTCGCCGAGCGTCTGCCGTCGTACATGATCCCATCGGCCTTCGTCGTGCTGGAGGCTCTTCCTCGAGGCGTCAACGGCAAGCTGGATCGACAGGCGCTCCCCGAACCGGAGTTCGAGACAGCCGAGTTCCGCGCCCCGACCAACCCGGTGGAAGAGGCCGTTGCGGCAGTCTTCGCCGAGGTGCTCGCGGTGGAGCGCGTCGGCCTGGACGACGACTTCTTCGCACTCGGCGGCAACTCGTTGATCGCTACCCAGGTGGTCTCCCGGCTGGGGGCGGCGCTCGACACCCAGGTGCCGGTCCGCTCGATCTTCGAGTCTCCGACGGTGCAGTCGCTCGCACGTGCGATCGAGTCCCAGGTGGGCACCGGTGCGCGCCGGGCACTGACGGCTCGAAAGCGACCGGACTCGGTGCCGCTGTCGATGGCGCAGCAGCGCATGTGGTTCCTGAGCCAATTCGATCCGACGTCCGCCGTGAACAACATCCCGGTGGCGATTCGGTTGTCCGGAAACGTCGATGTCGATGCACTCGTCAGCGCCGTGCACGACGTGTTGGCGCGGCACGAGATTCTGCGCACCGTGTACCCGGAGGTCGACGGACGAGGCCACCAGGTGGTGCTCGGTACCGCGGAGGCCGGCGTGACCGTCGCCGTCGAGGACGTCGACGAGAGCGCGATCGAGCAGGCACTGCGGGACTTCGTGTCCGCCGGATTCGATGTGACCCGAGCCGTTCCGGTCCGAATTCGGATCCTGCGGGTGAGCGAGTCCGAGCACGTACTGGCGTTCGTCGCCCATCACATCGCCGCGGACGGGTTCTCGATGGGACCCCTCACGCGCGACATCATGGCGGCCTACACCGCCCGTGCAGCCGGGGAGAGCCCACAGTGGGCACCACTTCCGGTGCAGTACGCGGATTACGCATTGTGGCAACGCGAGGTACTCGGCGCCGAGGACGACCCGGATTCGCTGTTGGCCGAGCAGCTCGCCTACTGGACTTCGGCCCTGGCCGGTGCCCCGGCGCAGCTCGATCTGGCGACGGATCGGCCACGACCGGCGGTGGCGTCGTATCGCGGTGCGGCATACAACTTCTCGATCGACGCGTCACTGCAGTCCGGCATCGCCCGCGCCGCCCGAGCCGGTAACGCCACGAACTTCATGGTGGTGCACACCGCGCTCGCAGTACTGCTCGGCGCACTGGCGGGCACCGATGACGTGGCGATCGGTACCCCGGTCGCCGGCCGCGGTGACGCGGATCTGGACGAGCTGGTCGGCATGTTCGTCAACACGCTCGCGCTCCGCACCGCGGTGAGCCCCGCTGCATCGTTGCGGGAGCAACTCGCTGCAGTCCGTGAGGCCGACCTGAGCGCCTTCGGGCATGCCGACGTGCCGTTCGAGCGGCTCGTCGACGAGCTGGCCCCGGACCGCTCGCAGGCTCGTCACCCGATCTTCCAGGTCATGCTGACGTTCCAGAACCTGAACCGTCAGACGTTGGCCCTGCCAGGTCTGAGCGTCGAGGGAATCGATCTCGGCAGCGCTTTCGCGAAGTTCGACCTGCAGGTGACACTGTGGGAGAACACCGACGAACACGGCGCTCCGGCCGGCATCGACGTGCAATTCGACTATGCGACCGATCTTTTCGACGAGTCCAGCATGGCCTCTCTCGGGCGACGGCTGGTTCGGGTGCTGCACGCACTCACCGACGCTCCTGATCGAGCCGTCGGCGACATCGACATTCTCGAGGAGGGCGAACGCACCCGCGTCCTCGAGGAATGGAACGCCACTGCGCACGAGGTGGATCCCGGCGCAACCCTGGTCTCGCTGTTCGAGGCCCGTGTTGCAGCGTCCCCGGACGGCATCGCCACGAGCTTCGCCGACGATCGAGTGACCTACCGCGAATTCTCCGAGCGGGTCAACTCGCTCGCGCGGCTGCTCATCGCCGAGGGAGTCGGGCCGGAAACCGTGGTGGCCACCGCCATGCGCCGCTCGATCGACATGCTGACGGGTATCTACGCCGTGCTCGCTGCCGGTGGTGCCTACGTCCCGGTCGACCCGGATCTTCCGGCCGAACGAATCGGCTACATCCTGGACACGGCTGCACCGGTGGTGCTGCTCACGACCGAGCGCGACGGCACAGCTCTCGTGACCGACGCCGTCAGAATCCTGGTCGACACCGTCGACACCACAGGTCTGTCCACGGCACCGGTGACCGATGCGGACAGAACCGCACCGCTACGACCGGCGGACACCGCGTACGTCATCTTCACCTCCGGCTCCACCGGTCGCCCGAAGGGCGTTGCGGTCAGCCACGCCGCCATCGTCAACCGACTGTTGTGGATGCAGGACGAGTACCGTCTCACCGAACACGACAAGGTGCTGCAGAAGACACCGGTCACGTTCGACGTATCGGTGTGGGAGCTGTTCTGGCCGTTGCAGATCGGCGCCGAACTGGTCATCGCGGTTCCCGACGGCCACCGCGATCCGGCATACCTGGTGCGCACCGTCGCCGAACGCGGCGTCACCGTCGCGCACTTCGTCCCGTCGTTGTTGGCCGTGTTCGCCGCCGCGGACGGTGTCTCGAACTGCACCGGACTGCGCATGGTGTTCGCCTCCGGTGAGGCACTGCCGGCATCGGTTGCGGCCGCGCTCCGCTCGGCGCTGCCCGCCACCGAACTGCACAACCTGTACGGCCCGACAGAGGCTGCCGTCGACGTCACCTATCACCGCGTCCTGCCGTCGGACACCGTCTCGGTTCCCATCGGTGCACCGGTGTGGAACACGAGGGTGACCGTGCTCGACGCGCGACTGCACCCTGTTCCCGTCGGGGTGCCCGGTGAGCTGTATCTCGCCGGGCACCAACTCGCCCGCGGATACCTCGGCCGCCCGGATCTGACCGCGGACCGGTTCGTCGCCGATCCGCACGGCGCAGCAGGATCGCGGATGTATCGCACCGGAGACCTCGTCCGTTGGAACGCGGACGGCGAGCTGGACTACCTCGGCCGCACCGACTTCCAGGTCAAACTGCGCGGACTGCGCATCGAACTGGGAGAAATCGAGGCTGCCCTGACCGCGGACCCGTCGGTCGACCAGGCCGTGGTGCTCGTGCGGCGGACGCCGTCGGCGGGTGAGCTACTGGTCGGGTACGTCGTTCCCGCCGTCGGCGAGACGATCGACACCGCAGCGGTCACAGCATCGGTCGCCACCCTGGTTCCGGAGTACATGGTTCCGGCCGGGCTCATGGTGATCGATGCCCTCCCGCTCGGGCCGAACGGCAAACTGGACCGCAGAGCACTACCCGAACCGGAATTCGGTAGCGACGCCGAATTCCGCACGGCGACAACCGATACCGAACGCATCATTGCCGAGGTATTCGCGGATGTGCTCGGCCTCGATACCGTCGGGGTGGACGACTCGTTCTTCGCGCTCGGCGGCGACAGTATCGTCTCGATTCAGCTCGTTTCCCGCGCCAAGGCCAGGGGAATTCAGTTCGGTCCGCGAGATGTGTTCGAGCGCAAGACTGTTGCCGGTCTCGCAGAGATCGCCGTAACCGTCGGCGAGGGCAACGACGCGGTCGTACTCGAGGAACTCGACGGCGGTGGCGTGGGTTGGATGCCGCTACCGCCGTTCGGTGTGGCGATGATCGAGCGTGGCGGCGGGTGGTCACGTTTCCATCAGGCCGTCACCCTCGAACTGCCGGTCGGTATCGATCGGGCCGGAATCCTCGCCACGGTGACCGCTGTGGTCGATCGTCACGACGTGCTGCGATCGACGCTGGTACACGACGACCGGGGCTGGGGTCTCGACGTCGCGGACATCGGTCTCCTCGATGTGGATTCCATCCTGACTCGGACCGACAGCGATTCGGCTGCAACGGTATTCGACGATGCAGTCGGAACGCTCGACCCCACGTCCGGACGCATGCTCGCCCTCGTCTGGGTCGATCGCGGACCCGAGCAAGCCGGAACACTGACCATCGCGGCTCACCACCTCGTGATCGACGGTGTGTCGTGGCGCATTCTCGTTCCCGATCTCGTCTCCGCCTGGGCACAGGTGTCCGGGGGAGTCGTCCCGGTCCTTCCCGAGGTCGGAACCTCGATGCGGCGTTGGACGCACGCACTGGTGGACGCGGCGGCGAGCGAGGCGCGACTGGCCGAGTTGCCGCTGTGGCGCTCGATCGCCGACACCGAGGATCCCGTACTTGGTGATCGCCCGTTCGATCCCGCGATCGACGTCGTGGCCACTGTCGAACGGGTGAATGTCGAACTGACGGCCGACGTCACGCGCACCTTGCTGACCACCGTTCCGGAGATCTTCCGCGGTGGTGTGGGCGACGGGTTGCTGGCCGGGCTCGCTGTGGCCGTCACGAGACTGCGGTCCGAGCGCGGGATCACCGCACCGGCAACTCTGGTGCAGCTCGAAGGCCACGGCCGCGAGGAATCGGTGGTTCCCGGAGCTGATCTGGGACGCACCGTCGGCTGGCTGACGAGCCTGTTCCCGGTCCGTCTCGACCTGACCGGAATCGATGTCGACGCCGCGTTCGCAGGAGGATCGCAGCTCGGCGACGCCGTCAAGGCAGTCAAGGAACAGATGCTCGCGCTGCCCGATCGAGGCATGGGCTGGGGGCTGCTCCGGTACCTGTGCTCCGAGACAGCTGCGGAACTGGCCGAACTCGGAACCGGACAGATCAGCTTCAACTACCTGGGTCGGGTCGACGCAGGCGAGGTCCCGGACGAGATGAAGTCCCTCGGCTGGTTGCCGGCCGCCGACGGTGAGCTCACCGCGCCCGGTGACGCCGACATGGCCGCGAACAAGACGATCGACATCAACGCGATCGTGCTCGACACCGACCAGGGTGGAGTCCTGAGCGCGAGCTTCGCATTCCCGACCGGAGCCGTGTCCGCCGACACGGTCGAGCGTCTCGCCGGGCTGTGGTCCGAGGCGTTGTCGGCGCTGGCCACGTACGCCGAGGCACCCGGCTCCGGTGGCCTGACCCCATCGGATGTGCCGCTGGTTGCGCTCTCGCAGCCCGAGATCGCATCGTTCGAGGCTCGCTACCCGGAGCTGACCGACATCTGGTCGCTGTCGCCGCTGCAGCAAGGGCTGCTGTTCCACGCACTGTTCGCCGACGCGTCGATCGACGTCTACACCATGCAGGTCGTACTCGATCTGGCCGGCGAGGTGGACGCCGAACGGTTGCACCACGCGGCGCAGACACTGCTGAATCGGTACGACAATCTGCGTACCTCGTTCACCGCGACCGCTGACGGTGAGACGGTGCAGATCGTCCAGCAGAACGTTCGTCTGCCGTGGAACACGATCGATCTGTCTCATCTCGACGGGATCGAGCGCGACGCTGCCGTCGCCGAGGCACTGGCCGCGGATCAGCGACGCCACTTCGATGTGTCCACCGCACCGCTGCTGCGATTCCTGCTCGTCAGGATCACACCGACCACGTACAAGCTTGCGATGACCAACCATCACGTGTTGCTCGACGGCTGGTCGCTACCGCTGGTGATGAAGGAACTGCTGTATCTGTACGCCGCTCGGGGTTCGACGGTGTCGATGCCGAGGGTGCGCTCGTACCGCTCGTACCTGGCATGGCTCGACCAGCAAGACCCGACCGTGTCCCTCGGTGCGTGGACTGCGGCGCTTGCCGGTGTCGAGGAGCCGACGTTCGTCGCACCGCCGAGTGTCGGGCGCGAGATCTCTGCGCGCTCGGCCGAGACCGAGCGATTCGTCGATGCCGAGACCACCGCGTCGCTCACGGCGCTCGGCGGACGACTCGGGGTCACCGTGAACACGCTGGTGCAGGCGGCATACGGGCTGCTGATCGCACACATCACCGGTCGCACCGATGTCGTGTTCGGTGCCACGGTCTCCGGTCGTCCCGCTGCTCTTGCTGGCGTGGAGTCGATGATCGGGTTGTTCATCAACACCATCCCGGTGCGGGTTCGATTCGATCCCGCCGACACGGTGGAGAGCTACCTGGTACGGATTCAGGGTGAACAGGCAGACCTGCTCGACCACCACCACATGGGGCTCGTCGACATCCAGCGAGCGATCGGAATGGGGAATCTGTTCGACACCCTCACCATCTTCGAGTCGTACCCGGTGGACGAAGCTCAACTGACGCAACAGGCTGCGGCCATCGACGGCATGACCGTCGAGGCAGTGAGCTCCAACGACAACACGCACTACCCCTTGACGTTGCTCGTGGTGGCGGAGGATCGAATCTCCTTCACACTCAAATACATCAGTGATCTGTTCGATGCCGCGTACGTCGACTCGATCCTGTCCCGGCTCGTCGGTGTGCTCGAGGCCTTCGTATCGGACACCGCTGCGGCGGTCGGCGATATCGATCTGCTCGGCTCGGAAGAACGAGCTCGAGTAGTCGAAACCTGGAACGACACCGCGCGCCGGATCGACGCAGGTGACCGGTTGACGGCCCCGTTCGCGGCGCGGGTTGCAGCGAACCCGGATGCTACGGCCATCGTCTACGAGGACACCGCCGTGACCTATGCGGAGTTCTCGGAGCGAGTCAACAGTCTTGCTCGACACCTGATTTCGCTCGGCGTCGGCCCGCAGGCCCTCGTCGCACTCGGTATGAGGCGAGGCATCGATCTGATGGTCGGCATGTACGCCGTCCTCGAAGCAGGCGGTGCGTACGTTCCCATCGATCCCGATCACCCGGCCGAACGGATCGAGTACATCCTCGATACCGCCGTGCCCGTCGCCGTCCTGTCGACGAGCCAGGATCGGACGGGGCTGCCGCAACAGTTCCCGATCATCGAACTGGACACAGTCGATCTGGCGTCCTACCCGGCCGATCCCGTTGTCGACTCCGACCGCCTGGCACCGGTTCGCCCGGGGAACACCGCCTACGTCATCTTCACGTCGGGCTCGACCGGCAGACCGAAGGGCGTCGCGGTATCGCACCGCGCGATCGTCAACGAGATGGCCTGGATGGTCGATCAGTACTCCCTCGACGAGAACGACATCTACCTGCAGAAGACGGCGACGACGTTCGATGTGTCACTGTGGGGGTTCTTCCTCCCACTCCAGGTCGGTGCGAGTGTCGTTCTCGCAACCCCCGACGGCCACCGCGACCCGGCGTACGTCGCGGACCGGATCGCCAGGCACGGCGTCACCGTCACGGACTTCGTGCCGTCGATGCTGACCGTGTTCGCCGCGTACGCCACCGCGGAGCAGTGTCGTTCCCTCCGACACGTCTACGTGGTGGGCGAAGCTCTGCCCCCGGAGACGGTGAAGGACTTCCGGGCGATCACCTCTGCCGCGATCCACAACCTGTACGGCCCCACCGAAGCCGCTGTGTCGGTGACGTATTGGGAGACCATTGCCGACAACGGCGCGACCGTCCCGATCGGTGCTCCGGAATGGAACACCCAGGCCTACGTCCTCGACAACAGGCTGCACCCGGTGGCCGCGGGCACCGCGGGCGAGCTGTACCTGGCGGGCACGCAGCTCGCCGACGGCTATCTCGGCCGCGTCGACCTGACGATGGACCGATTCGTCGCGAACCCGTTCTCGGCCGCGGGCGAGCGCATGTACCGCACCGGCGACCTCGTCCGATGGAGATCGGGCCGAGCGGACCAGGGGGTGCTCGAGTACATCGGGCGCACGGACTTCCAGGTCAAGTTCCGCGGCCAGCGGATAGAGCTCGGTGAAATCGAGACCGCACTGTTGTCGCACCCCGACGTCAACCAGGCCACGGCGGTGGTGGCCACTACCGGTGCCGGTGATCAACTCGTCGGCTACGTCGTGCCTGCACCGAGTAGGACGCTGGACCCGGCGGAGGTACGTAGCTTCGTCGGTGGCACCCTGCCGACGTACATGGTGCCTGCGACGGTGATGGTGCTCGCCGAGTTCCCGTTGAACACGAGCGGAAAGCTGGATCGAAAAGCGCTGCCGCAACCGGTCTTCGAGGTTCGAGCGTTCCGGTCGCCGGCGACGCCGGTCGAGGAGATCGTGGCATCGATCTACGCCGAGTTGCTCGGCGTCCAGCGCGTCGGATCGGACGACGACTTCTTCGATCTCGGCGGCAACTCGCTGATCGCGACGCGAGTCGCTGCACGGGTGTCGGCTGCGCTCGGAAAGAAGGTCGGGGTCCGAGACCTGTTCGAGGCCTCCACCGTGGCCGATCTCGCCGCTCGTGCCGAATCACGCATCGACGACGCACACGATGTGCCGCTGCGTCGACGACCGGCAGGCGAGAGGGCTCCGTTGTCGCTCGCGCAACAGCGCATGTGGGTGCTCAATCGACTCGAACCGGAGTCCGGGGCCTACAACATGCCGATGGCGCTGCGGCTTCGCGGCGAGCTCGACGTCGCGGCATTGCAGACCGCCGTGACCCGCACCGTGGAACGGCACGAGGCCCTGCGCACGCGCTACCCGGAGGACGCGGACGGATCGCCGTACCAGGATGTCGTCGACGCCGAATCGGTGGTACCCGATCTGACTCCGATCGACGTACCGAACGATGCCGACACCGCCGAGCGGATTCGCGCACTCGTCTACGAGGGCTTCGATGTCACCGTCGCACCGCCGATCCGGGGAGCATTGTTCCGCTTCGGCCCGGACGAGTACGTCTTCGTCATCGTCATGCACCACATCAGCGGCGACGGCGCATCGATGGCACCGCTGGCCCGCGACGTCATGACCGCATACCTGGCTGCAGCGTCGGGAACCGATTACACGCCCGAACCTCTGACGGTGCAGTACGCCGATTTCGCGGTGTGGCAGCGCCAGGTGCTGGGGTCGGAGAGCGATCCCACGTCGATTCTGTCGGAGCAGTTGGCCTTCTGGGCGGACGAGCTCAGCGGGATCACTCCGGTCGTGTCGTTGCCATGGGACCGGCCGCGGACGGCTACCGCGAACCTGCGCGGCGCCAGTGTGAGCGTCGAGTTGGACGAGTCGGTACACACCGGGCTCGCTGCGATCGCACGTGCGAACAACGCAACCCTGTTCATGGTGTTGCACGCGGTTCTCGGGGTGTTGTTGTCGCGGATGAGCGGCTCCCGCAGTTTCGCGGTCGGCACGCCGATCGCCGGCCGCGGGCACGAGGCGCTCGACGGGCTGGTCGGGATGTTCGTCAACACGCTGGCGCTGCGGACGAACGTCGATCCCGATGCGACGTTCGCCGAGCTGCTGACCGCACTGCGCGAGACCGATCTGCGGGCCTTCGCACACTCGGACGTGCCGTTCGAGCGGGTCGTCGACACCATCGCACCGGACCGGAACGCCGGGTACACCCCGCTGTTCCAGACGGTGCTGTCGGTGGAGCCGCACGGCGAGGCGCGGTTCGAGTTGCCGAACCTGGTGGTCGAACCCGTCAGCGGCTTCGAGCCGACGGCCAAATTCGACCTTCAGGTGACGGTGGAGACCCAGCATGCCGACACCGGCAGCGGAACCGGAACCCTGAACGTCGAATGGGTGTACGCCGCCGACCTGTTCGACGAGTCCACCGTGGACTCACTGGCGCAACGATTCGCACGCATAGCCGGGGCGGTGGCCGCAACACCGTCGGTCGTCGTCGGCGATATCGACGTGCTCGACGCAGGCGAGCGGGCCGCGTTGACCGACACCGGGCAGAGCGCTGACACCGCTGCGGCACCGGTGCGGTCGGACCTGACACTGCCGCAGGTGCTCACCGCCACGGTGGACGCAGATCCTGATGCCCCGGCGTTGTCCTCGGACGGAGCCGAAACCACGTACCGAGAGCTCGATGAGCAGTCCTCGCGGATGGCTCGGCTGCTGATCGACCGCGGCGTTCGGCCTGGAGTCGTCGTCGCTGTCGCTGTCCACGACGCCGTCCAGTCTGTCGTGACGCGGTGGGCGGTGGCCAAGGCAGGCGGAGCCGTGGCTCCGATCGATCCGGTAGCGCCGTCGAGCTCCTCCGATGTTCTGGAGCGGGCAGGGGTGTCCGTTCTCGTCCTGGACGGTGACGACGGTCCGAGCTGGGCCGCCTCCGCGACGACGGTTCGCCTCGGAGATCCGGACACGGTCGATGCCCTCGCTGCGAGTTCTGCTCGGCCGGTGACGTATTCGGACAGGACGGCCGTTCTCGGGCCGGACAGTCCGGCGTTGATCGTGGGCGATGGCAGCAGCATGATCGACCATGGAACGCTCGCTGCACTGGCGACCAGCGCGGTGACGGACTGGTCGGTGGCATACGATTCGCGGCTCGCCGTCCCCACTCGGGTCGAGTCCGCTGCATCCGTTCTGGCAGGCGTGGTCGCCGTCCTTGCAGGTGCGGCTCTGGTGACCGACCGTGCGACGTCCGCCGAGGACGCTGCCGATCTCGTGTCCGCAGAGTGGGTGACCCATGCCTTCCTCACCGACGCAGACATCGCCGCAGTCGATCGACTCCAGCCCGAGGACACAGAAGACCTCGTTGCGATCGTGTCGATCGAGGGCGACGGTGCGAGCGGCATCGAGCGGAGCCGGAGCGATATTCCGGTGCATCGTCTGCCCGAGCCGATGGGAACCGTCGACCGATAGGGTGAGGCGAACTGCAACGCTCGCCGCGTCGTGGACGATGAACGGTCGGATCGGTCCGGGCGTCGTCCACGACCACGCGCGGAGCAACACTGGTGAGGAGTCATAAGTCAGATGAGTTCGGATGGATCGACCGGTACACCGTCCGAGTCGGGTGGCCGAGCAGGTGGACGGTCGAGCCGCCCCCGGCCCACCCGTGCACGACCCACCCGGCAGCGACCCGCTCGTACCGTTGCGCTGCCCACCCTGCTCGCCGCAGCGGTGGAGAAGAACCCGGACGGTACAGCGGTCGAGTTCGGCACCCGGTCGCTCACCTATCGGGAGATCGACTCCCGGTCGTCCAGGCTCGCCCGCCTGCTCATCGAGCGCGGGATCGGCCCAGAGGATTTCGTGGCTCTGGCGCTGACCCGCTCGATCGAATCGGTCATGGCGGTGTGGGCGGTGGCGAAGACCGGTGCGGCATTCGTGCCCATCGATCCCAACTACCCAGCCGCCCGTATCACGCACATGGTCGACGACTCCGGGGTTCGGATGGGTGTCACGGCAACACAGTTCGAGGCGACGATGCCGGCGTCGGTGTCGTGGATCTCTCTCGACTCGCCCGATACCGAGGATGCGCTTCGGGGGCTGTCGGACGATCCCGTCGTAGCCGACGACCGGAGGGCACCGATTCGCCCGTCCACACTCGCGTACGTCATCTACACCTCCGGCTCGACGGGTCTGCCGAAAGGCGTTGCCGTCTCTCACGCCGGACTGGCCCCGTTGAGTTCCACTCAGGTCGAGATCTACGGCTTGGACTCCGATTCGCGCACATTGCATTTCGCCTCACCCAGCTTCGACGCATCCGTGCTCGAGCTACTCATGGCCGTGGGCGCGGGCTCGACGATGGTCATCGCCCCGCCCGGCATCTACGGCGGCTCCGATCTGGCCGAGGTGCTACGCAGCCACCGCGTCACCCATGCGTTCATCACCCCGGCCGCGCTGGCATCGCTCGATCCGGCGGAGGTGCCGGAGATGCGCGTGCTCGCGATCGGCGGCGAGGCATACACCTCGGAGCTGATGTCGAAGTGGGCGCCGGGCAGGCGTTTCCACAATGTCTACGGCCCCACCGAAGCCTCGATGGTGTGCAACATTTCCCCTCCGCTGAACGCGGGCGACGCTGTACTGCTCGGGCCGTCGACGCAGGACATGGGATACCACGTTCTCGACGACCGACTGCGTCAGGTGCCCGCCGGAGTTGCGGGCGAGTTGTACCTGACCGGTGCCGGTCTTGCCCGAGGATACAATCGCCGATTCGCGTTGACCGCAGCGCGATTCGTTGCCAATCCGTATGCCCCCGAAGGGAACTCCGCGCAGAGCCGGCTGTACCGGACCGGCGACCTGGTGCGTTGGCGAGAGACGGCATCCGGACGCGCCATCGAATACCTGGGCCGCAACGACTTCCAGGTCCAGATACGCGGGTTCAGAATCGAGCTCGGTGAGATCGACGCCGTTCTGACGGCGCAGGACGGGGTCGATTTCGCCGTCACCCTCGGGTACCGCAGTCAGACGGGCGCAACCGTTCTCGCGGCCTACGTACTGCCGGTGCCGGGCACCGAACTCGACCTCGACCGCCTGCTCGACGCGACCGGGCGCAGCTTGCCTGCGCACATGGTGCCCTCAGTCATCACAGCAATCGAGTCGATTCCGCTGACTCCCACCGGCAAACTCGACCGAGATGCTTTGCCGGAACCGGTGTTCGAGGCCGCGGAGTTCAGGGCCCCGTCGACCCCCACCGAACGCGTCGTCGCCGAGATCTTCGTCGAGCTGCTCGGAATCGAACGAGTCGGCCTCGGCGACGACTTCTTCGCCCTCGGGGGTAACTCCCTGATCGCCACACAGCTCGCAGCTCGGTTGGGTTCGGCTCTGGGCGTACATGTTCCGGCGCGCTCGGTGTTCGAGTCGTCCACGGTCGAGGCCTTGGCGCAGGCCGCCGATTCGGCCGACGGCCAGGTTCGAGCCGCGCTCGACACGTCGAGGGAGCGGCCCGCGCGTATCCCGCTGTCGTCGGCGCAGCAACGAATGTGGTTCCTCAACCGACTCGACACCGAGTCGGCCCTCAACAATGTGCCGGTCGCGCTGCTGCTCCGCGGAGCGCTCGATGTGGACGCGCTGCAGGCCGCCGTGGGGGACGTGGTCGGGCGTCACGAATCCTTGCGCACCGTCTACCCCGAAATCGACGGTGTCGGGTACCAACAGGTGCGAGACGAGGCCGAGGCGCACGCCGGGATGGACGTGGTCCGCATCGCTCGCGAGGACACTCTCGCTGCGGTCACAGAGTTCTTCACCCGGGGATTCGACGTCACGATCGAGACCCCGTTTCGGGTTCGGCTGTTCCACATCACGGACCCGGCCGGCGCAGCACCGGAGTACGTGCTGGCATTCGTGGCGCACCACATCTCGGCGGACGGGCTGTCGATGGCCCCCCTGTCCCGTGATGTCATGACGGCATACCTCGCGCGGCGCAGCGGATCGGCCCCGCACTGGGCACCTCTTCCGGTTCAGTACATCGACTACACATTGTGGCAACTGGACACGCTCGGCTCCGAGTCGGACCCGAAATCTCTCGCCAGCAAGCAGATTCGATACTGGCAGCAGGCACTCGACGGACTGCCCGATCAGTTGGACCTGCCCTCGGACCGTCCGCGCCCACGAGTGGCGTCGGGACGAGGAGCGGTGGTGTCGTTCGAAATCGATCCCGAGCTGCACGCCCGAGTGCTCGAGTGTGCCCGGGCGAACGAGGCGACCCCGTTCATGGTGGTGCACGCCGCGTTGGCCGTCTTGTTGGCGACGCTGTCCGGTACGGACGATATCGCCGTGGGAGCGCCGGTCGGTGGCCGCGGCGACGCCCGCCTGGACGATCTGGTGGGGATGTTCGTCAACACGGTGGTACTGCGAACTCGTATCAGCGCGGCCGCCGAGTTCACCGAGGTTCTCGACACGGTACGCACCGGCGACCTCGAAGCCTTCGACAACATCGATGTTCCCTTCGAGCGTCTGGTCGAGGTACTCGACCCGGTGCGTTCGCAGGGACGACACCCGCTGGTGCAGGTTGCCCTGTTCTTCCAGAACTTCTCACAGGGTTCGTTCGAGTTACCCGATCTCGAGGTCGAGGCGTTCGGCTCCGGCGTGGCATCGGCAAAATTCGACCTGCAGGTCACCTTCACCGAGCGAGGCGACGGCGCGGGTCTGGCCGTCGAGTTGATGTACGCGACGGACCTTTTCGACGAACCGACGGTGACGTCGTTCGGTCGACGGTTGGTGACCGTGCTCGAGGCGGTGACCGCTCGACCCGAGGTCGCGGTCGGTGACATCGATGTGCTCGAGCCCAGTGAGCGTGATCGGATTCTGGCGGTAGTCGACGACACTCGTGTTCCGGCCACCGCGGACGAGGTGTTGCTGGACGGTTTCGATCGCACGGTGGCCGCCACACCGGATGCTGTGGCGTTGGTGTTCGGCGAGCAATCGTTGACGTATCGGGAGTTCTCGGACCGGGTGGATGCGGCTGCGTCGTTGCTGCAGGAGCACGGTGCCGGGCCCGGTGTTCTGGTGGGGCTCGCGATGCGGAGGTCCGTCGAGTTGGTGGTCGGCATGTATGCCGTGCTGCGAGCCGGTGCGGCGTACGTCCCGGTGGATCCGGATCAGCCGATCGAGCGTAACGACTACATTCTCGGCACGGCGTCGCCGGTTGTCGTCCTGTCGACGGCGCGTGATGAATTCGTCACGGAGACAGTGATTCCGGTTGTCGACATCACCGACCCGCCGGAGCCGTCGGGGTCGGTGCTGTTTCCGCGTGCCTCCGGGGACGACCTGGCGTACGTGTTGTTCACCTCCGGCTCGACCGGTCGGCCGAAGGGTGTGGCGATCGAACATCGGGCGATCGTCAACCAGATGGTCTGGATGGCGCAGGAATACGGTCTCGATGCCTCGGATGTGTATCTGCAGAAGACGGCGACGACATTCGATGTCTCGCTGTGGGGCTTCTTCCTGCCGCTGCGCACCGGCGGTCGGTTGATCGTGGCGGCCCCGGGCGCGCAGCGAGACGTCGAGGCCGTTGCGGCCGATATCGCCCGTCATGGTGTGACCGTGACGGATTTCGTGCCGTCGATGTTGACGGTATTCGCCGAATCCGTTGCCGCGCAGTCCGTTTCCACGCTTCGGCATGTCTTCGTGATCGGAGAGGCCTTGCCTGCGCGGACCGTGGGGCTGTGCCGGGCGGTGTCGGATGCGCGGATACACAACCTGTACGGCCCCACGGAGGCCGCAGTGAGCATCACCTACCGCGATGTCACCGAGGACGCCGCGGCCGAGGGTTCGGTGTCCATCGGTGTGCCGGAGTGGAACAGCTCCGTCTACGTTCTGGACTCGCGATTGCATCCGGTACCTGCCGGCGTCCCGGGTGAGCTCTACCTCGCCGGGGCTCAGTTGGCGCGGGGATACGTCGCCCGGCCCGATCTGTCGTCCGAGCGTTTCCTCGCGAACCCCTTCGGTGACGAGGGTTCCCGGATGTACCGGACCGGCGATCTGGTGCGGTGGTCGATGGATCTCGGGCGGCTCGAGTACATCGGTCGCACCGACTTCCAGGTGAAGTTCCGCGGGCAGCGAATCGAGTTGGGGGAGATCGAGACGGCGTTGACGGCGTTGTCGTCGGTGAGTCAGGCCGTTGTGGTGGTCGCGCCGCTGTCGGTGGGGGAGTCGTTGGCGGCGTACCTGGTTCCAGCCGGCGGAGCCGATATCGATGTCGAGACGGTGCGGGCGGAGTTGGGGACGGCGCTGCCGTCGTACATGGTGCCGTCCGCCTTCGTGGTGCTCGATGCGCTACCGCTCAATCCGGCGGGAAAGCTCGATCGTCGTGCGCTACCGGCCCCGGAATTCCAGGCCCGTGAGTTCAGGGCTCCGCAGACACCGGTAGAGGAATCGGTCGCGGCGGTGTTCGCGGACGTGTTGGGCGTCGACCGGGTCGGGCTGGACGACGACTTCTTCGCGTTGGGCGGCAACTCGTTGCTGGCGGTGAAGTTGGTTCCCGAACTCGAGACCGCAGTCGGTGGTGGGGCGATTCCGCTGAACTGGTTGTTCGCCGACGCATCCGTGGCCTCACTCGCCGCGCGGATCGCGGCAGCGACAACGTCTCCGGTCGAGGGCGGCGAATCCAGCGGACTGGAGACGCTGATTCCTCTTCGGATCGGTGGCTCCTCGTCGCCGCTGTTCTGCATCCACCCCATCGTGGGGCTGTCCTGGGCCTTCGGCGGACTGTCGGCATACCTCGGCGAGGATCGTCCGATCTACGGCCTGCAGTCACCCGCCCTCTCCGGTGCCGAACCCCTGCCGGAATCCATCGAGCAGTGGGCTGCGCTGTTCGTGGACAGGATTCGCACCGTGCAGCCCTCCGGCCCCTACCATCTGCTCGGATGGTCGATGGGCGGACTGATCGCGCACGCCATGGCCGTGCAACTGCACCGTGACGGTGAGTCGGTATCGACACTGGCCATGATGGATTCGTTCGTCGCGGGCAACACCGATCACCGCGTGGACCGTCCCGTATCGGCCGGAGAGATGCTCGGCGGCCTGGGCCTCGGAGCAGACTCCGATATCGCCATCGGAGAGCTCACTGTCGATTCCGTGGCCGAACTGTTGGCCTCCATGCCGGCTCCGTTCGACGCGATATCTCGCGAACGGGTTGCCGGGATACTCGAGGGGATCACTCGCTCGGCCGAGCTGATCGACTCGTATGTGCCCCAGCCGTTCGTCGGGCCGTCGATTCTCTTCGCGTCTGTCGTCGACGATCCGACGGGAGCCGTTGCAGCGTCATCGTGGAAGGACGCGGTCGACGGGGGCGTCACCGTGGTTCCAGTGCACTCGACGCACTGGCAGATGGCCTCGCAGTCCGCCCTCGCCGAGATCGGGCCCGTGTTGCAGACCGAGTTGGAGCGCTGACCCCTTCGAAGACCACCGGGGCCCGAGGACGCGATGTCCTCAGGCCCCGGTGGCTACCGAAAGCGCATTGTCAGCAGGGTGCCGGTGTTGTCGCCGCGTAATCGGGATCGAGCGCGGACTTGACCATGTACAGCGGCACGGGGTCCATGACCAGTCCGATATGCGATGTCGTGGCGGACGGGCACACATCCTGAACCCACACGTTGTGCACCATCGACGGGTCACCGGACCGGAGGAAGGTGTTTCCGGGCGGAGTGGAGACAGTGTCGTTCCGCGTCGCGATGACGGTGTACTCCACTCCTGGTTGGACATCTCCGCCGTCGTTGAGGCTCGCCAGCGTGGTGGAGCCGACCAACTGCTGTGCACCGGCCATGTTGTAGGTCAGTGGGGTGAGCGCGTCACCGGGCAGGCCGAGTGAGGTGAGCAGTTCGGAGAGCTGCTGCAATCCTCCGAACGTCGTGCCGTGGTTGGTGGCACCGAGGGTCACCAGAGTGTGGACCTTGTTGCGAGTGGGATCCTCCGGATCGGTGCCGCCATCGAATTTCATGTACTGGCGCGAGGACGTACCGCCCTGCGAATGACCGACGAGATCGACCTGAGTGGCTCCGGTAGCCGCGAGGACCTCGTCGACGAAGCGGCCGATCTGACGTCCCGATTCGGCGATATCGCCCGAACCCCAGATCGTCGTGGCGGGATCGAGCAGAAGCGAGACCCCGCCGTAGTTCGGCGCGAAGACGCAGTACCCTTCGCTCTTCAGCTGCGGTGCCAGAATCTTCCACTCGGACGCATCCATTTTGGTTCCGTGCACGAGCACGACCGGGCGGGGGTGTGCGGCGCTGGGTACGCAACCGAAATCGTTGGCACCCTCGAGCGCCGGCGTATCGGAGATGGAGGTGCCGGTGGGCGAGGGTGCAGCTACCGCTGTACCCGCCCCGGTGAAGGACAGGGCACCGGCCACGGCGACGACAACCGCCATGGGCAATACTCTCGTGAACTTCTTCGGCATGGCCTCGTTCTCTTCCGGGGCGTCGGGTACGCCACTCTCGCCTGCATCTGTGCGACTCCGACCGTAACAGTCGGATACACAGCCGTAACAGGCGTGGTGGTCTCGAGTGCCGGTCGAGCAGGGTGTCGACGGGTAAGTGTGGCGGACATCACCAACCGAATGCGCCATACCTGATACCTGCACGGAGCTCGCCGGCGCGAATGGCGACCGCACGCAGCCAATGCCCCCGCGACATCCCGGTCAGAGACGTCGGCAGCGCGGGATTACGCAGCAGCAATGCCATCCACCAGGAGGCGACCCGTCGCATACCGAGAGCAGGGCACCCGCGCTGCCGATAGATGCCGCGAAGCTTGGCGAAGCCGTACCCGAGACGAAAGGACTGACGCAGTAGTGGGCGTAACTCCGCTCGAAGCCGATACGCCACCACCGCCTCGGCGCTGAATCCCAGGCTGTAGCCCGCTAGTTGCGCGCGCCAACCGAACTCCACGTCCTGGCTCGCCCTGAAGCGGTTGTCCATCCCGCCGAGATCGCGGTACACCGATGCCCAGCACGCCATGCTCGCGCCGATCGCGAACGGCAGGAAATCGGTGCGGCCCTGCTTCTCCGGCGGCACCGTCGGTGTCCACGACAGCGTCTGTCTACTGTTGAGCGTCTCGGTTTCCACTGCGGTACCGACGACATCGAAGGACGGGGCCATGTCCAGGAGTGTCCTGAGCCAGTTCGGGTGCACCACGTCGTCGGCGTCGCAGAACGCCAACAGATCGCCCGACGCCTCGCGCGCTCCGCAGTTGCGTGCATGACCGGCCCCGACGTCGCCCGAAGCATCGATCGATCTGAGCTGCAGCCGTTGCCGTAATGGGTGGTCGAGAACGTACGAGCCGAGGTGTTCGGCTCCCGTGTTGTCAGCCAGCAGTACTTCGAACGGACACTCGGTATCTTGATCGGCCAGAGCCTGCAACTGTGCGTCCAAGTACGGTTCGAGCAAGTACGGTTCGAGGCCACCGACAGGAATCACCACCGACACCGACGGATGCTCAGGCCGAGCCAGGTCGACCACGAGAACCTCCGATGCAGAAGACGGCCACCGACCATCGTGGGATCAGCCGGACGACGAAGCTTTCTTGTACCCACGGATTGCGGGGATCAGAAATACCACTGCCATGCCGAGCGACCACGCAAGGGTGTGCAACACCGGCGTCAGAACCGGCCCGCCCATCGCCAGGTTGCGCATCGCGTTGACCGCGACCGACATCGGCTGGGCAGCGACGACCGGTTGGAGCCACGTGGGGTACGCGAGGACGGGTACGAAACCGGCGTTGAAGAACATGAGCAGCGTGGCGAAGATCGACACGACCTCGACCAGGGGGGCGTCCCCGGCGACGGTGGCCAGGAACGTGATCATCACCGCGAACCCGATGCCGAAAACGACCGGAATCACGATCAACAGGATGCCTGCCGAAATACCCTGGGTGAATCTGAATCCCAACGCCACACCCGCACAGGTGATGACGATGGTGGTGACGAGCACTCGAACCGCTTCGGCGATCATTCTGCCCAGCAGACCGGCGGCACGGTGCGTGGGAGTGGTCCAGAACCGGGACAACAAGCCCGATTTCCGTTCCCCCTTGAGGCCGACCGCACTGACGATGGAACCGAACATGGCCCCGACCAGAGCGATCATCGGGACCTGGCCGTAGATCGCGGGGGATCCGGTGGCTGCGGAAATCGAGTTTCCGAGCACGACTCGGAACATGACCAGCATCAGCGCGGGGTACAGCAACGCTTGAATCATCGTCGACGGATCGCGCATCCATCGCATCAGAAGTCGCTTGGCCTGGATCATGCTGTGAAGCCCGAGCGCACGGATGGAGCCTTCGCGCAGAGCCATGTTCGGTTCGGGAAAGGTCAAGTTGGATACGCGGGGCGTGTTCACCGACGCTTCTGCCATCGTCATCTCGGGCTCGTCATTCCGGTCTCGAGCTCGCCCAGATGGCGAGCGGGACGAAGAACAGGATCAAGCCCGCCACCCAGGCGAGGGACGGCCACAACACCTGGAAGCTGACTCCGCCTTCGGCCATGTCTCGCATCGCGAAGGAGAACTGCGAGATCGGTTGATTGCGAACGAACGGTCGGATGAGTTCTGGAAATCCGCTTTCCGGAACGAACCCGCACGAGGCCATACCGAGAATGAGCTGGGGGAGGGTCAGCACCTGGCTGGTCGCCTCCGGACTCTTCGACAGTGTCCCGATCGCGTCGGCACCGATCGACAACGTGGTGCTGATCAGCATGGCGAGGGTGCAGAACAACACGGCCTGACCGAATCCTGCGGTGAAGCGGAAACCGATGACGTAGCCGAAACCGAGGGCCGATACGAGCGAGACCAGTGAGCGGACGACACCGCTCGAGATTCGCGCCACCAACGGGACACCGCGCACGACGGGCATCGTCTTCAAACGGGAATTCAGCCCGCTCATCGCCTCCGTCGATGCTCGCTGCGCCGCGGAGATTGCGGTGAACGCCATCGCCTGCAACACGATGATCGGCATCAGGAACTGTGCGTAATTGATGCCTTGCAGGCCCATCACGAACTTGAGAGGAAGGTAGAAACCGATGGTGAAGATCAGCGGAGCGATGACCGCGATCAGCAACTCGCCCTTGGTGAGCATCGTCCACAGTGCACGGCCGGTGAGGGCCTGCCACTGGACGAAGCCGGAGGGCCGTGTTCGAGAGCGCCGCTTGGGCTGCTGCTGCGTCGTCGACCCGGTCGCGGCTCGCGGTGCGGTGACGGCGTGCGACTTCGATACCCCTCGCGTCGTGGCCGTCATGAGCTCGAACTCGTCTGCGAATGCCCGGTGAGGGTTAGGAACACGTCGTCGAGCGAGGGCCGACGCAGTGCGATGTCGGCCAGTACGATTCCGGCTGCGTCGACCCGGCGCAGTATCTCGGACAAGGTAGCGGCACCATCGGGAGCCGGAACCGACAGTCGGTCCGACGACGCGGTGATCTCGGCGTGGACGGCCGCGGGAACCATCTCGCCCAGCGCGTCGGCGGCCGCGCGCAGCTGACCGGGATCGAGCGGTACCACCTCGCAGTAGCTGCCGCCGGTCATGGCCTTGAGTTGATCCGACGTGCCCTCCGCGATGACGGTGCCCTTGTCGATGACGATGATGTTGTCGCTGAGAACATCGGCTTCTTCGAGGTACTGCGTCGTCAACAGCACCGTGATGCCCTGCGATTTCAGTGCCTCGACCAACGACCACACCCCTTGCCTGCTGCGAGGGTCGAGGCCGGTGGTCGGTTCGTCCAAGAACACCACCTCCGGCCGAACGACCAATCCGCAGGCGATGTCGATGCGGCGACGCATTCCGCCCGAGTAGCCACGCACCGGACGCTTGCCGGTGTCGGCCAGGTCGAACTCGTCGAGCAGCGCCTTGGCGCGGGACTTGGCGGCCTTCTTGTCCAGACCCATCAGGCGGCCGAACAGTTCGATGTTCTCGCGGCCCGAGAGCGTGTCGTCGAGCGCCGCGTACTGCCCGGTCATCATGATCGAGCGGCGTACTGCCGCCGCCTCGGCGGCGACATCGTGGCCGGCGACGAAGGCGCGGCCGCTGTCGGGTGCGATCAGAGTGGACAGGACCTTCACCGTCGTCGTCTTACCGGCGCCGTTCGGGCCGAGGATGCCCAGAACGGTGCCCCGCTCGGCGGAGAAGCTGATGCCGCGCAGCGCATGCACATCGCCGAAGGACTTGTGTACGTCCTCCACGTGTACTGCTGCGTGCTGAGCTGACGACATCGAATCTCCGAGCTGTTGGGACGAATGGTGGGACCGGACCCCGAGGATCGATGGCCACTACTTGATACCGCAATTCCGCGGAAATGTTACCTGTGAGGCATGGCCGAGTGAGCTCCGCAGTCACCCCCAGTCGATATCGATACTGTCTTCGACATCGAGCTTTCGGCACAGTGAGCGCAATCCGCTGTAGTCCTGCACCAGAGCACGGCGACTGCTGTCCTGCTCTACATCGGCCAGCATCTGTTCGGCTCCGCGCACGCCCTCGAGTTCGAGAATGCGTCCCCAGGTGGAGAAATCGCTGCTCGAGAACGCATCCATGCCGTCGACGAGTCCGTCGAGAAACTTCTGTCGGTCGTTCGATCCGAGGCGTTCGAAGACGATCGCGGCCATGTCGTCGGCGATCGAGGCGTGGCAGTACTCATCGCGGTTGTGCAACTTCACCGTTGCGCGATTGATGGGCTGAATGACGTCGTCGTCCTCGATCAGGTCCAAATAGGATGTGATGGAGATCTCCGCCACTGTCATGAACGCCAGCGAGCTGATCGCAGCCGACCAGGGGTCCTCGCTGGTTGCCTGCGCCGTGCGTTGCCGACGCACAGT
Organism: Rhodococcus sp. MALMAid1271; assembly: GCF_049195265.1. Lineage (NCBI taxonomy): Bacteria > Bacillati > Actinomycetota > Actinomycetes > Mycobacteriales > Nocardiaceae > Rhodococcus > Rhodococcus sp. MALMAid1271. The sequence goes on along the minus strand of NZ_JBMIRQ010000120.1, from coordinate 190,389 downwards.
GGAGCTGAAGGGCAGTGCTCGCTCCGACAGGGCCCAACCGCGCCCACGACGGGTAGCCGCGCTCGCGTTGAGGTGCATCAGAGTGTGGTACTGCTCGTCGACCATCGCCTGGGTCACCGCCACGGCGAGGGTATCGCCCATGCCGGTCTCGAAGGCATCCTGCGCAAGAAGTGCGAAGCCGGGATGTACGACGTGCTGCTCGACGTCCATCACGTTCTTGTTGAAGGCGATCCACCCCCACGCGCGCAGGCGATCCTGTTGCTCGGGGCTGGCACCGGTGAAGGTGTCGTGCTCACCGAAGGGAATCAACGCATCGGGAAAATCCTGTTTCGAGGTATCGAACAGATCGTCCAGCTCGGGCTCGGGCTTCTTCACCGTTGCGCGTTGCGCCCAATTCTTGGCCAATCGTGCGACGACCGCGCTCTCCACGACATCGTCGGAGTCGAACTCCGGCAACGACGGCTGTTCCAACATCGAGTGCCTCGCCTCCGTGTTGTGTCGACCGAGTGCTTTGTCGACCGAGCGTGTCTCGACCGAGTGGGTTTCGGACGAGCGGGGTCACCTGCGAGCGTTGATCTGCTTCGCGTTCGTGTGATTCCTGGTCATCGAACACCACCGCTGCCTCGAACGATACCGAACATCTCCGCGCACACGGCTCGATACCGATCGCCGCTCCCGCCGAGAGCAACCTCTGCCTCGCTCACCAGACGAGCGAACTCCTCCTCGGAGCCGGATTCGACGGTCTCGGTCAGTGCGCGTGCCGATCGGGCCAGAGCGGCTCTGGCCTCGCCGGCATACGGATTGCCTGCCTGAACATCCCAGTAGACCTCGGGTTCGCCGCCCGTGATTCGAGCGAGAACCGCCAGGAGAGTCGTGTGCGGGGGAGGTGCGACGGCATCGATGTCCACGAACGGCAGATCGAGTTCGGCCAGAGCGAGGCCGAACGCGAGGACACTGGCATGTGTCAGCGCCTGCGTCGCCGCCGCGAGACGATCGTGGCGTTCTGCGTCCAGCAGGACCACCCGGCCACCCCACCGCGCGATGCCGTCGAGAAAGTCCTGCACCGATGGGCCGTCGCGATGGACGACTGCGGCCACCGGCCTGCCGGCCATCCCCAGCGACGGTGCGAACATGGGATTGATACCTACTACGTTGCCGTCCCGATTCCTCTCGCCCAGGTGGCGCGCGAAACCGGACTTGACCGACAAGGTCTCCACCAGCAGTGCGTCGGCGCGTACCGCAGACAGGTCCGCAGCGAGCGCAACGGACTCGGGAACTGCCAGAATCACCGTCGCGGCGCGCTGCAGTACCGCTTCCGTCTGCTCGTTCGGTGCAGTGATGTCGCCGATGGTCGCAGCGGAGGTGCCTTCCGGCGAACCGTCGTGTACGTCGACGACCGTCACGGGGACACCGTCCGCACGCACCAGGTCGACCAGTAGGCGGCCCACGGCTCCGGTCCCGCCGACCACCACTACCGAGTCACCGGAATCCGATTGCATCTGCGCGTTCATCGTTCGAGTATGTCAACGGGATGCAGCAGAGACCCAGATCGTGATGTCCGCATGGACCACCTCGACGCCGGCGGTGTCGCGGATCGAGACCGGGACGACGATGTCGAACCCCTCGGTGACGGATTCGAAAACGGGAACCGCGTCGAGTTCGGCCACCGCGCGCAGGGACGTGGTGGCCTTGGTCAGGTAGCGGACGTTCATCGACTTGGGAATCCAACGGTGCGTCGTCGGTACCGTGGCCTCGGCGAGCATGCCCATTGCTACTTCGGCCAGATTGCAGGCAGCGATGGCGTGGAACGTGCCGAGGTGGTTCCGAACTCCGAACCATTTGGGGGCGGTCACTTCGCAGCGACCAGGTTCGAGCGCCACCACCCGCGGAAGCACGGAAGAGAAGTAGGGAACTCGAAGGCACATCCCGACCGAGAACACGATGGAGCCTATTGTGTTGTTCGGTAGCTTCGACCAGGCGCGATAGGTGGCACCGGTGGTGTTCTCGAGAGCAGTCATGGCGCTACCTTACTGCTCGGTAAGATAATGCGAGGGACATCGTCGGACCCCGAGTTGATCTGTCGGGCAGACTGCGGCATACTGGTCGGGTTGCCTGGACACAGGGCGCACTTGCGTGCGGCCTGAAACAGGTGAGTCGGTCGACAGGCCGACTGAGCACGAACATGAGACCAGCGTTCCACGTGAGCGCGTCCGGTACACCAGCTCGATCGGTGCGGATTTCGATCCATTCGGAAGTGGTTGAAGCGAAAGTTTCAACGCAGAAGAATGAGCGGAATCACGACACGCCCGACCGCGTGGACCGGAGAACCATGACAGATGAAGAGCGGCAACGGATGCAGGCCACGCCTGGGTCGTCAACGTTTTTCACTGTCGTGTGTGCACGAAGACAGTTCGAGTCGGTGGACTTTCACGGCTCGGGGACTGTGCAGACGAGGTGGAGCAGGCCGAACGGCCCGTTCTACGACCAAGCGGCAAGAAAAGGACACTAAGCGTGGCGGGACAAAAGATCCGCATCAGGCTCAAGGCCTACGACCATGAGGCGATCGACGCGTCAGCGCGCAAGATCGTCGAAACGGTCACCCGTACGGGTGCCCGTGTCGTCGGACCGGTGCCGTTGCCGACAGAAAAGAACGTGTACTGCGTCATCCGTTCGCCGCACAAGTACAAGGACTCGCGCGAACATTTCGAGATGCGTACTCACAAGCGGCTCATTGACATCCTCGACCCGACACCGAAGACGGTGGACGCGCTGATGCGCATCGACCTCCCGGCCAGTGTCGACGTCAACATCCAGTGAGCGCGGAGACAACGATGACTGATAACAAGAATCGGCCTGCGACAGGAATTCTGGGCACCAAGCTCGGAATGACCCAGGTCTTCGACGAGAACAACCGCGTCGTTCCCGTGACCGTGATCAAGGCCGGCCCCAACGTGGTCACCCAGATCCGCACCCAGGAACGTGACGGCTACAGCGCCGTCCAGGTCGCATTCGGTGCGATCGACCCGCGCAAGGTGAACAAGCCCACCACCGGCCAGTTCGAGAAGGCAGGTGTCACGCCGCGTCGCCACATCGTGGAGATCCGTGTTGCCGACGCCTCGCAGTTCGAGGTCGGCCAGGAGCTGACCGCTGCAGTGTTCGAGGACGGCGCATACGTCGACGTCACCGGCACCAGCAAGGGCAAGGGCTTCGCCGGAACCATGAAGCGTCACGGCTTCAAGGGTCAGGGTGCGAGCCACGGTGCACAGGCCGTGCACCGTCGTCCCGGATCCATCGGTGGCTGCGCAACCCCCGGTCGCGTGTTCAAGGGAATGCGCATGTCCGGACGTATGGGTGGCGACCGCATCACGACGCAGAACCTCTCGGTCCACAAGGTGGACAGCGAGAACGGTCTGCTGCTGATCAAGGGAGCGATCCCGGGCCGTCGCGGCAACGTCGTGATCGTCAAGTCTGCATTGAAGGGTGGTGCACGGGCATGACCAGCCTCGAGAAGAACACCGAGACCAAGCTGACGCTCGATGTCAAGGAAGCCGGCGGCAAGACCAACGGCACCGTCGATCTCCCCGCGGAGATCTTCGACGCACCGGCGAACATCGCGCTGCTGCACCAGGTCGTCATCGCACAGCTGGCAGCTGCCCGTCAGGGAACCCACGCCACGAAGACTCGTGGCGAGGTCCGCGGCGGCGGCAAGAAGCCGTACCGGCAGAAGGGCACCGGCCGCGCCCGTCAGGGCTCGACCCGCGCTCCTCAGTTCGTCGGCGGTGGCACGGTTCACGGACCGCAGCCGCGCGACTACAGCCAGCGGACCCCCAAGAAGATGAAGGCCGCCGCACTGCGCGGAGCCCTCTCCGACCGGACCCGCAGCGAGCGCTTGCACGTCATCACCGAATTGGTTGCGGGACAGGTTCCGTCCACCAAGGGTGCGAAGACATTCCTCGCCGAGCTCTCGGGCCGCAAGAAGGTCCTGCTCGTCGTCGGCCGCGAGGACATCGCAGCCTGGAAGAGCGTGCAGAACCTGGACGGCGTGCACCCCATCGCACCCGACCAGCTCAACACCTACGACGTGCTCAATGCCGATGATGTCGTCTTCAGCGTGGAAGCGCTGAACACCTTTATCGCTGGGCCTGCAAAGAACGAGGAGGCAAGCAAGTGACCACGATCGCCGATCCCCGCGACATCTTGCTGGCACCGGTCATCTCCGAGAAGTCCTACGGACTGATCGAAGACGGCACCTACACGTTCCTGGTGCACCCGGACTCGAACAAGACGCAGATCAAGATTGCCGTCGAGAAAATCTTCGGCGTCACCGTGGCCAGCGTCAACACGATGAACCGTCAGGGCAAGCGTAAGCGGACCCGGTTCGGTTACGGCAAGCGCAAGGACACCAAGCGCGCACTCGTAACGCTCTCCGCCGACAGCAAGCCCATCGAGATCTTCGGAGGTCCGGTCGCGTAAGCGGCTGGGACTCTTCGGATATAGAGGACGAGAAGACTCATGGCAATCCGTAAATACAAGCCGACAACCCCAGGCCGTCGTGGCTCCAGCGTGTCCGATTTCGCTGAGATCACGCGTTCGACCCCAGAGAAGTCGCTGATCCGCCCGCTGCACGGCCGCGGTGGACGTAACGCACACGGTCGTATCACCACCCGGCACAAGGGTGGCGGTCACAAGCGTGCGTACCGTCTCATCGATTTCCGTCGCAACGACAAGGACGGCGTGCCGGCCAAGGTCGCTCACATCGAGTACGACCCCAACCGCACCGCGAACATCGCTCTGCTGCACTTCGCAGACGGCGAGAAGCGCTACATCGTCGCACCCAAGGGCGTCTCCCAGGGTTCGCCGATCGAGCAGGGTGCCAATGCCGACATCAAGCCCGGCAACAACCTGCCCCTGCGCAACATCCCGACGGGTACGACCATCCACGCGGTCGAACTCCGCCCGGGCGGTGGCGCAAAGATGGCCCGCTCCGCTGGAGCGAGCATTCAGCTGCTCGGTAAGGAAGGCCCCTACGCCACGTTGCGTATGCCGTCCGGTGAAATCCGTCGCGTCGACGTGCGCTGCCGCGCAACCGTCGGCGAGGTCGGCAACGCCGAGCAGTCGAACATCAACTGGGGCAAGGCCGGCCGCATGCGCTGGAAGGGCAAGCGCCCGACCGTGCGTGGTGTCGTGATGAACCCGGTCGACCACCCGCACGGTGGCGGCGAGGGCAAGACCTCCGGTGGACGCCACCCGGTCAGCCCCTGGGGACAGCCGGAAGGCCGTACCCGCAAGAACAAGGCGAGCGACAAGCTGATCGTCCGTCGTCGTCGTACCGGCAAGAACAAGCGCTAGGAGGGAGTTCAGAATGCCACGCAGCCTGAAGAAAGGCCCGTTCGTAGACGATCACCTCCTCGCGAAGGTTGACGTCCAGAACGACAAGGGAACCAAGCAGGTCATCAAGACCTGGTCCCGTCGATCGACAATCCTCCCCGACTTCATCGGTCACACTTTCGCCGTCCACGACGGCCGCAAGCATGTGCCGGTGTTCGTGTCCGACTCGATGGTCGGCCACAAGCTCGGAGAGTTCGCACCGACCCGCACGTTCAAGGGTCACATCAAGGACGACCGGAAGGCGAAGAGGCGATGACCAACTTCACCCCCACCGCCAATCCGACTGCCAAGGCCGTAGCGAAGCACGTTCGCGTCACGCCGATGAAGGCACGTCGAGTCGTGGATCTGGTTCGCGGGCGCTCCGTCGAGGACGCGCTCAACATCCTCAAGTTCGCGCCGCAGGCAGCAAGCGAGCCGGTCGCCAAGGTGATCGCCTCCGCAGCGGCCAACGCCGAGAACAACCTGGATCTCGATCCCAGCACGCTGATCGTCGCGACGGCATTCGTCGACGAGGGTGCAACCCTCAAGCGATTCCAGCCGCGTGCTCAGGGCCGGGCATTCCGGATCCGCAAGCGCACCAGCCACATCACGGTGATCGTCGAAAGCCTGCCCAAGACCGGCGGAACGTCTCGTAACCGCCGTAAGGGCCAGGCGTCCAAGGAAGGGGCTCAGTAGTGGGTCAGAAAATCAACCCGCACGGCTTCCGCTTGGGTATCACCACTGACTGGAAGTCGCGTTGGTACGCAGACAAGCAGTACTCGGAGTACGTCAAGGAAGACGTCGCGATCCGCAAGCTCCTCGCCACCGGCATGGAGCGCGCGGGCATCGCGAAGGTCGAGATCGAGCGCACCCGTGACCGTGTTCGCGTGGACATCCACACGGCACGTCCCGGCATCGTCATCGGTCGTCGTGGCGCCGAGGCCGACCGCATTCGCGGCGCTCTCGAGAAGCTGACCGGCAAGCAGGTCCAGCTCAACATCCTCGAGGTCAAGAACGCCGAGTCCGAGGCTCAGCTCGTCGCCCAGGGTGTTGCCGAGCAGCTCAGCAACCGCGTCGCATTCCGTCGCGCGATGCGTAAGGCCATCCAGTCGGCCATGCGTCAGCCGAACGTCAAGGGCATCCGTGTCCAGTGCTCCGGCCGTCTCGGTGGCGCGGAGATGTCTCGCTCGGAGTTCTACCGCGAGGGACGCGTTCCCCTGCACACGCTCCGTGCCGACATCGACTACGGGCTGTACGAGGCCAAGACCACCTTCGGCCGCATCGGCGTGAAGGTATGGATCTACAAGGGCGACATCGTCGGTGGACGGCGTGAACTCGCCGCTGCTGCAGCTCCGGCTGCCGGTGCCGATCGCCCGCGTCGCGAGCGTCCCACGCGCCCGCGTCGTTCCGGTGCTTCGGGCACCACCGCGACCAGCACCGAAGCAGGTCGCGCGGCATCCGCAACCGAGGCTCCTGCCTCGACCGAGCCGAATCAGGAGGGCTGACGCATGTTGATCCCCCGCCGGGTCAAGCACCGCAAGCAGCACCACCCGAAGCGTTCGGGTACCGCCAAGGGCGGAACTCAGGTGACCTTCGGTGACTACGGCATCCAGGCTCTCGAGCCTGCCTACATCACCAACCGTCAGATCGAGTCCGCTCGTATCGCGATCACTCGCCACATCAAGCGTGGCGGCAAGGTCTGGATCAACATCTTCCCGGACCGCCCGCTCACCAAGAAGCCTGCCGAGACCCGCATGGGTTCCGGTAAGGGTTCGCCCGAGTGGTGGATCGCGAACGTCAAGCCGGGCCGCGTGCTCTTCGAGCTGTCGTACCCCGACGAGACCATCGCGCGTGAGGCACTCACTCGCGCAATCCACAAGTTGCCCATCAAGGCACGCATCATCACCAGGGAGGAGCAGTTCTGATGGCTACCGGAACCCCAGCCGCAGAGCTCCGCGAGCTCACCGGTGAAGAGCTGGTCACCAAGCTGCGTGAGTCGAAGGAAGAGCTGTTCAACCTTCGGTTCCAGATGGCTACCGGCCAGTTGGACAACAACCGTCGACTGCGCGTTGTGCGCCACGAAATTGCGCGTGTGTACACGGTGCTCCGTGAACGTGAGCTCGGCTTGGCCTCTGGTCCCTCCGAGGACACAGCAGGTGACGCAGCATGAGCGAGGAAAAAACTGTGACAGAAGAGCGCAACAACCGCAAGGTTCGGATCGGCTACGTCGTATCCGACAAGATGGAGAAGACGATCGTGGTCGAGCTGGAGGACAGGGTCAAGCACCCCCTCTACAGCAAGGTCATTCGTCGCACCACCAAGGTCAAGGCACATGACGAGAAGGGCGACGCCGGCGTAGGCGATCGCGTTCAGCTCATGGAGACCCGTCCGCTGTCCGCCACGAAGCACTGGCGTCTGGTCGAGGTCCTCGAAAAGGCCAAGTAAGCACTCTGTGTTCGAAAACCCACCTCCGGCAACGGGGGTGGGTTTTTCGTCGTGCCCGGTTTTTCGTCGTGTCCGGTTCTACGTAGGGGAGTGCAGTCGATGTCCGTGGGACGACCGGCAAGCGTCAGCGTCGTCATCCCCGTCCTGAATGCAGTGCGTACCTTGGGAGCCCAACTCGACGCGCTCGAAGGCCAAGACCGCGGGGCCGGCTTCGAGGTGATCGTCAGCGACAGCGGATCAACCGATCGACTGCAGGAGTTCCTGCGTGCGCGGACGGCCGCCGGTGGCATCCGCGTGCGATATGTCGATGCGTCCGACTCCGCCGGCGTATCTCACGCACGCAATGTAGGCGCAGCTGCTGCGCACGGCGAGTTCTTGGCATTCTGCGACGCGGACGACATCGTCCGTCCCCAGTGGTTGAGCGCGCTGGTGGCAGCAGCTCCGACCAGCGATCTCGTCAGTGGCTCGTTGGACACATCGCTGGTGAACTCGGCCGCTGCCTACCGTCGACGGCCGATGAAGCCGTCGTCGAAGAGTCTCGAGAGCGACTTTCTTCCGTATGCTCCCGGCTGCAACTTCGCGGTGTGGGCATCGGTGTTTCACGCGGTGCACGGTTTCGACGAGACCCTGATGGCAACAGGTGAGGACCTGGACTTTTCCTGGCGCGTCCAGTTGGCGGGATTTCGATTCGCTCACGCCGAATCGGCCGTCGTCGACTACCGGCTCAGACCGACGGTGCGCGAGTACTGGTCTCAGGTTCGTCGATACGCGGTCGGCGACGTTCAGCTGTACCTCGGCTACCGCGAGTATGGTTTCCGGCGGACCTCGGTCCGTGCGTTCCTCGCGCATGTGCTGAGGCTGATGGTAACCAATCCTATTGTGCCGCAGAAGCTCTCACGTACCTCGCGCGAGCGATGGTATGGAGCCGTTGCCGTGGTGGCCGGCCATCTGCAGGGGTCGTTCCGGCACCGTACGTTGTTCCTCTGACGGGGGAGTTCACCTGCCCAGCAGGCCCCCCAGTGCGCCACCGACTCCGGCCTGCTCGCCGCTGCCGCTTCCGCCGACCAGTCCGCCCGGCGGTTGCTCCGAAGGCTGCACGACGACAAACCCTCGGCCGATGAACTCGAGCGTGAAGCGCTCACCGGTGGTGCGACCGATGAGGGTGCCGAGACCGAAGGAATCGTTCTTCTTCACCCGTGTCTGCAGCGAGGACGACCAGGCGACCGCAGCCTGCGGGTCTGCGAACGTCGGCTGATCGACGTCGAGTACGACAGGGATTCCGTCCGTGGTGATGGCAATCCGCCCGCTACCGGAGAACACGCAGTTGAAGAAGCCCGCGTTACCGCCCGCCGCAGCCCCCTGTACTCGTTTGACGTCATAGCTCAGCGAGGACTCGAAGGCCAGGACGTTGGCACCGTTGATCGTCAATCCGTCGGTGCCGTCCAGGTCTATCAGGTGGACGTCCTGCGCCGCATTGGCGAGGAAGAGGTCACCCCTGCCGGACACCTTCATCAGCGGCACACCCTCTCCGGACAGTGCCTGCTTGATCGCTCGGCCGATTCCACCGGAGCCCTGGGCCGCGAACTGAAGGTCGCCCTGGTACGCGACCATCGAACCCGCACGGGCCATGATCTCGCCGCTCAATCCGATTCGGCACATCTTGCTGCCCTGCTTCTGAATCCCCGAGCCGGGCACCTCGGCGTGGGCGGGGGCGAACAGTTCGCTTCTCATGGCCAGAGCTCCTTGGTGGGCAGGTGAATTCACGGTCGAGTCGGTGACGTGCGAGGACGGAGTAGGGGGCGCAGCGGGTTCGTCCGCGTCGATGCTGATTCCGAATGCGGTGGCCAACCCCGCCAATCCGCCCACGTACCCCTGCCCGACGGCGCGGATCTTCCATCGATCACCGCGGCGGTAGACCTCGATGCACACGAGCGCCGACTCGTCGCCGAGGCCGTCTGCCGAGTACGAGACCTGAGGCGATGCCGCGTCGGAGACGGTGACCGACACCGGTCCCGCAGCTGCGAAGGTCGTCGGTCCGGTGCCGTCGAGGGAGGCAGCGATGACGACGGTGTCGATATCGGGTGGAATGGCCGCCGGGTCCACGCGAACGAGATGACCGGACGACGCGGGCCGGTAGTCGACGCCTGCACCCTCGGGCTGATTCCAGAAGACCATATCCGCGTCGGATCGGACGCGGCCGTTCGAGGCCAGCAACAGCGCCGAGACATCGACGTGCGTCGAACTGGTCAGTGCGACCGTCAGTGGTCCGGTGGGTGCGGGGCAGTTCTCCCCGCGTGCGAGGGCCTTCACAGAGCACCAGTGTGCCAGGCGTGCCTGCTCGACGAGAATCTGCCGAGCCGTAGAGGTGGGGTTTGAAGGTGTGCGTCAAGGGGTAGTACAGGAACCCAAGCGGGTGATCCTCGGGCTCATTCACTCCTTCTCGAGAAAGGGTGCTCACTATGCAGTGGTGGGGTTGGGTCATTGTGGCCCTCGTGTTGATAATTGCGATCGTGGCAGCAGTGTTGCTGGTTCAATCCCGGCGTCGATCAGGTGGCGTGATCATCGCTACTCGTCGGAGCAACCCGGACCCACACACGAAGTCATGAGCGAACAACTGATGCGGTCGAGTGAGATCGCCAAGCTGCCCGTGGTCACCTTCGCGGGCGAGGACGTCGCTCAGGTCAAGGACATCGTGTACGCCCCGGACGGCGGGGCCGTAGCAGGGTTCACTCTTGCCGGCCGTGGCCTGTTCTCGGGGCCGAAGAAAGAGGTCATGCCGTGGCGGTCGGTGGCCGCGCTCGGATCGGATGCAGTGATGATCCTCAGCGAGGACGCCCTCACCCCACCCGATCAGATGTTCACCTCGACCGAGCAGGACGGCGAGGATGCCGAGCCCGCACCGGAGCGTCGCGGAGATATCCTGGGTTCGACGGTTCTGACGGACACGGGAACGGACCTGGGCACTGTCGTCGACGTGATCATCGAGGTGAGCGGGCGGAACGGCGGACAATGCGATGTGGTCGGCTACGAAATCAAGTCCTCCGAGTCGATGAAGAACAAGGGGGCAACCGTGCTCATCCCGTTGCCGGACACCCTCGCGGCCTCGGGCGAACATCTCATGGTTCCGGCCAGTGCCACCGATTTCGTGCGTGACGACCTGGCAGGGTTCGGCGCGGCCGTCGATGCCTTCCGGGCGCAGCTGAAGGGAACTCGCTGATGTTGTTCTCCGAATCCATCGGTCGCAAGGTAGTGAGCACCTCCACCGCCGATACTGTCGGTGCAGTGGGGGAATTCCTCGTCGATCCGCGAAGTCGCACCGTCGCCGGTGTGCAGATCAAGAAGTGCAAGACCGGTGACGCGCTGACATGGTCCGGTATCTCCTCCTTCGGATCCGACGCAGTGACGGTCGAGTCGGTGGACACCATCGTCGAGATCGACACCGAGGACTCACTGTCCGGACTGCACGGTAAAGCTCACCGCGTGATCGGCAAACGCGTGCTCAGTACTGCCGGAGTCGATCTCGGCACAGTGGACGACGTGGAGTTCGACCCGGAGACAGGTGCGGTCACGTCGGTGATCGTCGATACCGTATCCATCGACGGACACACCCTCACCGGAGTCGGGTCGTACGCCGTCGTCCTCGATCATCGGGATCGCTGACCTACTCACCCATCACCCGTGGTCGGTTGATGCCCGGCGATGAACTCGCCGGGCATCCGGTCACGAACGCGCCAGCGTGATGACCTCTTCCTCGGTGGGTGGACTCTTCGGGTGGTAGGACAGGCACAGCGGAGTGGCGGTGCGGCGGAACTCCGCACCTTCGACCGCTGCATAGAACTGACCGGCAGGTAGGCGCCCGACGTCGGGAACCGAACCGCCCTTGACTCGCGCCATCTCCTGCGCGGCCTCGACCTGGGACGGGCTGTTGAGCAGTCCGTAGAACTGTGTCGAGGCATTTCCTGCGATTCGGTTGTGCAGGCCCTTGGGGGCCTGGGTGGCGAACACCAGGCCCAAACCGTACTTTCGTGCCTGCGACGCCAGAGCCAGCGTGCTGTGCGTCGCTGCGGTCGTCCGGTCCGAGGGCGCGAAGTTCTGCGCCTCGTCCATGACGAACAGCCCACCCAGTGGTCGATCGCCGGCGGGGTTCTTCTTGATCCAGGCGAACAACCCCATCTGAAGTTGATTGACGAAGCTCTGTTTCTGCTCGTCTGTGGTCAGGCCCGCCAGGTTGATCACCGAAACGCGGGCTTTCTTACCGTCGGCGGGGGTCAGCAGGACGGCCGGGTCCACCGGAGTGCCCGCACCGGCGAACATCGGGTCGTTCGCGGCAGCAGCCTTGAGGTTCTCGGCGAGACCTGCGGCGATGCGGACGGCATCGCGCATCTCACTGGCATCGTCGGGGAACTCCTCGAGCAGATCGACGAAGTCGGCCAAATCGCCGCCCTGAGGCCGTCGACCGAACAGGTCGAGTGCCGATTTCAACACTGCCCGGCCGTGTTTGGCCTTCTGCGACGTACCGAGAACGCCGGCTGCGGGTTCGAGTGAGGCCAGCGCGGACTCGACCGAGGCCTCGAACTCGTCGGCGTCACCGAGCACGCTGACGAAATCGGGAAGCGGCTGAAAGCTGAGTGGGCGACCGGAGGATTTACGCGGCGTCCACACCACGACGTCGGTATCGCGCAGGTATGCGGCAGCCTTGGCTTCGTCGCCCGGTGGCCAGGTCCGCTCGTCCTCGGGCCACGCTGTGCCGAGCCGGGCGAGGTCGTTGTTCACGTCGAGGACGATCGCCGAAACACCTTGCAGTGCACATTCTTCCACCAGTCTGCGGATCAGTACCGTCTTGCCCGAGCCGGAGCCTGCGAAGATGGCAGTGTGCTTACGCAGTGCCTCGAGCGGCACTGCGACGTCCGCGCCGGTACTGAGCTCCGAGCCCACCACGATGGCGGGCCTGCGCGGCTGCATCTGCGACGCGGCCGCGCTGGTGGTCTCGGGCTCGATCAGGGCAGTGTCATCGTCGACGACACTCACGGCAGGCAGCACTTTCCCGAACAGTGTCACCTCGTGCGCGGGCTTGCGCGCCAGCAGCCAGGACGTGAGCGCTGGGGAGTTCTCGGTCAGCAGGATCGACAGGGCCGCAAGCGCCCTGCGGTCCTCGTCGGAGAAGGGAACCACCACGCCACCGGCGCGCCGCAACGCAGCGATGGTCTGCTCGGTCTTCGCGCCGTTGGGCCACGGATCGTTTCTGATCAGGATCAGCCGTCGTCGAGGCATGTCGATGTGCAGGCCCGCCGTGGTCACTGCACGCTCGACCCGCGCCAGGGCCGCTCGGGCATTACCCGAGGTCACCGCACGAAAGCACCAGTGCTCTTCGTCGTCGGTATCGGTATCGACAGTGTGACGCAGCCGCGCGTGCAGCGCAGGCTTGCCGCTCGGCGGCGGGTCCTGGGCGAGGCTGTCATCGGAGGATTGATGCTCGTGAATCCACGCCGTCAGACCTGCGGACAGTAATGCGGGGAAGATCGAGTCCTCGCTGTCCGGTCGCAGCGGAACCGACACATCGACCTGGTCGCGCAGCTGCTTGTAGCGCTCGTCGAGCGCGTCGAGCTCACTGACTCTGGCCGTGGGAAGCTCGGGAGTATCCGCCGGACCGGACTTGTCCGTGAAGCTTTCCAGCTCCGACGCGACCCCGGTGTCCAGGCAATGCCGGATGTGGCGGTCGACGGCGATGAGAAGCTGACGCGGAGTGAAGTCCGGGGCCTGCTCGAACGCCTCGGGTGCCACCGGCCACGTCGGGTGCGGCGGAGTGAACCCGGCTTCGAGGAAGCACGCGGCCAGGCGGCGTCCGAGCAGCAGGCGGCCGATGTCCGAGGACGGAATCGGTTTGAGCGTCTGCGTGACTCGGAAGCGGTCCCGCATGGGAGCCACGCCGCGTGCCGCGATCAGCTCCCACGCACTCGACAATGCCGACAGCACCGATGCGGTGCGGGGGAGCGTCTCGCGCAGCGACATCAAACCGTGGGCGAGCTGCTCGACGACCTTGTCCTCTTGTGCGTCGGCGAACTCCTGATCGGATCCGGTGCGCGACTGAGCGACCAGGGTGTCGATCTGGTCTATCGCAAGAATCGTCGGGCCGGTGATCGCGAGCAGGCGAGAGATGTTCTCGGCGATGCCTTGATGCCCGAGCTCGGCGCGGCGGATGCCCCAGGCCGAGAACTCCTCGGGATCGACGTCGTCGATCGATTGCAGATACGCATCGCCCAGGTCCTGCACGACCGCATCCGGGGCGATGGACAGTACCAAGGCGCGCAGCGTGTGCTGTGAGGTCCGGCGGTGTCGCGGGTGGACCTTGTACACCGCGGTGACGAAAGCGTCGAGTGTCTCGGCGTCGATCATCTCCTCGCCCATGATCCGCGCGCGCTGCTCCTCCGACACGTGACCGATCTCGCACAGGCGTCGGAGCAACAGACCGAGCTGACTGTCGGATCCTCGACCGGACGGGCGCATCAAGTCGTCGAGCATCCCCATCAGTGTCGAGCGCCAGAATCCGGCCGCGTCGAGGAGCCGGATCAGGAAGAAGTACCCGCCCTTGCCCTGTACTTCCTCACGCACCTGGCCCAGCAGGTGTGTCTTGCCCGAGCCGGCGGGCCCGCGCACGACCACACCGAGCGGGCTGGCGTCGTCGGACGCATCGGCGTCGTCGTAGGCATTCATGACCTCGTGGAACACCCGCTCGTGCATCCCCGGCACGTGCACGTTCGACTGGGAACGCCATACGTCGTCGGGGGTCGGTGCCCAGCTCAGCCGCACCGATTCGAGAGCATGGATCTGCTCGTTGTCCGTCATCGTCGACTCAACGCCCATCATGATTCGATCGAGAGAAGGTGGTTGTGCTGATTTCCGACGAAGACCGCCGCAGCGCGTTCCTCTTCGGTCAGCGTTTTCTGGTTTTCTTCCGGGATCAGCGAGACGTCCTCGCAGCGCCGCAGTCGCGCGAGGGCGTCGTCGAGTTCGGTCCTGGGGATCTCCGGCAACTGACTTCGTAGCCGGGACAGCCGAACCGTGGAACCGGGTTCGCGAGCGAGCCGCGCGTAGGCAGCGCGAATTGCTGCCTCGATGTCGACGGTCGCGTCGATACCGTCGGTGGATGCAGCCGAGTTCGCTCGGGGGGAGAACACATCGGCCGGACGAGTGTCGGTGCGATCGAACCACCGGCGCACACCGGCCAACACGGTGAACATGGCCTTCCCGGCACCAGTCGATCGAGCTGGTGGTTCACCCCCGATGAGTTCGCCGCAGACCCGCCAGCCCTTGTCGGTCAGTTCGAGGGTCATCGGACGCACCGAGGTATTCACCTCGATCAGACCAGCGTTGGTCAACTTGTCGCGAGAAGACTTGGGCAGCTCGGGGCCGAGGGTTTTGAGTGCGGAATTCTTGACCGGACTCGCCTCGGCCATCAGAACCAGCAATACCGCTGCCTCGGTTCCGTTCAGGTCTTCGGTGGTCATCGAGGATCCCCCTTCGATCGTCTTCTCGATACTGCCTCGCGGATGGTAGCGACCGCGCGGTGCGGGTCGTCGATCACCTGAGCGTTGGTGAACCGCAACACCATGTACCCCTCGGTCTGCAGTCGGTTGTCGCGAACGCGGTCCTCGGCGAAACGCTCGGCGGCACGGTGCTCGTTGCCGTCGATCTCCACGATCACTCTCTCGGTGCGCCACAGTACGTCCACCGTGAACGGCCGGCCGAGCTCGCCGAGTCTGATCGATCGATTGTGCTCTCGCCCGGCGGCCCACTCGTGCACGTCGAGTGCTCGGTACAGCCGCTTCTCCGGATCGCTGGCCGGGTGTGGGTGCCCCGCGATCGGCGGGTAGCTCAGCGGCCGGAAGCGTTCCAGAACGGTATCGACACCTTGTGGAACGGCGGGTACGCGCACCCGTACCGAGGGGAATCTGTCCATCCCCGACGCCCCGGCTCCCGTCGGCCACACCGCCATCTCGCCGTGGCTGCACAGCCACTCGGCGGCAGTCCCAGCTACCGCGACGTCGACGTCTGTGGGCAACACCAACACCAGCGCGGTTGTGGTGCGTTGCGAGGCCGCGGCCAGTACGCGCGCCGATCCGGCGGCCCGGGTTTCCATGGTGAATGCGTCCCGGCGCATTGGACGCTGCGCAATGCACGACTCGGCGAGAGAACCGACGTACGGGCCGAAGTGGGCAGTGTCTGCGGCGAGCCGAACCGCGGCCGCGCGCGCAGCGCGCCTGTCCAGAGTCGATGCGCCGCCGTGATGATCGAACTCGGTGAGCCAGAGCGGAACCGAGGCCACTGCCGCACTCTCGAGTTCGGCGACTATCGCCTCGACGAGGTCTACGGTCCGGGTGGCGGATGCGGGATCGACTGTGTAGAAGTTGATCGCCGGAGCATCGGCAGGCAGGGGATCGACGGAATCGGCGAGCTCGCGGGCGGACGCCCCGTGTATTCGGGCGACTCGATCCAGGGGCAGCCCGGACCACCATCGGTCGACATCGGTCGTCGTCGACGTCGACGGCACGCCTTGCTGATCCGAAGGATGATCCATCCCTGAAACCGTACCGAGAGTTCGGGGATGGACGGCAACAGCGCAGCTCGGGCCGATCGCGATTTGGATCCGCAGGACCCGTTCCCCTACACTTGACCGGTTGCCTGTGGCAGCGGTGTGTCTTCGTGCGCCCGTGCCCGGCAGCCGACCGCGCGTGTCGGGACGGAAATCCGGCACGTACGTACATCCAGGTCAAGGAGAAGTGAGTGATTCAGCAGGAGTCGCGAGTACGCGTCGCTGATAACACGGGCGCGAAGGAAATCCTTTGCATCCGCGTTCTCGGTGGCTCGTCACGTCGCTACGCCGGAATCGGCGACATCATCGTAGCTACGGTGAAGGACGCCATCCCCGGTGGAAACATCAAGAAGGGTGAGGTCGTCAAGGCCGTCATCGTCCGCACCGTCAAGGAGCGTCGTCGTCCGGATGGCTCGTACATCCGCTTCGACGAGAACGCTGCGGTGCTGATCAAGCCGGACAACGATCCCCGTGGAACCCGCATCTTCGGCCCGGTCGGCCGTGAGCTGCGTGAGAAGAAGTTCATGAAGATCGTCTCGCTCGCCCCGGAGGTGCTGTAAATGAAGGTGCACAAGGGCGACACCGTTCTCGTGATCGCAGGCAAGGACAAGGGTGCCAAGGGAAAGGTCATTCAGGCCTACCCCGCTGACTCCAAGGTTCTGGTCGAGGGTGTGAACCGCATCAAGAAGCACACCGCGGTCTCCGCCAACCAGCGCGGCGCATCCTCGGGCGGCATCGTCACCCAGGAAGCCCCGATCCACGTATCGAACGTCGCAGTGGTCGACTCGGACGGAAACCCCACTCGCGTGGGCTACCGGACCGACGAGGAAACCGGCAAGCGCGTTCGTGTTTCCCGGAAGAACGGGAAGGACATCTGAGATGACTACCACCGAAAACATCGCGGGCGCACAGCCCCGCCTCAAGGCGCGCTACCGCGCCGAGATCAAAGACGCCCTGAACACCGAATTTGCATACGAGAACGTCATGCAGATCCCCGGTGTCGTCAAGGTCGTCGTCAACATGGGTGTCGGCGACGCCGCCCGTGACGCCAAGCTGATCAACGGTGCAGTTGCCGACCTCGCTGCCATCACCGGCCAGAAGCCGGAGATCCGCAAGGCCCGTAAGTCCATCGCGCAGTTCAAGCTGCGCGAGGGAATGCCCATCGGCGCACGCGTCACCCTCCGTGGCGACCGCATGTGGGAGTTCCTCGACCGTCTGGTCTCCATTGCCCTTCCCCGAATCAGGGACTTCCGCGGCCTCTCGGGCACGCAGTTCGACGGCAACGGAAACTACACGTTCGGCCTCAACGAGCAGTCGATGTTCCACGAGATCGATGTGGACAAGATCGACCGTCCGCGCGGCATGGACATCACCGTAGTAACCACCGCAACCAACAACGAAGAAGGCCGCGCGCTGCTCAAGCACCTCGGCTTCCCGTTCAAGGAGAACTGAGTCCATGGCGAAGAAGGCACTGGTCAACAAGGCCAACAAGAAGCCGAAGTTCGCGGTGCGCGCATACACTCGCTGCAACCGCTGCGGCCGTCCCCATTCCGTGTTCCGCAAGTTCGGCCTCTGCCGTATCTGCGTGCGCGAGATGGCACACGCCGGAGAGCTTCCCGGAGTTCACAAGAGCTCCTGGTGATCTGAAGCCTGCGGGCTTCACCACACCATGAACAATGGGCGTGGGTTCCTTTCGAGGAGCCCACGCCCATTTTTCGTCGTTGTCTCGCTCGCGAGTCTCACACGGACCACGACCGGCTTCGTAGATTCAGCGAGCACACCAGACCCTCCGCCGCATGCTGATCGCCGTTGTTCACCATCAGCAGCAGACCCCGCTCGGACATCGCCGCCGCAAGCGCGGCAACGGGAACGGTTCGACAGCCCGGCGGCATGGTAGGGCTGCCCAGTTCCCGATAGGTATCGCCGATCGCGGCCGTGTCCTCGGCCGCGTCGAAACCCCATATGGTCACGAAATGACCTACGTTCCAATCGAATTCGGTCAGTCCGCCGGTGTGAACGTTGGCCAGCAAACCGAAGCGGAACCGCGCGTCGGCGAGGCGGGTCAGCAGCAGTGACACCTCCGATGCACCCGGCTGCGCGATCGGCACGACGAGGACGCGGTTCCCGGTCGCAGCTTCGATGCCCGCCGCCAGACCCGCTGCGCTCGTCCCGGCCGCTTCGATGGACTCGGACGCCGACAGCACATCCCACCCATCGGTAATCCTCGGAGAACCGGGAGGGCGAGCGGCCTGGACCTCACCCGGCCAGATCGTCGAGCCCGACGCGACCGCGATGGCTGTGATGTCGGGAATGTCATCGTCGAGAACGGCCGTCAGCGCGACCGAAGCCGAGAACGGTCCACAGAGTTGATCCGGTTGTGGCAGGGCATGATCGAGGGCAGACAGCAGCGCTGTTGCGCCGGTGAAGCGGTGCAGCATGTCAGTAGATCCAGCGCAGCGATTCGAGCAGTTCGTCCTCGGTGTGACCTGCCGCCCACGCGGCGTCGGCGTCGCGGCAGGCGACGAACGCGCCGAGAAGGTCCGAGCCCAACACGTCCGCGACCAGTGCGGAGGACAACAGATTCTCGCGCTGCTGGTCGTGGGTGGTTGCCAACGGGGAGATACCGGCGGCCTCGCGACGCGCATCATCCCAACCGCCCACGTCCTCCTGGACGGGTCGCGGCAACGGTGCCGCATCTGCCACCCCCGACAGGCCGGCCGCGATCGTCACCGCCAGCGCCAGATACGGGTTCGCGGACGCATCGCAGGCCTTCAACTCGACATTGGTGTGCTCCGAGCCGAGAAGAGGGGTGGCCGGCACCAGTCGTACCGCTGCCTCGCGGTTTTCGACGCCCCAGAACCCGAAGGCCCCCGCCCAGTAGCCGGGTCGACGACGCAGCAGCGAGCCCGAACTCGGTGCCGTCACGGCGACCAGACCGGGCAGCTCGCGCACCAGACCGGCAATGTACGACCGCCCTGTCTCGGACAAGCCGTGTTCTCCGTCGCCGGTGAGGGCGTTGTGACCGTCGCGAACGAGCGAGGTGTGCAGGTGCCAACCATTGCCCGCATTGCTCGACGACGGTAGGGGAGCGAAGCTCGAACGCAATCCCCGTGCTCGTGCCGCTGCGTGGATGGTTTGCCTGGCCAGCACCTGTGCATCGGCTGCGGCAAGGGGATCGAGCGGGCTGAGCGCGATCTCGAGCTGGGAACCGCCGTACTCGGCATGGATCTGACCGATACCGAGACCGTTCCGGGACAGGTCTCGGAGCAGTTGCACAACGAATTCGTCGACATCGCGCATCGCGTTGGCGGAGTACGCCGGCCCTCGATGAGCGGGCAGCCCGTCGGATTCGCGGGTGAGCGCACATTCGATCTCGAATCCGGCCCGTACCTCGAAGCCCGCGTCGGCTGCGCGCCTCACCTGACGCTCGAGTACGGCTCGCTGATCGTAGGGCCACGCCGAGCCGTCGGCCGAGACTTGCCTGCCGTGCGCCCAGGCCAGACCGGGCTGCCCGGCGAGGGGGACCACACTCGACGTGGTGTCGATCACCGGGATCAACCGCACATCGCCGGACGGCGTCGCGAGTCCACCGTGGGCGAAGGTGATCCCGTCGTGCGAATCGAACACCGCGAACACCGAGGTGATGCCGACCCCGCGACGTGCGGCGGCGGCCAGTTCTGCGGTCGGCACGGTCCGGGAACGCACGACGCCGTTGTTGTCGACCCAGCCGATGGTCACCCCGACGATGTTGTCGTCCCGCAGAGTGTGAGTCAGGTGTGCGAGATCAACTGGCTGCGAGTCCGTCATGTGCCGACGTTAGCGAAGAAGTGACTCTCGGGGTGTCCGACTGGACCAGAGCTACCGCGCAATGGTAGGGCGATTTGGTCTTCGGGTGCGCGATGCCTACACTAGAGCGGTTGCCCGGGCTTCGTCGTGCCTGCACGCGAGTCCTTGCAATACACAATGCAACCTCGAGTACTCCGTACGTCAGCATTGAACATGCGGAAGCTCGTAACACCTGGCAGTGCAGCGATGCACTGCTTGGAGCGCAACCCCTGACCGGCAACAGTCGGTCAGGACATGTTCACTTCGCTGTAGGCCCACGATGTGACGAGCCAGGCCCGTTTGTTTCCACGAAACTCACAGGCACCAGCCCGCGCGTGCTGCATGGGAACCGCTGCGAGAAAGGTGCACAGGTCACACCATGACGATGACCGATCCAATTGCAGACTTCTTGACCCGTCTGCGCAACGCCAACTCGGCGTACCACGACGAGGTGAAGCTTCCCCACTCGAAGCTCAAGGCGAACATCGCCGAGATCCTCAAGCGCGAGGGCTACATCTCCGATTACCGCACGGAAGACGCCGAGGTGGGCAAGACCCTCATCGTCGATCTGAAGTACGGCCCGAGCCGTGAGCGCAGCCTCGCCGGCGTGCGACGCGTCTCCAAGCCCGGTCTCCGGGTCTACGCAAAATCCACCAATCTGCCCAAGGTTCTCGGCGGCCTGGGCGTGGCGATCATCTCCACGTCCACCGGTTTGCTCACGGAGCGTCAGGCGGCCAAGCAGGGTGTGGGCGGAGAAGTCCTCGCCTACGTCTGGTAGGGAGGCCACCACCATGTCACGTATTGGAAAGCTGCCAGTAGCAGTTCCCGCTGGCGTCGATATCACCATCGACGGCCAGAACGTTGCGGTCAAGGGCCCCAAGGGTGCCCTGAGCCTGACGGTTGCCGAGCCCATCCAGATCGCGCGCGCCGACGACGGCTCCATTGCCGTCACCCGGCCCGACGACGAGCGTAAGAGCCGCTCGCTGCACGGTCTCTCGCGCACTCTCGTCGCGAACCTCATCACCGGTGTCACCAACGGTTACACCACCAAGATGGAGATTCACGGTGTCGGTTACCGCGTCGTGCTCAAGGGCAAGGACCTCGAGTTCGCACTCGGTTACAGCCATCCCGTGCTGATCGAAGCACCGGAAGGCATCACGTTCACGGTCGAGTCGCCCACGCGATTCACCGTTGTCGGCATCGACAAGCAGAAGGTCGGTCAGATCTCGGCCAACATTCGTCGTCTGCGGCGTCCCGACCCGTACAAGGGCAAGGGCATCCGCTACGAGGGTGAAGTGATCCGCCGCAAGGTCGGAAAGACGGGTAAGTGATATGAGCCAGCAAACAGCAGACAAGGCGAACGTCGTCAAGCGCACTCCGCGTGGCACCGACGTCTCGACGAAGCGTCGCCTGTCGAAGGCACGTCGCCACTTCCGCCTTCGCAAGAAGATCTCCGGTACCCCCGAGCGTCCCCGCTTGGTCGTCAACCGGTCCTCGCGTCACATCCACGTCCAGTTGATCGACGATCTCGCGGGCCACACGCTGGCCAGCGCGTCGAGCATCGAGGCAGACGTGCGTGCACTCGACGGAGACAAGAAGGCCGTCAGCACGAAGGTCGGCGAGCTCATCGCTGCCCGTGCCAAGGCTGCCGGTATCGAAGCGGTCGTGTTCGACCGTGGCGGAAACAGCTACAGCGGCCGCATCGCGGCCCTGGCAGACGCGGCTCGCGAAGGCGGGTTGACGTTCTGATGATGACAATGACTGACAACGGAAGGACAGCCTGATGCCGGGACGTCAACGGCGTGACGGCGGAAGCGGCCCCGCCGGACAGAACAGTGGCCCCAACGCAGGTGGCGACAACAACCAGCGCGGCGACAACCGCGGTGGCGGTCGTGACCGTCGTGACAACGGCCGTGGCGGCAACGCTGCGGACAAGTCGAACTTCATCGAGAAGGTCGTCACGATCAACCGCGTCTCCAAGGTGGTCAAGGGTGGTCGACGCTTCAGCTTCACCGCCCTCGTCATCGTCGGTGACGGCAACGGATTGGTCGGCGTCGGCTACGGCAAGGCCAAGGAAGTTCCCGCGGCCATCCAGAAGGGTGTCGAGGAGGCTCGCAAGAGCTTCTTCCGCGTCCCGATGATCGCCGGCACCATCACGCACCCCGTCCAGGGCGAGGCCGCTGCAGGCGTCGTCATGTTGCGTCCGGCCAGTGCCGGTACCGGTGTGATCGCCGGTGGCGCGGTGCGCGCGGTGCTCGAATGCGCCGGTGTCCACGACGTGCTGTCGAAGTCGCTCGGTAGCGACAACGCCATCAACGTCGTGCACGCAACCGTCGCAGCCCTCAAGGGTCTGCAGCGTCCCGAGGAAGTTGCGGCTCGCCGCGGCCTGACCCTCGAAGAGGTTGCACCCGCCGGAATGCTGCGCGCACGCGCACAGGCAGGAGCGGTGAAGTAATGGCTCAGCTGAAGGTCACCCAGATCAAGAGCACCATCGGCCAGAAGGCGAACCAGCGTGACAGCCTGCGTACTCTCGGGCTCAAGGGCATCCGCCAGACGGTCGTCCGCGAGGACAACCCGCAGAACCGCGGACTGGTCAACACGGTGCGCCACCTCGTAACTGTTGAGGAGGTCTAACCATGACCATCAAACTGCACCACCTGCGCCCCGCAGCCGGATCCAAGTCGTCGAAGATTCGCGTCGGCCGCGGTGAAGGTGGCAAGCGTGGCAAGACCGCAGGTCGCGGTACCAAGGGAACCGGCGCACGCAAGAACGTGCCGGCCCGCTTCGAGGGTGGACAGATGCCGCTCCAGATGCGGCTCCCGAAGCTCAAGGGCTTCACCAACCGCAACCGTGTCGTGTTCCAGGTCGTGAACCTGCGCGATATCGAGCGTCTGTTCCCCGAGGGTGGTCAGATCGGTATCCCCGAGCTGGTCGCCAAGGGAGCTGTTCGCAAGAACGAGCTCGTCAAGGTTCTCGGAGACGGAAACCTCACCGTGAAGGTCGATATCTCGGCCAACAAGTTCACGGGCTCCGCCAAGGAAAAGATCGCCGCTGCCGGCGGTTCTGCTACCGAGGTATGAGCACCGCTTCGGTGCACTGATCGGTAGTGCGCCGGACATCCGTTCGTGACGATGGCCGCAGCCACAGCTCTCGCAGCTGAGCTGCGGCCATCGTTGCCTACGCGGTGCGCCCCGCAGCGCGACCGAACGGGCAGGGGCCAACACTGACCGTCGGGTGGTTCGCGGCGCACTGTTAGAGTTCTAGAGTTCACAGAAGTTCGTATCGATGCGGGCGATGAATGTCGCCAGCAGTCCATGCTCGTGAGGCTCATGGGAGTACACGCTCCCTGCGAAGCGCTCGCGGCGTCAACGCAGTCGTGCCAGGAGGATCTTTGCTTTCCGCCTTCGTGTCGGCCCTCAGGACTCCTGACCTGAGACGGAAGATCCTCTTCACGCTCGGTCTGGTGGCCCTGTATCGCTTCGGTGCCACCTTGCCGTCGCCCGGTGTCGATTACGCCAATGTCCGAGCATGCATCGACCAGGTCTCCGGTGGAGATTCGGCAGGCATCTACTCGTTGATCAACCTGTTCTCCGGTGGAGCGCTCCTTCAGCTGTCGGTGTTCGCGATCGGCATCATGCCGTACATCACCGCCAGCATCATCGTGCAGCTGCTCACCGTCGTCATCCCGAAGTTCGAAGAACTCCGCAAGGAGGGACAGTCGGGACAGGCCAAGATGACGCAGTACACGCGCTATCTGTCGATCGCGCTGGCCATCCTGCAGGCGACCGGCCTGGTGGCCCTCGCTTCGCGCGGACAGCTTCTGCAGGGATGCCAACAGGACATCATTGCCGACCAATCCATCTTCGGTCTCGTCATCATCGTCCTCGTCATGACAGCAGGCGCAGCGATCGTCATGTGGTTCGGCGAGGTCATCACCGAACGCGGTGTCGGCAACGGAATGTCGCTGCTGATCTTCGCCGGAATCGCCTCGCGCATTCCGTCCGAGGGCAACTCGATCCTCGAGAGCCGTGGTGGCCTGGTGTTCGGGTTCGTCTGCTTCGCAGCGTTCCTCATCATCACCGGCGTCGTGTTCGTCGAGCAGGGCCAGCGCAGAATTCCCGTCCAGTACGCAAAGCGCATGGTCGGTCGAAAGATGTACGGCGGCTCCTCGACGTACCTGCCGCTCAAGGTCAACCAGGCGGGCGTCATCCCGGTGATCTTCGCGTCCTCACTGCTGTACCTGCCGAATCTGATCGCGCAGCTCACCTCGGCCAATACAGCCGCAAATCCGAGTTGGTGGCAGCGCATCATCAACGAGTATCTGGTGAACCCCGCCAACCCGGTGTACATCGCCATCTTCTTCGGTCTGATCGTCTTCTTCACGTACTTCTACGTGGCGATCACGTTCAATCCCGAAGAGCGGGCCGACGAGATGAAGAAATTCGGCGGGTTCATCCCCGGGATTCGTCCCGGCAAGCCGACTGCGGATTACCTCAACTACGTCCTCAGTCGCATCACGCTCCCCGGCTCGATCTACCTGGGCACGATTGCCGTGCTCCCGAACCTGTTCCTCGACATCGGCAGTTCGGGTGGCGGCGGGAATCTTCCGTTCGGTGGTACGGCCGTGCTGATCATGGTCAGTGTCGGACTCGATACCGTGAAGCAGATCGAAAGCCAGCTCATGCAGCGCAACTACGAAGGGTTCCTCAAGTGAGACTTGTCCTGCTCGGTCCCCCCGGTGCCGGCAAAGGCACCCAGGCAGTGCTCCTGTCCGAGAAGCTGGGCGTGCCCCACATCTCCACCGGAGATCTGTTTCGTGCGAATATCGGCGAGAAGACCCCGCTCGGATTGGAAGCGAAGAAATACCTCGATGCCGGCGATCTGGTGCCGAGCGAGCTGACCGTCGATATGGTCCGCAGTCGTCTCGCCGAGCCCGACGCCGTCAACGGCTTTCTGCTCGACGGGTTTCCGCGTTCGGTCGGCCAGGCCGAGGCATTGGTGGGCATCCTGTCCGATCTGAACACCAAGCTCGACGCCGTTCTCTCGTTCGTCGTGGACGAGGATGTCGTTGTCGACCGCATGCTCGCCCGCGGTCGTGAGGACGACAAAGAAGACGTCATTCGCAACCGGCTCAAGGTGTACCGAGACGAGACCGCTCCGCTGCTCGACTACTACGCGGGGCAGCTCGTCACGGTCGACGCCATCGGCGAGGTGGAAGAAGTCAACGCACGCGCGCTCGAAGCCATCGAGGATCACGGTAAGTAAATGGCATTCGGCCGTAAACGCAAGGTCGTACCGTTCCGCAGTGCAGGCGAGCTCGATGCCATGGCCGCGGCCGGTGCGGTCGTCGGTGCTGCGCTGGTGGCCGTTCGAGAAGCCGCGGTCCCCGGGGTATCGACGCTCGAACTCGACCGGGTGGCCGAGGCGGTCATTCGGGACGCCGGGGCCGTGCCCTCGTTCCTGGGCTACCACGGCTTCACCGGCAGCATCTGCTCCTCGGTCAACGATCGTGTAGTGCACGGCATCCCGTCGGCCGACGAGTTGTTGGTGGCCGGAGATCTGGTGTCCATCGATTGTGGAGCCGTGCTCGACGGTTGGCACGGCGACTCCGCGTGGACCTTCGGCGTCGGCGACATCATCGAGGCCGATTCCATGCTGAGCGAGGCCACGAGGCTGTCGATGGAAGCAGGCATCGCCGCGATGCTTCCCGGCAACCGCCTCACCGATGTCTCGCACGCCATCGAAACCGGAACACACGCGGCGGAGCAGGCGCACGGCCGTAAGTACGGAATCGTCGACGGTTACGGCGGTCATGGCATCGGGCGCGAAATGCACATGGAACCGTTCCTGGCGAACGAGGGTGCACCGGGCAAGGGCCCGGAGTTGGTGGTCGGGTCGACACTGGCGATCGAACCGATGCTGACGCTCGGCACCTACGAGACCGACACCCTCGACGACGGCTGGACCGTGGTGACCACGGACGGGTCGAGATCGGCGCACTGGGAACACACGGTCGCCGTGACCGAAGACGGTCCCCGAATCCTGACCCTTCGCCCTCACTAGCGCTACCAGGCGCTCGCCAGAACTACCAGGTCAACGAGCCGTACCGGTGGCCACCGCGGATGATGCCGAGGTGGGCAGCCGTCGAACGTAGCCACAGTCGCGTCGGCATCTGCGTCAGCGCGGTCGGCAGGAGCGGATTGCGGAGTCCCAGTACGAGCAGTGCGAGTGCGCTGGTGCGGATGCGGAACGGCGGGCATCCGGCAGCTCGGTACATGCCGCGAACATGGGCCGATCCGTATCCCAGTGCTCCTGCTTGCCGCCAGTTGTCCCGGTAGCCGGTACGCAGCCGGTAGTGCACCAACGGCTCGGCTATGAAGTGCAGTCGCAGGCCCGCTTGCTGTGCGCGCCACGAGAATTCCATGTCCTCGCCGGCGTGAACGAATTCCAGCATCCCGCCGAGATCTCGGTAGGTCGATGCACGGCACGCCATACTCGCCCCGATCACGAACGGCCGAAAGGCAGACTTTCCCTGCTTCGAAGGTGGCGCGAACGGAACTGCGGCGCGCGCGGTGTCGGAATTGAGTGCTTCGGTGCTCAGGCCGGTCCCCGCGAGATCGCACAGCTCGAGCTCGGCAGTCAGACGCCGCAGCCACGTCGGGTGTACGACGTCGTCGGCGTCGCAGAAGGCCAGAATGGGAGCGTCGGCGGCATCGGCCCCACGATTGCGAGCGAACGACGCCCCGATGTGTTGGGAGGCGTCGACGTACGTCAGGTCGAGGGCGGTACGAAGCGGATGGCTCTCGATATGTGCTCGAAGTCCGTCCGTCGATCCGTTGTCGCTGATGATGACGGTGAACCGGTGCAGATAGTCCTGCGCCGCGAGGGCTCGCAGTTGGTGGTCGAGTACGGCTTTCGAGTTGTGTACCGGGATGATCACCGACACGGTCGCAGTGTCGTCGGGCAAGTTCGAGCTCAAGAAGTACCTCGTGGCGTCGGACATCACAGAGCGCACGCCGACTGTGAAGCTTGTGAAGAAGCTGCGCTCACCGTAGCGCGAAGACCTGAACCCACGAAATTGCGGCCGCGCCGAGAACCACGCACAGCGCATTTGGCCTGGTGTGCATTTGCCGGTAACATAGATCGACGGTGCGCCCTGCGCGCCGGATGTTCGCGTGCCTCGAGGGGCCCGCGAGTTCTTCCGGTGTCACCCGGCCCGAGAATTCGGATCGGTGGGTGCGCATCACGGTAACGGAAACAGATGCAATCAACCAGGTGTGAGAGCCAGGATCGCGGAGGATATGGCCAAGAAAGACGGTGCTATCGAGGTCGAGGGCCGAGTTGTCGAACCGCTGCCCAATGCGATGTTCCGCATTGAGCTCGAAAACGGCCACAAGGTACTCGCTCACATCAGCGGAAAGATGCGTCAGCACTACATCCGCATCCTTCCCGAGGATCGCGTCGTCGTGGAGCTCTCGCCCTACGACCTCACGCGTGGACGCATCGTTTACCGCTACAAGTAAGAGCTTCCCCGGCCACGTCCGGTCGGGGGGAACCATGCTGGGAACCACTGCACGCAGTGGTGCCGAGCTACACACAGGAGATCAACGACGTGAAGGTTCAGCCGAGCGTCAAGAAGATCTGCGAAAAGTGCAAGGTGATTCGTCGTAACGGACGCGTCATGGTGATCTGCGACAACCTGCGTCACAAGCAGCGTCAGGGATAACCACCGAGCATTTCGCACGTCGGCTTGGCAACAGCTAGAAGATGACCTCCCAGCACCAACCGCGACAGACGCGTTGCGGCAGACCCCCGGCACGGAGGCCGGGGCCCCACTGAGTTTGTTGAAAGACGCTTCACGCCCCAGTGGCGAGAAGGACACAGGGGACGGACTGGGAGCAGACCTCCGGACAAGAAAAGGAAATGCCACATGGCACGTCTCGCAGGTGTGGATCTGCCGCGCGAAAAGCGCATGGAGATCGCACTGACTTACATCTACGGCGTCGGCCGTACCCGCTCCAAGGAAATCCTCGCAGCAACGGGCGTCAGCCCCGACCTGCGGAGCAAGGATCTCGGCGACGACGATCTGCGCAAGCTCAGCGATTACATCAACGAGTCCCTCAAGGTCGAGGGCGACCTGCGCCGCGAGGTTCAGGCCGACATCCGCCGCAAGATCGAAATCGGCTGCTACCAGGGTCTTCGCCACCGTCGTGGTCTGCCCGTTCGTGGGCAGCGCACCAAGACCAATGCGCGTACCCGTAAGGGACCCAAGCGCACCATTGCCGGCAAGAAGAAGGCGAAGTAATGCCCCCCAAAGCACGCGGTACCGGTCCGAAGAAGGCGCAGAAGACGCGTCGCAGGGACAAGAAGAACGTCCCGCACGGATCTGCGCACATCAAGAGCACATTCAACAACACGATCGTGTCGATCACCGACCCCGCCGGAAACGTCATCTCGTGGGCTTCCTCGGGACACGTGGGCTTCAAGGGCTCGCGCAAGTCGACTCCGTTCGCCGCACAGCTTGCAGCCGAGAACGCTGCACGCAAGGCACAGGAGCACGGCGTCAAGAAGGTCGACGTGTTCGTCAAGGGTCCCGGCTCCGGCCGTGAGACCGCTATCCGCTCGCTTCAGGCTGCTGGCCTCGAGGTCGGCACCATCTCCGATGTCACCCCTCAGCCGCACAACGGCTGCCGTCCGCCCAAGCGGCGTCGGGTCTAGCGGGAAGGAAAGGTTTAGAAAATGGCACGTTATACCGGTCCTATCACCCGCAAGTCGCGTCGTCTGCGCGTCGACCTCGTCGGAGGCGACCAGGCGTTCGAGCGTCGTCCGTACCCGCCCGGCCAGCACGGTCGCGCGCGGATCAAGGAGAGCGAGTACCTGCTCCAGCTGCAGGAGAAGCAGAAGGCTCGCTTCACCTACGGCGTCATGGAGAAGCAGTTCCGTCTGTACTACAAGGAAGCCAACAAGACCGTCGGCAAGACCGGCGAGAACTTGCTGACGATCCTCGAGAGCCGCCTCGACAACGTCATCTACCGTGCCGGACTGGCACGCACGCGTCGTCAGGCCCGTCAGCTGGTCACGCACGGTCACTTCCTGGTGAACAACAAGCGCGTGGACATCCCCAGCTACCGCGTCTCGCAGTACGACATCATCGACGTCCGCGAGAAGTCCGCGCAGACACTGCCGATCCAGATCGCCCGCGAGAGCTACGGCGACCGCCCCGTCGCCCCGTGGCTGCAGGTCGTTCCCAACCGTCTTCGCATCCTGGTGCACAGGTTGCCGGAGCGCGCACAGATCGACGTGCCGCTCCAGGAGCAGCTCATCGTCGAGTACTACTCGAAGTAAGGCGCGGTACGCAGGTGAGTCTCCCCGCGAGACTCACCTGCGTCTTCGCCTCCACACGTGGGCGTCAAATAGCGGACGCCCGTACAGGAGGAACACAGAATGCTCATTTCACAGCGCCCGACGCTGACCGAAGAGGTCATCGCCGACAACCGCTCGAAATTCGTCATCGAGCCGCTCGAGCCCGGCTTCGGTTACACACTCGGCAACTCGCTCCGCCGCACCCTGCTGTCGTCGATTCCCGGCGCTGCTGTCACCAGCATCCGCATCGACGGCGTCCTCCACGAATTCACCACCGTTCCGGGAGTCAAGGAAGATGTCACCGACATCATCCTGAACCTCAAGGGCCTCGTGGTCAGTTCCGAAGAGGACGAACCGGTCACCATGTACGTCCGCAAGCAGGGCCCCGGCGCTGTCACCGCAGGCGACATCGTTCCCCCGGCCGGCGTGACGGTGAACAACCCTGATCTGCACATCGCGACCCTGAACGACAAGGGCAAGTTGGAGATCGAGCTCGTCGTCGAGCGCGGTCGCGGCTACGTCCCCGCCGTTCAGAACAAGGCCTCGGGTGCCGAGATCGGCCGTATCCCGGTCGACTCGATCTACTCGCCCGTGCTCAAGGTCACGTACAAGGTGGAGGCCACCCGCGTCGAACAGCGCACCGACTTCGATCGGCTCGTTCTCGACGTGGAGACCAAGAATTCCATCACCGCGCGGGACGCGCTCGCTTCGGCGGGCAAGACCCTGGTTGAGCTCTTCGGCCTCGCCCGTGAGCTGAACGTCGAAGCAGAAGGCATCGAGATCGGACCCTCGCCCGCCGAGGCCGATCACATCGCTTCCTTCGGACTCCCCATCGAGGATCTGGACCTCACCGTCCGGTCCTACAACTGCCTCAAGCGCGAGGGTGTTCACACCGTCGGCGAGCTGGTTGGTCGTACCGAGTCCGATCTGCTCGACATCCGTAACTTCGGGCAGAAGTCCATCGACGAGGTGAAGGTCAAGCTGCATTCGCTCGGCCTCTCCCTCAAGGACAGCCCCGCGTCGTTCGATCCGAGCACCGTGCCTGGCTACGATGCCACCACGGGCACGTGGAGTGACACCGACGCCGGCTCCTTCGGCGACACCGAAGGTGCCGAGCAGGACTACGCCGAGACAGAACAGCTGTAATCAGCTCGCTGGAGCTCTTACTAGGAGATTCATCATGCCCAAGCCCACCAAGGGCCGCCGTCTCGGCGGGTCGGCGTCGCACCAGAAGGCCATCCTGGCCAACCTGGCGACGTCACTCTTCGAGCACGGCCGCATCACCACCACCGAGTCGAAGGCCAAGCGCCTCCGTCCGCACGCCGAGAAGCTCGTCACCCACGCCAAAAAGGGTGATCTGGCGCATCGTCGTGAGGTTCTCAAGACCATCAACAACAAAGATGTCGTGCACAAGCTCTTCGCCGAGATCGGGCCTTTCTTCGCCGATCGCGACGGTGGCTACACGCGCATCATCAAGACCGTCCCCCGCAAGGGTGACAACTCGCCGATGGCCATCATCGAGCTCGTCAACGAGCAGACGGTGTCCAACGAAGCCGATCGCGCACGCCGCGTGAAGGCTTCGAAGGCTGCTCCCGCCGCAACCGAGGCTCCGGCCGAGGATGCGTCCGACGAGAACGTCGTCGAGGCTGTCGAAGCCGACGCGGCCGACTCCGAGGTAGCCAACGCCGACGCAGTCATCGATGGCATCGAGGACAACGACGCACACGCGTCGGACGCGCCCGAGGCCGAGGAAGCAAAGAAGGACTAGTCCTTTTGTCTTCCGCGCACGATCGAAGCGGGCCCGCCATTCCCCCCGGGGAAGGCGGGCCCGCTTTGTCGGTACCCACCCGGTACCGCCTCGACATCTCCTACGACGGCACCCACTTCTCCGGATGGGCTCGCCAGCCGGGAATCCGTACCGTCTGCGGCGTACTCGAGGAAGCCTTCTCGACCGTGCTGCGGCAACCGATCGAGCTGACGGTCGCAGGCCGAACCGACGCAGGAGTGCATGCAACAGGTCAGGTTGCCCACTTCGATGCCGTCGAGGTTCCCGCCGATCATCAGCGACTCGTCCGGCGCATGGCCCGCTTTCTGCCGACCGATGTTCGCGTGCGGGCGATCAGCGCCGTCTCCCGCGATTTCGATGCACGGTTCTCGGCGTTCCGCAGACATTACGAGTATCGATTCAGCACAGCGCTCTACGGGGTGGACCCGCTCGACGTCGCCGGAGTCGTTTCCTGGCCCAGGCCCATCGATCTGGACGCAGTGCGCGAGGCATCGGCCGCCCTGATCGGACTGCACGATTTCGCGGCGTTCTGCAAGAGGCGAGACGGCGCCACCACCGTACGAGAACTGCAGCGGTTCGACTGGGAGCGCGACGGTGATCGTGTCACCGCGTTCGTCAGTGCCGACGCATTCTGTTGGTCGATGGTGCGCAGCCTCGTCGGTGCCATGCAGGCAGTCGGTGAGGGCCGACGGACACCCGAATGGGCGCGGTCGCTTCTGACGCGGCGAGAACGATCCAGCGAGGTGACGGTGGCCCCTGCACACGGATTGGCGCTGGTTGGAGTGGACTATCCACCGGCCGAGATGCTCGCCGCGCGAAATGCCGCCACGAGAGAGGTGCGCTCGGCGATCGCGGGCGACGGGTGCTGCGGGGGAGAGGGCTGATCATCCGACACCGACTAGTGTCGAACGATGCAGCCGATACAGCTTGCGGTCGTCGTCGGTAGTGTCCGCGCCGGCCGCGTCGGACCGATCGTCGCGGAGTGGGTTCGCGGCATCGCCGCCGAGCGGAACACCCTCGAGGTGGTCGAGGTGGACCTGGCCGAGTTCGAGTTGCCGAACACGCTGATCCCGAGCGACGAGACCGAGAGATTCACGCGGGCAATCGGTGCCTGCGACGCCTTCGTATTCGTCACACCCGAGTACAACCACGGCGTTCCTGGATCGCTGAAGACCGCACTGGACACGGTGAAATACGAATGGCGAGCAAAGCCGGTGGGGTTCGTCTCCTACGGAGGACTCGGCGGCGGAGTCCGCGCTACCGAACAGCTGCGCCAGATCACCGCCGAGCTGCACATGGTCTCGGTTCGAGACAGCGTGTCGCTGCACAGGGTGCGCAAGAGGTTCGATTCGGCAGGCGGGATCGATGACGCAGCAGCGGTCGATGCACTGGGGCGTTTGCTGGACCAGATCGAATGGTGGGCCGATGCAGTGACCGGAGCTCGACAGCGCGCCGAGTACCCGGGCTGAGAGCACCGATCAGGCACGCACTGCAGGCCGCAGACTCCGCGGACGACCGATGAACGCTGTCTCCTGGGGGATCGTCACCAGTGTCAGTTCGATGTCGATCGGCCCCGAGCGGACCTGAATTCGATCACCCGAGGCGTGCGGCTGGACGATCGACAGATCTGCCTCCTGGCGCTGCCGGCCACGCTCGGATCGGTCCGATCCGGGCTCGTGCTCGGCCAACGACATCCGGGTCACCCCGGAACCGCGTTGTGGCTCGAGCGGCATCGACCCGTGCGCGAAGTCGTCCAGGATCACGTCGAACGATCCGCGAGGCGGTGTCGCGTCGGTGTGCACCGACAAGCGGTCGGGGGCATTGATCGCGTCGACGAGCGATCGCCATGCGTGCGGGCGATCGGTTCGAACGACAACCCTCGCCCCGATGGCGATGGCACGAAACAGTATTTGCTGGGCGAGATAGAGCTCCCCGGCGATCCGAACCCGAGAGACACCGGAACCGAACACGCGCACCGCCACACCGTGGCCACCGGCATCGGATCCCAGCAGCTGGCCGCAGCCACTGACCGGCAGCCTCAGCTCGTCGAGCACAGCGGTCTCGACGGATCGCGTGGGCGAGAGCGACGTCAGCGACGGAACCGCGAGCGGTAGTTGCGCGAAGATGCCGTCCCGCTGGCTTCCGCCCATCGATGTCACCCCGCGGATCCTGGGTTTTGCAACCGGCTCACGGGCTGCGAACCGGCACGACGCACGGACGCGGAACTCGCCGTCGGCGCGTCCGGGTTCGAGATGAAACGCGATGCCGGTGCCGAGGGACGGCGTCGCCCACATGGTGGCAATCTCCTCGGCAGTGATTGCGCTGCAATCGATTCCGAAACCGACACTGGAGACTCCCGGCAAAGGTGCCGCGGACCACGTCTGAGTGAGGTCGCCGATACCTACCCCCCGGCACAGGTGCGCCACGGCCGCGTGGAGTTCGGAGCTCGTGGACAGTCGTGAGGACACGCCGTGGGTCTGGAGGGCACGGCGGACGCGTGTGGTCGCGACGACGGCTGTTCGCGCTGCCCCTGCCCGGCCGTGTCCGCGGCGCGCGATTGCTCGGGCGTTCGCCCGCAGGTCCACTGTGACCGAGATCCAGACCCTCCGCAGCGCCACAGCAGGGAGGGGACCGATGAGTTCCTCGTACACCTGGGTGGCTGCCGAGCCCGACTCGCTACGAAAGCCGAGAGCGAGGACGTCGATGGAACACACCTCGATGTCGTGCTGATGCATGCTCGACGCGAGTGCGTCGACGGGCAGTGTGTACTGCGTATCGGCACTCGACCTACCCAAGACAGTGCTCGAATGTCGAGGCGGACTGATTTCGAGGGTGCAGGTGACCGTGTTGCGGTGCCAATGGACACCGACCGGGGCACCGTTCGTGTCGGTGTACTCGGTGGTGACGCCCACCTCGGGACTGCGATTCGTGAGGAACCGCCGCCAGACTCGACACCAGTCGAAGACCGGTTTACGGCGAACGGTCACGAACGGCAGGAGCGCCACCACGACAGCGCCGAGCAGCGCCCACATGGGCCGCACCGATGCTGCAAGCAACGCAAGACCTGTTGCCACGGCAGCGATCTCGGCCGCGAGCACGCGACGTACCGTCGGCGCTACGAAAGGCACGGCCTCTCGCCCACCCGCCACCGAATACGAACGTGCCATCGAACCCTCCCCCCGAAGGTCGCACTACCCATCGACCGTCTCCGACGCGGTCGCCTGGGTATGCGGACGAACTGTACTGTGTCGCGTGACCCGAATGGGGATCGGGTCTGCACAATCCTGGGGAGGAACTGTGGCGTCCACGCCGACAACGAAGTGGCAGGTTGGCGGGTACCGCTTTCTCGTTCGCCGAATGGAACACGCACTGATCCGGCGCGATGCGCGCATGCTGCACGATCCGATGAGATCGCAGTCGAGGGCACTATTGGTGGGCGTCGTCATCGCATGCATCGGTTTGGCGGGGTGCGCCGCACTGGCCCTGTTTCGGCCCCAGGACAAGATCGGCGACGCAGCTATCGTGGTCGGCAAGGATTCGGCCGCGATGTTCGTGAAGGTGGACGAGGTTTTCCACCCGGTGCTCAATCTCGCGTCGGCCCGGCTGGTGGTCGGTGCACCCGACAATCCGGTGACGGTCGACGACTCGGAGATCGCGTCGCGGCCGCGCGGGGCGCTGGTGGGTATTCCCGGAGCCCCGTCGGCACTCGCGTACGACGGCAACGGTCGAGCCCAACCGTGGACCGTATGCGACACCGTCGATCCGATCGCCGGTGTGACCTCGACGACAGTCGTGGCAGGTAGTCCTCATTACGGTGACGGTGCCGCTCCGCTGACCGAATCCGAAGCCTTGCTGTGGACATCGAACGACACGGCGTACCTGGTGCACGAGGGCACCAAATCGCCCGTCGATCTGGCCGACAGGGCAGTGGTGCGCGCACTCGGACTCGAGGACGCCGTCCCGACCCCGGTGAGTGCCGGACTGCTCAATG
Organism: Rhodococcus sp. MALMAid1271; assembly: GCF_049195265.1. Lineage (NCBI taxonomy): Bacteria > Bacillati > Actinomycetota > Actinomycetes > Mycobacteriales > Nocardiaceae > Rhodococcus > Rhodococcus sp. MALMAid1271. The sequence continues at coordinate 155,022 of NZ_JBMIRQ010000120.1, read as the reverse complement.
CGGTGCCCACGGCACCTGCTGTCGCGGCACCGTTCATTGCCCGAGCCGGTGAGATTCCGCCGTTCCCCTTCGAAGGTCGAACAATAGGTTCGGTCGTCCAGGTCGCCGGGCGCGACGTGCAGTACTACGTCGTACTCGAAGACGGTATCCAGGCGATCAACGAAACTGCGGCGCTGCTCATCAAGTTCACCGATTCACAGGGCAGTCCGGATATCGCAGCGGTCAACCCCGACGTTCTCCGGGCTGCACCCAAGACCTCGGCAGGGGTTGCGGTGTCGACTTTCCCGGCCACCACCCCCGTCATCGTGGACACCGGCGAGCGTCCCGTCTCGTGCCTGACCTGGGAGCCGCTCGAGGTCGCCGACGGCGGACCGTCCGCTCGACTCGTCGAGTCCGCGGGGCGCGGGCTACCGCTCGAGCCCGGCGCACACCCGGTCGTGCTGGCTCAAGCCGATGGAGGCGCAGACGCCGTGGATCAGGTCTATCTGCCGCCCGGAAGCGGCGGGTACGTCCGCAGCACCGGAATCTCCACGTCGAGCACTCGCCAGGACAGCCTCTTCTTCGTCGCCGATACCGGGGTCCGATACGGAGTCGACAACACAGAGGCGGCGTCGGCACTGGGATTCGGACCACCCGCACCAGCGCCGTGGCAGATACTCCGACTGCTCGGTAGCGGCCCCACCCTCGGCCAAGGCCAAGCCCTGACGATGCACGACGGAGTCGCACCCGACCCGCAGGCCGCGTCCCTCCCTCCGAAGTAGCGTGGCTCAGTCGCGCACGGCCCGCCTGCGCAACGGTATCGACAGCGCAAGGCCGAGCGCCAAAGCGACCGCCACCAGCACCGAACCGGTCACCGCCACAGTTCGAGGGCGATGATCCGGCGCAGGCGGTGGCAACGGCGGACTCATGGCAACACTGTCCGTGACTGCCGGTGGGGGAGCGGAACTCACGAGATCGGTCACCGCAGCGAGCGGATCGACGATCCCGTGACCGACGAGCGGGTTCCATCCTTCGGCAGGCGCGTGCGCCGTTCGTTCGATTCGGTCCACCACCTCGAGCGCCGACAGATCCGGGCGACGGGCCCGAACGAGGGCCGCGACTGCAGCCACCAGCGGTGCCGCAAAACTCGTCCCGGTCAACGGGATCACGCCGTCGCGACCCCGAGTACCGTTTGCGAACCCGTTGCCCGAGGACGACAACGAGATCATGTTCGATCCCGGAGCGGCAACATCGACCCACGGACCGGCCAAGCTGAACGAGGACGGGGTGCCGTCGGCTTCCACCGAGCCGACCGTCAGCACATCGTTGAACCATGCCGGGGTCGCGATGGTCGCGAACGCTGCCCATGGGTCCGCATCGGGCCGGAGGGGATCGACCATCGGGTTCTGGGCCTGACAGGCGGCGCTGCCGAGATTGCCGGCAGCGGCGACTACGACGACGTTCTTTTCGCGAACCGCATAGTGCACCGCAGCACCGAGTGGGCCGTCGGCCACACCGTTGCCCGCGGGCACGCAGGCCACCTCGGAGATGTTGATCACCGATGCCCCCGCATCGACCGCGGTCCTGATCGCCATGGCCATGGTACGAACGTTGCCGTACCCCGCAGCGTTCTCCGGCTCGGCTTCCTTCTCTTCCTCGCTCCGGTCGTCCACGATCTGAAAAACATTGCTGGACTGCCGAATCGAAAGAATGCGGGCATCGGGCGCGCCACCGGCGAATCCGCTGCCCGGTACGGTCTGGGCGGCGATCAGACCAGCGACCATGGTGCCGTGCGCATCACAGTCGAACGACCCGTCCCCGTCACTGACATAGTCGCCACCAGGGATCAGACCCGGAAGACGCGGATGAGCTGTGACTCCGGTATCGATGACGGCAACCACCTGACCGGCCCCGCGAGTGATCGGCCAGACCGACGCGAAGTCCAGTGCCTTCGATGCAGTCGGTACTTCCGGCGAGTCGGTTGTCTCCGCAGGAAGCGCGCATGCATTCCTCTGCTCCGTCGGCTCGAGTGGGGCGGGCGCGCTCGCGGCAGGCAACTGGGCAGGATCGACCAGTGGACGTTCGGCATGTGCAGGCGAAATGGAGAAAGCGGCATCGACGAACAGCGCACATGCAGTGAGCGCCGCAACGGCGAGCGATCGCTGCCGACGCGGAGTCACAGACCGCGGACGGCGCTGTACAGGCCGCACACCCACACGGCAATCGGAATGACCATGGCGATGACGGCGTACTCGAGCAACTCGGCAGATCTTCGCATCACCGGCGAGTACGTGCGGGTAGGGACGAACGCTCCGAAGACCGAGGCCGTCACCGCTCCGGCCACTGCTGCGCCGAAGAATGCGAGAGTGTGCTGAGGCAGTGCAAGCATGGCACCGACAAGCAGCGACAGCAGGATCGTCGTACCGCCCGCGACAAGCGGAACAGCGTGTGCCACAACAGCATATGTCCGTCCGCGAAGGAGTAGAACGAGCGCACACAGCGCCGCCAGAGCAACTGCGGGCCACCGAACGCCGCCGTCGATACCGGTCGCCGCGGCGACGAGAACTCCTGCCACAACCGCGACGGTGAACGACACCAGAAGTCCGGTCAGGTAACTACGTGCCCTGGCCGCCGCCCCCTGCAGATCGTCGAACGAGATCGCGTCGAGCTCGGCCTCTTCGACGGTATCCAACGGCGCACCAGCGGTGGGAACCGGTGGAAGCGGCAACTTCGCCTGCATCATCGACACACGTGCGGACATCGCGATGCCGGCGAGACCACACAGAGCCGCAACAGCGCCGATCGAGGCCGGAGACACCGTGGTGAACAACGTGGCGACCGCGGCGAGGAACGTCGCAAGTGCCAGCACGATCGCGGCCGTGAACAGCGCGAAACCCGTCCCCCCGATACGCAGCGACAACAGGGCGACAGCACCGGCCATCGCCGAACCCAGCATCAACTGCGCCGCACCGAACTGCCCAGGCACCAGCAGCGTTCCACCGGTGAACACCAGCACCACCGCACATCCACCGAACAGCACCGAGACGGCATCCTGTCGATACACCCGCGCCAGAATCATCCCCGCTATCGCGAACAGAATCGACACGGTGACAGCCGCGACACCTTCGACGAGATTGCCGAGATTGTCGGCCCCGGCGCGGATCGGCCCACGCAGGACGATCCCGCAGGCCAGTGCCACCATCGCGCCGGTGACGACCGAACCCACAGTGCGGGCCGTGTGCGCAGTCCAGTGCGGAACATCGTCACTACCCGCCCTGGCAACGGAATACATCAGGTCGTCGAACAGTGGAGCCGGCGCAGGCCGCTCGGCGATACCCAACACGAGCAACTCACCATCTCGCACGGACGACTCGGCCAAGGTCGCAGTCGGCGCCAGCGGGGGAAACCCGATCCGGGCAAGCGTCCACGCGACCGGTAGCCCTGCCTGATCGGAATTCACCCCGGACGAGTCGCCCGGTGGTTCCGCAGGCTCCACAGTTCCCCCGGGTCGTTCCGCAGGCTCCGCAGCTCCTCGGGGTCGTTCCGCAGGCTCCACTCCGGCCAGCATGTCGACGATTCCGGGAACCAGGAGCGAGACCGGAACGTCCACGGGAAGCGCGATGTCCACCTGGGTGGACCTGGCCAACACCGTCACCCGACAGACCTCTTGCGCGAAGATCGCGTGCGTGCCCTGCGCGCGGCGGTTGGCGTCTGCTGCGATGGTCGACGGCGCAATGCCGGCCGATGGACGGCTCTCGGCGCGTGTCATCAAAGATCCCCCCGGATGCGTGCTGTTCGCGTGCGATGCCCGCCCCAATGGGCATCTGCGTGCACACCTTACGACATCACCAGGACACGCAATCGTCCGTCACGCGCACCTCCGCCCGGTACGCGCTCAGGCCGGAACCAAGTCGCTCACCTGTGCCAGCAGCTCGAAAGATCGCAGCCATGCCGTGCGGTCGGAGACTCCGGACGCCACGATCAGCTCGTCGGCACCAGTGCGCTCGGCAAAGCGATCGAGGTACTCCTTCACCATGTCCGGTGTACCGACGGCGGAGTACTTGGTCATGTTCGCGATCTGCTGGCCCGCCGGCGCTTGAAGGACCATGTCGGCTTCCTCGTCGGTGAACGTACGGCCGCGTCCGAGCAGCAAGCTCACCCGGCTGCGTTTGGTGCGCAGGAACTGCGCCTGTGCCTCGGCAACCGAGTCGGCGGCGATCACGTTGACACCCACGATCAGATGAGGCTCCGCCAGTTGCGCCGACGGTCGAAAGTCACGACGGTAGATCTCGACGGCCTGTTCGAGGGCATCCGGCGCGAAGTGCGAGGCGAAGGCGTACGGCAACCCGAGCGCAGCGGCGAGTTGAGCGCCGAACAACGACGACCCCAGGATGTAGAGCGGCACCTCGGTACCGGCCCCGGGCGTTGCACTCACCCCCGGTACCAGCGATTCCGACGACAGGTAGCCCTGCAACTCCTGCACGTCCTGCGGAAAGCGGTCCGCCGATGTGGGGTCGCGGCGCATTGCCCGCATCGTCACCTGGTCGCTTCCGGGGGCGCGACCCAAACCCAGATCGATCCGTCCCGGGTGCAGCGTCGCCAACGTGCCGAACTGCTCGGCGATCGTCAGGGGCGCGTGGTTGGGCAGCATGACGCCGCCGGACCCCAACCGGATTTTCTCGGTATGGGCAGCTACGTGCGCAATCAGCACCGACGTGGCAGACGACGCGATCGTCTTCATGTTGTGGTGCTCGGCGTACCAGATTCGGCGGTAGCCCCAGTTCTCTGCGTGCTGAGCGAGTGCGACGCTCGCGTCGAAGCTGTCGCGGACTGTTTCGCCCTCGCCCACGTGAGCGAGATCGAGGATGGACAGGGGTACAGGCACGGTGGGGGCCAACCTTTCGTTCGACGAGCACGCGGCCGAGGAGCCACATTCCTGTGCAACGGCGCCGGCCGGTGTTCTATTTCTCGTCGACGAGCGCGTGCGCAACCGGACCGAGCGCGCCCGAGGAGATGTATGGACCACTCGGTCTCCGATGCGTTAGCCTGTCGTCCACGTGGCCTCGGGGGGAGGTCGCCGCGAGGCAGTTGTGGGGGCGCAGCGGTGGGGGCGGATCGATGAGTACTGTGCGCTTCGTTCGAGGCGCGCGGCGTGAAGTGCCCCGATCGCCGGGCGGCGAGGTCAACCTGCAGTCACCACCGGAAATTCCACGGGCCGTTCCCGGCAATCTGCTGATGAAGCTGATGCCGTTGGTGATGGTTGCAGCGATGGTCGGGATGGTCGCGCTGATGTTCACATCGGGTGCGGCGGCAAACCCGATGATGTTGATGTTCCCCGCGATGATGCTGATGTCGATGGTGGGAATGCTCGCCGGCGGCGGAAAGTCCGGCGGGGCACGCACGGCGGAGGCAAACGAGGATCGCAAGGACTACCTGCGGTATCTCGATCAGCTCCGCCGTGACGTCGCCGAAACCGAACGGGCGCAGCGCAAGGCTCTCGAATGGAGTCACCCGGATCCCGAAACTCTGTGGTCGGTCGCCGGAACCGAGCGAATGTGGGAGCGACGTCTATCGGATCCCGATTTCGCTCACGTGCGCGTCGGATGCGGGGATCAGCGACTGGCCACCCGTCTGGTACCGCCCGAGACCGGGCCGGTGGAGGAGCTCGAACCGGTCTCGGCCGTCTCACTGCGCCGATTCGTACGGGCGCATTCGGTGGTCGCCGCATTGCCCACTGCCGTATCGCTGCGCGGATTCGCTGCGCTCTCGATAGCGGGGGATCGCGATTGCGCCCGGGCCATGACACGGGCGATGTTGGCTTCGCTGTGCAGCTTTCACGGCCCCGACCACCTCGCGGTCGCGATCGTCTGCGGTCCGGACACCGTGGAACAGTGGGAGTGGACGAAATGGCTTCCGCACACAGCACGAGAGCCTGCGCGACGGGGCCGGATCGGCACGGATGATCTTCGGAAGCTTCCTCGAACTCGAGGGCGCTCTGGGGGAGGTGCTCGGCCTGCGCGCTCGATTCGCCCGCGGCGCAGTGCCGGTCGCCGGTGTCGTGCAGTTGGTGATCGTGGTGGACGGTGGGCTCCTCGACAACCGGTCGACCGATCTCACCGACACCGGACTCGATTCCGTCACGATCATCGACCTGTCCGGACTGTGCCCCAGACTCGCGGCCTCACGTGGTCTTCAGTTGCTCGCCGAGAACGGGACGATCGGCGCAGTCAGCGGAACGACGGTCGAGGTGTTCGCCGTCGCGGACTCGATGAGTACCACCCAGGCGGACGCCGTTGCCAGGCGCCTGTCGCCGTTTCGTGCTCCGGCGGCCTCGTCGGCAGTCGAGGTCGTCGACGACGACGGGGTCCGAGTCTCGGGATGGAACAGTCTGGTCGGGATCGCCGATGTCGGTACCCTCGACACCGACCGCGCCTGGACGATGCGTCGCGGACGCGACAGGCTGCGGGTACCGATCGGCGTCGCGCCCGATGGCAGTGCGGTGGAAATCGACCTGAAGGAATCCGCCGAGAACGGCATGGGCCCTCACGGGTTGTGCATCGGCGCAACAGGTTCGGGAAAGTCCGAGTTTCTCCGCACGCTCGTTCTTGGATTGGTGTCGACGCATGCACCGGAACAGCTGAACCTGGTGCTCGTCGATTTCAAAGGCGGTGCCACGTTCGCGGGCCTCGAGTCCGCACCACATGTCGCCGCGGTGATCACCAACCTGTCCGAGGACTTGGCCTTGGTCGATCGGATGCGCGACGCCTTGGCCGGGGAGATGAACCGTCGCCAGGAGCTGCTGCGCTCGGCCGGAAACTTCGCCAACGTCTCCGACTACGAGCGGGCACGTGCCGCGGGAGCAGATCTGGTGCCGATGCCTGCCCTGTTCGTGGTAGTCGACGAGTTCTCGGAACTGCTCAGTCAGCAGCCGGAATTCGCCGAGCTGTTCGTTGCGATCGGCCGGCTCGGACGTTCTCTGCACATGCATCTACTGCTGGCCAGTCAGCGCCTCGAAGAGGGCAAACTGCGTGGGCTGGACAGTCACCTGTCCTACCGAATCGGCCTGAAGACATTCTCCGCGAACGAGTCTCGTTCGGTTCTCGGCGTTCCGGATGCCTATCACCTGCCTGCTCAGCCCGGCGCTGGCTACCTCAAATGCGATTCCGCTGAAATCGTCAGGTTTGCTGCGGCCTACGTGTCCGGTCCCTACGAGCCTCCGCGGGTGACCACCGGAGCGAGAACCGCGCTGGGAGTCGACATCCGCCCGAAGCCCTTCACGGCCTACGCGGTACCGCTCGACCCGCTCGACCTCCCTCGCGTCGATCCGGCCGAGGTACCCGTGGAGGAACCGCGTTCGGTGGACCCCGATGGCACGGGTGTCTCGGTTCTCGATGTCGTCGTCGGACGAATCCGTGGTCGCGGGACGCCGGCTCACGAGGTGTGGCTGCCCCCGTTGGACGCCGCTCCCACGTTGGCCCAGTTGCTACCGGGATCTGTCGTGCCCCAGCGCATCGATCCGCTCAGCAGACTGCGTGCCTCGATCGGCATCGTGGACCGACCGTTCGATCAGCGCCGCGATCTGTTGACTGTCGATCTGTCCGGTGCCGCCGGGCACGTCGCCATCGTCGGAGCTCCGCAATCGGGGAAGTCGACGGCTCTTCGATCGTTGATCCTGGCATTGGCGCTGACTCATACGCCTGCGCAGATCCAGTTCTACTGCCTGGATTTCGGCGGCGGAACGCTGGCCGGTCTGGCAGATCTACCGCACGTGGGCTCGGTGGCCAACAGGCTCGACGTCGACCGAGTTCGGCGGACGGTGGCCGAGGTCGCCGCTGTCGTTCGGCAGCGGGAGAAGACGTTTCGTGAGCGCGGGATCGACTCGATGGCAGAGTTTCGACGTCGACGTGCCGGGCAACCGGTCGATCCCGACGATCGATTCGGCGATGTCTTCCTGGTGATCGACGGATGGCCGTCCATCCGATCGGATTTCGAGAGCCTCGAACAGCAGATCGCAACGTTGACCACGCAAGGACTCGCTTTCGGACTGCATTTGATCCTCACTGCATCGCGCTGGGCCGAAGTCAGGCCCGCGACCAAGGACCTGATCGGTACCCGGTTGGAACTTCGGCTCGGGGATCCCTCCGATTCGGATATGGGGCGAGCCAAGGCGGCGAGCGTCCCGGAGGGACGACCGGGGCGAGGGATGACCAGGGACGGCTTGCACCTGTTGATCGCGCTACCGCGGGTGGACGAGCTGAACTCGGTCGAGGACCTGTCGTCCGCGGTGGGCGATGCGGTTGCGGCTGCCGCGGCGGCGTCGCCAGGACTGTCTGCACCTCCGGTTCGGATGTTGCCGGAATTGCTCGATCGATCCGACATTCTCGGGCGGCTCGGTGGTACGTGGCCCCGATCGCGTGGGTCGATTCCCGAACTCGGGATTCCGATCGGCATCGACGAAGCCGAGTTGGCACCGGTACTGGTGGATTTCTCGGAGAATCCACATTTCGTGGTGTTCGGCGACAGTGAATGTGGGAAGACCTCGCTACTGCGGGGAATGTGCCGGTCGCTCGTCGCCGCGAATTCCGCCGATCGGGTCAAGATCATCATCGCGGACTATCGCCGAACCCTGCTCGGGACAATCGATTCCGGCCATCTTGCGGGATACGCAGCCTCCCAGCCTGCGCTGACCGCCATGATCGTCGACCTGGCCGGTCGAATGAGCGACCGCATGCCCGGTTCGGATGTGACGCAACAACAGCTTCGTGAGCGGTCCTGGTGGGACGGTCCCGAGGTATTCGTCATCGTCGACGATTACGATCTGGTGGCCACATCGTCGGGAAACCCGTTGGCACCGTTGGTAGAACATCTTCCGCATGCCCGAGACATCGGGCTTCACCTCATCGTGGCCCGACGCTCGGGCGGTGCAGGCCGGGCGCTGTTCGACCCGGTGATCGGGCGCTTGCGCGATCTCGTGACGCCCGGGTTGGTGATGAGCGGGAGCCGCGACGAAGGGAATCTGCTGGGGACGGTGCGGCCGAGTGCCATGCCGCCCGGACGTGGTGTGTTCGTCGACCGCTCCGGGCAGGTCCTCGTTCAGCTGGGGCATTCGAGTTGAGTACGTCGTGGCGTTATGCCGCAGTGCATCTGGGATACACCGAGATCTCCGTCGTCGCTACAGGCGGTCTGCTCGAGGGACCGAGGGAGAGCGTCGGCTCGGCGTTCGCTTCGGCCGAGGGCGGAGATCTGGTCTTCGGGTCCGCCGATGCGGGAGGGGAGATATCTCCTCTGCTGTGTATCGACGATCCGGCGATGGCGGTGGGTACCTCGGTATGGGACAGCGCGGATGTGCTGCTCGGAATCGTGTCCTCGGCGCTGCAGGGTGCCGGGGTGTCCGATCGACTCGACGTGTTGGAGATCGCGTATCCGTCGATCTGGGGTGAGCAGCGGTCGAGTTCGATTCGTGCCGTCTTCGCGGGCTCGGCGAGCGAGGTGGTGCTGGTGGAGACGGCCGAGGCCGCGGTGGCGTCATGGGGTGAACGGGCCCCGTCCGCGGCGATGGTCGTCGAAGTGGGGCCCTTGGACACGTCCGTGCTGGTCGTCGATGAGACGGGGGACTGCGGCGGGGACACCGGTGCCGTTCTCGCCTTCGGTATCGATGACGAGTGGCGGCGAGCGGTCGACGAGTACGTTCGGTCGTCGGTGGGCCCCTGTCCCGACGAGGTGTTCGTGGTGGCACCGTCGCGCGGTCGCTCAGAGCCCATTGCCGATCGCAGCACGCACTGGCTGACCGGACTCGATATTGCCCGGTCGCTGTATCGGCGGGCCGGTGCCGAGATCCACTCGGTGCCGCCGGTTCGAGCCGCGACGACGCGATCAGCTGCGTGGCTCGACGACGTCACATCATCGTCTACGAACCGTCGATCGAACCGGCGCACGGTGGGGCCTGCGGTTGCGGCCGTCACGGCGGTGGTCATCGCATCGGCTTGTGCGGCACTGTATTTCGCATCCGCAGGTGCCGAGACCATCGGTGCTGCAGCAGTGCAACCGTCGTCGACGACCGAGGTTGCAGACGCACCGTCGTCGTCCGAGGCCGAGCCGCCGGCGCTTCCGACGGCCTCGCCCGAGGCATCCCGGCCGGCCGAATCGGTGACGTTCGTATCGGGGCGGGCCTCGGTGCGTCTTCCGGCCGGATGGACGAGGCTCGACGACCCGGCCCGCATGGTGTTGATTCCGCCGACCCCGCCCGAACGGCGCATCGTGGTCACGGTGGCAGACCTGAACCCGGGTTCAACGCAGGCTCAGGTGGCCGCCGACCTCCGAGTGGCTGTCGATGCCCGTGGCCCGGACTCGACAATCGGATCCCTCGAACCCACCAAGGACTTCGGTTCTCGCATCGGGATCGCCTATCTGGAGTCGCCCGCCGACGACTCGACAGTGCTCTGGCGGGTCTTCGTCGAGTCCGATCTTCAGGTCAGTATCGGTTGCCAGTTCGAGGGGGACGATTCGGCCGTGATCGACACCGAATGCGGACAGGCCACCCAGACGCTCGAGATCGTCCCCTCGTCATGAGCAGCCGAGTCGGAGTATTTCCGGCCCGGTCGGAACCGAACCGAGGGGTCGCTGCGTCCAAGGAGATGTAGGGGAGTGAGAGGGCCGAACACGGCTACTCGGTCGAGCATCACGTGTACCGCGGGTGCACGGAATCGAACAACGAAACAAGGAGTCGAAGTGGGATATCCAGGGGGACCGGAATCTACGGGTTCGTCGAACGGCGTCACAGTCACACCACAGGAGCTGATGGCTGCCGGTGCCACGATCGAGGGTCTGAGCGTGTCGATCAACGCCTCCAATTCGGCGGTTCGCTCCATCGTCGAGCAGACCGCCCAGGCCTGGGTCGGTAAGGCGGGCAAGTCGTTTCAGGATGTCATGGCGCAATGGGATACCAGTGCGCAGAAGATGCGCAGTGCGTTGGAGCAGATCTCGGCGGATATCAAGACCAACGGCCACGGCTACTCGGACGCCGACGACGACAATGTCGCGGCCGTCAACCAGGTAGCCGGATCCCTGAACTCGGGCCTGTCCAGCTTCAAATAGACCCTCGTATCCGGTGACCGCACGTACCACCCGACCAAGCCCGACCTAGGAGACCGAACCGACATGAAATACGACTTCGCGCAGATCGCGGCGTTGACCGAGGCGATGAACAAGCAGGCGAACGTGACCAAGGACCTGCTGGCAGACGTGGACAGCACCGCTAAGCGGCTCTATCAGTCGTGGGAGGGCGACGCGATGACGTCGTACTTCGAGCTGCAGCGCCAGTGGAATTCTGCATCCGACGAGCTCAACCTCATCCTGTCGAGCCTCGTGGCGGCCGCCCGCACCGGTGGCGAGACCATGCACGGCGTCGAAATGGCCAACAAAGCGCGGATGGCGCGCTGACTTTTCTCTCTCGACGTTCTGAAACTGCCTGTGCCCCGGCCGAGGAATCGGTCGGGGCACAGGCAGTTTCACTCGATCCGGCAGCTGTTCGGTGTCTACTGTTGTGATGATGGATTTCGGAGCCGTCCTCGAGGGGGAACGGTCGCGTTCCGAACACCGGCTCGAGTCCCTTCGGGAGGAACTGGCGTCGGTGATCGAAGGATCGCGCTGGACCACCGACGACGACGAGCACGACCCGGAGGGGTCGACGATCGCTTTCGAGCGCGCGAAGATCGCCGCTCTGATCGACGACACCGAGTCCGAGCTCCGCGAGATCGACGCGGCCCGAGCGCGGCTCGCCGCCGGCACGTACGGTTCCTGCGAGCGGTGTGGCCGCGAGATTCCGCTGATGCGGCTCGACGCGCTTCCCGCCGCTCGGCGGTGCGTGCTGTGCGTCCGACTGCGCTGAGGCGTTTTGACCTGGGCGAGCACTCCCGGTATCGTCTCCCGTTGGCGTGTATGGGCTCGCCGCGCATTGTCGATGCGTATCGAGCTCTTGTCCTCGGGTCTCAACTGGCCGCCGAGGGCACTCACTCGTCTTGGCCAGCAGCGACATCATGAAGACAGGAATTTTCTGTGTCTACTTACGCCCCGAAGGCCGGGGACACCACCCGGACGTGGCATGTGATCGACGCCACGGACGTCGTGCTCGGACGCCTCGCCGTCCAGGCTGCGACTCTGCTCCGTGGCAAGCACAAGCCCACCTACGCACCCAACGTCGACGGTGGCGACTTCGTCGTCATCATCAATGCCGAGAAGGTTGCCATCAGTGGCAACAAGCTCGACGGCAAGTTCCATCACCACCACTCCGGCCATCCGGGCGGTCTGAAGTCGCGCTCGACTCGCCAGGTGCTCGAGAACAACCCCGATCGTCTCGTGGAGAAGGCCGTCGTCGGCATGATCCCCAAGAACAAGCTCGGTAATGCCATCGCGAGCAAGCTGAAGGTCTACGCGGGTCCGAACCACCCGCACGCCGCTCAGCAGCCCGTACCGTTCGAGATCAAGCAGGTGTCCCAGTGACGGCGCCGGAGGGAAATGACGTGACGTCGCAGGAGAACATCGAAGAGATCGCCGCCGACGAGTTCGTGGCAGTCGAAGAGCCCGAGGTGACCTCGGACATCGAGGCTGCTGCCGCGGCTCCGGCTCCGATCGTGTTCGATCGCCCGATCCAGACCGTCGGTCGTCGTAAGGAAGCTGTCGCTCGCGTCCGGCTGTCCTCGGGTGGCGGCGGCTTCAAGCTCAACGGTCGCACCCTGGAGGACTACTTCCCCAACAAGGTGCACCAGCAGCTCATCAAGGCTCCGCTGGTGCTCGTCGACCGCGCAGAGTCCTTCGAGATCACCGCACTGCTGCATGGTGGCGGACCGTCGGGACAGGCAGGCGCGTTGCGTCTGGCCATCTCGCGAGCCCTCATCGAGGTCACGCCCGATGATCGCCCGGCACTCAAGGCTGCCGGCTACCTCACGCGTGACGCTCGTGCAGTCGAGCGCAAGAAGTACGGCCTGAAGAAGGCCCGTAAGGCGTCGCAGTACTCCAAGCGCTGACGCGTCTTACCCGTTTCATCCTCGAGGGCAGGCATCCAGCAGTATCGGACGCCTGCCCTCGAGCCGTTTCTCACGACTTTCTCTCCGCTCGAAGGAGTTCTTGGTTCATGGCGCGATTGTTCGGTACCGACGGGGTTCGGGGACTCGCAGGCGGGGTTCTGACTGCAGAACTGGCGATGAAGATCGCGCGAGCCGCAGCCAGCGTATTGGCACCGAACACCGACGCAGGCAGGTGCGTGGCAGTGGTCGGCCGAGATCCGCGCATCAGTGGTGCGATGCTCGGTGCCGCGGTATCGGCCGGTCTCACTGCCTCGGGTGTCGACGTGATCGACGTCGGTGTGCTGCCCACGCCCGCGGTCGCATACCTGACAGCCGAATACGGTGCGGCACTCGGTGTGATGATCTCTGCATCCCACAACGCGATGCCCGACAACGGGATCAAGATCTTTGCCGCAGGTGGCCACAAACTCGACGACGACGTGGAAGACCGAATAGAGGCGGCCCTCGATTCGACTGGCCCCTCCCGCGGAGACGGGCTCCCGCTCGACGTCACCGGTGCCTCGATCGGCCGTATCGAACTCGCGCAGGACGCGGGAGGCCGCTACACCGAGCATCTCGTGGCCTCGGTCTCCCATCGACTCGACGGCCTGCGCGTCGTGGTGGACTGCTCGCACGGTGCCGCCTCCGTCGTCGGACCGGAGATCTATCGACGGGCCGGTGCCACGGTCGTAGCGATCAATGCCGAGCCCGATGGCATCAACATCAACGACGGGTGCGGTTCGACGCACCTCGAGGGGTTGCAGAAGGCCGTCGTGGAGCACGGAGCCGACCTCGGCATCGCGCACGACGGAGATGCCGATCGATGCCTCGCCGTCGACGCATCGGGTGCAGTGGTGGACGGGGACGCGATCATGGCGGTGCTGGCCATCGCGATGCGCGATGCGGGTCAGTTGACCGACAACACGTTGGTCGCCACGGTCATGAGCAATCTCGGGCTCCACATCGCGATGCGTGAGGCTCGAATCACGCTGCGTACCACCGCCGTCGGGGACCGATATGTGCTCGAGGAATTGCGTCGCGGGGGATTCGCGCTCGGCGGTGAGCAGAGCGGGCACCTCGTGCTTCCCGCGGTCGGAACTACGGGCGACGGAATCGCGACCGCGTTGCGGCTGATGGAACGGATTGCGCAGACCGGACGTACTCTCGCCGATCTCGCGTCGGTGATGCGGACTTTGCCGCAGGTGCTGATCAACGTGCGCGTATCGGACAAGGCAGCCGTGGCATCGGCTCCGTCCGTCTCCGACGCGGTGGCCGTGGCCGAGCGTGAGCTCGGGGAGACGGGTCGAGTCCTGTTGCGTCCCAGCGGTACCGAACAGTTGGTGCGAGTGATGGTCGAAGCGTCCGAACTCGACCTGGCGACCCGGCTCGCCGAGGAGCTGGCGGGCCGGGTCGCGTCGGTCTGATCTTTCAGTCGGTGAGTTCGCGCAGTGCAGTCAGCTGCGCGACGCGGCCCGCGGTGTTCTCGGCCAGCGGCGCGACATTGAGCGTGGTGACTCCCGCTTCGGCGAACGCGGCGACCCGCTCCTTGACGTAGCTTTCCGGCCCGATGAGATTGACCGAGCGGGCGAGCTCGTCGGGGACGGCGGCTGCAGCTTCTTCCTTCTTGCCGGCAAGGTAGAGGTCCTGGATCTTCGCGGCCTCGGCCTCGTAGCCGTACCGCTGAGCCAGCGAATTGTAGAAGTTCTTCCCCTTGGCTCCCATGCCGCCGATGTAGAGCGCCAGATGCGGCTTGACCCAGGGAAGGTACTTCTCCGCATCCTCGCCGATGGCCAGGGTGGGGCTTGCGAACACCTCGAGTTCGCCCAGTGAAGGATCACGCTTGGCCTTGCCTGCCTCGAGGGAATCGCCCCACACGTCGGCAGCTTTCTCGGGGAAGTAGAAGATGGGCTGCCAGCCTTCGGCGATCTCGGCGGTGAGCTCGACGTTCTTGGGGCCCAGAGCAGCAATCACAACCGGAATACGATCGCGCACAGGGTGATTGATCAGCTTGAGGGGCTTGCCGAGCCCGGTGCCTCGGTCGGCGGGCAGCGGAATCTGGTAGTACTTGCCCTGATGTTGCACCTTTTCGCGTCGCCAGACCTGCCTGCAGATCTCGATGACCTCACGGGTTCTCGCGATGGGTGCGTCGTACTTGACCCCATGGAAGCCTTCGACCACCTGCGGTCCCGAGGCCCCCAGCCCGAGGACGAATCGACCCTCCGAGACGTAGTCGAGCCCCGCCGCGGTCATGGCGGTCAATGACGGTGTCCTGGTGTAGATCTGGAAGATGCCCGACGCGATCTTGATGGTGCTCGTCTTGGCTGCGAGGAATCCCAGTTGGCTGACGGCGTCGAACGAGTAGGCCTCGGGCACGAAGATGATGTCGAGACCTGCCTTCTCGAGCTCGGCGACCTCGGCAACGGTCTCGTTGAAACCACCGCTGTAATTCAGCATCGTTCCGATGTGCATGGGACTCCTCGGTCGTTGAGCAGCTGGTGAAGCTACTTCAGGTACCTGTTACTGACATTTCACATCGGGACGTTACCGCTCCGTGCGGAACCGATGTGCGTCGGCGCACGTCATAGTCGGAAAGGGGCACGTGAAGGGGGCGGGACGTATGAGCGATGGATTCGTGGTGGACGTGGTCCGCGTCAGAGGAGTTGCGGATGCCCTGGCGGCATCGGCCGATGTC
This sequence comes from Rhodococcus sp. MALMAid1271, assembly GCF_049195265.1. NCBI lineage: Bacteria > Bacillati > Actinomycetota > Actinomycetes > Mycobacteriales > Nocardiaceae > Rhodococcus > Rhodococcus sp. MALMAid1271. Next base: position 139,290 of record NZ_JBMIRQ010000120.1, on the reverse strand, counting down.
CTCGGCGGCGCTGCAGACAGCGTGGCCGATCCAGGCTTCGGTGCGGCGGGGGCCGGGCGGAACTACCGCGATCTCGGAGCCGCCTACACTCGGGCTCACCTGGGGCTCGGCCGCGCAGTCGGGGCGTGGAAATCCTCGGTCGACGACATTTCCGACGCCCTCACCGCGTCGATGAACGAGTACGAAAGCCAGGACGAGGCCACCGTCCGGGCGATCGAGTTTCCTCGATGACGCCTCCACGCGACTCGCTGACGCCGGGCTCGTCGGTCGAGGACATTCTCGACGCGCACGCGACCGGTCTGCTGCATTTCGAGCGCTTCCTGCCTCTGGTCGGTCGAGTGCCCGGTAGGGGCGGTTGCCCGGAGTACGAGCAGGTGTGTGCGAGATACGACGAGCAACGGGGCCTGAACCTGGCGGCGCTAGATGCCGATGCAGACGCGGTCGAGGCGATGTCTGCAGTACTCGCCGAACAACTCGAAGAACACATTCAATTGCGCCGAGTTCTGAGGTTGCGATGGCACGGCGACGCAGGCGATGCCGTGCAGAGCTACCTCGCAGCGGAGCAGCAGACCGCGGCGGACTTTCTCCTTGCGATCGAGGATTCCCATCAAACGATGTGCGCCGCCGTCGACGTTCTCCGCGAGGCTGTCACCGATAAGGCGGAACTGGTCGGAGGTCTGGATATCGAGACTGTCGACGGTAAGAACGCCGATCAGATCGACGCGATTTTGCTGGCGTCCGGAATCGAATGCCTTCCGGTCGATCGGGAGTCGGTGTTCCCCCGCTTGGGTTCGGCATTCCCCGACCTCGCCGAGCGAGCGGGCAGCCCCGATCTCTCCGACGAGTTCGCGGCCGAGGTGGCGGCGCGTTGTCGGAGCTGGATCGACACCGAGTTCGTGCCACGGATGAAGGGCACGTGCGACGCCGTCATGCATGCCTGCAGCTGCACCGATACCGCCGTGCGCGACTGTCTGGCGTTGGTCGTGAAGGCGCTGGACAGCGTGCACGAGCCCTCGTTCGCCGAGCTGGACGACCGGGGTTGGACGATCACCCCCGGTGTAGTGGCACCAGCCGATCCATGGCCGGTGTTCGACGGGCCTGCGTCGCCCCCGGCAATACCTGCGGGATCTGCGGCACCGGAACCAGCGGGGCCGACGACGACAGGGTCGGCGAACGACCCCGCCACAGTCGGCGGTGGCGGCGGTGGCGGCGCGGAACCCGGCGCACTGTTCGACGGGGCGGTGCCCGGTGCCGCGCTCGGCCATGCACTGGACGGGTTGGTGGATCGGGTGGTGACCGAGATCGTCGGGCGGGTCGAGGACGCCTTGGATACCGAGGGCCCTGACAACAGTGCCGACCGCGATAACAGTGCCGACCGCGAGCCCAGCGGCAGTGCAGACCGCGCCCGTACCGAGGGTCCATCGGCAGCTGGTCCTCGGGAGGCGGACGGCGGGGCGTCGATGCCGGACGGCATCTCCGGTGCTGGATCGCCGTCGCCGCCTGGAGCTGCCGACGCGGATGAGCGCGGCCATCTCGAAGCGGAGCTCGATGGCCATCGGGCCCGTATCGCGCTCGAGCACGATGGTGCGGTCTCGCTGGAACTCGACACCCCGGGGCTCGGGATTCGCTCGTTCGAGCTACGAATTGGTCCGTTGGGACTGCCCGAGGTCGTCGAGGTTCCCGGCAGTGAGGCGAACTCACAGCAGGCTGCGGCGGCCGAACCAGTACCGGCCCCCGAAACTACCGACCCGATGCCCCCGGACCCGGTAGCGCCGGGCCCGGTAGCGCCGCAACCGATGGCCCCGGACCCGATATCTCGGGACCACATGGTGCCGGAACCAGCGCCGACGGAACCAGCGCCGACGGAACCAGTGCCGACCGAACCAGCGCCGACGGAATCGGGTCTCGGCGATGTCTCGTCCGATCCGGGGGAGGACGCGCAGGAGCAGTGCCGGACCGAGCCGGGCGGGGATGCCCCGCCCATCGGTGAGGACTCGGCTGGCGCACCTGCCGTGGATGAACCGCTCGCGGCGGCACATTCGGTATCGGCGGATCGCCCTGCATCCGACGATCAGCCCCACCTCGATGGACCGCAGCCCGGGCCGGGCACCGGTGCCGGCCTGAGCGAGGCGGGGGCACTGTGAGCTCGGACGGCTGGTGGCGGCGAGAGCTGCATCGGATACGCGACGAACATCGACGGGGGCTGGCGGATGCAGCCGAGGTGATTCGTCGGGCCCGAACTCCCACCGCTGTTCGAGACCACCTCGACTCGGACATCGCGATCAGTCCCGATCACGACATCGATCCCCATCGCGGTTCGGTACTGCAGCCCGCTCATCTGGATCGTCGAGAGCCGTCATCGCATGTCGAGACCGAACCCGAACAGCGGCCCCGATCGTGGTTGGTCTGAAGGCCGGCGTTCAGCCGCGTCCGAGCAGAGCCTTGATCGACGCAGAGGCCTTCGGCTTGGGCTGCGCGTCGAGCGGTGAGTGTGGATCGACAGCCCTGGTGCCGTCGATCTCGCCGGTCGATCCGGCCAGCTCCTCGTAGTCGGAGTCACCGGTCAGGTGGAACAGCAGGAACGCGGTCAGTACGGCTCGGGTGCGCTGCTGGGTCTTGCGATCGGGTTTGTTGATGCCGAGGGCACCGAGAATCCGCCGACCCTCGACGAATCCATCCGCTGACGAGCCGTCCACCCGTCGCAGGACGGGGTTTCCGGGCCAGGCCTGGGCAAGTGCGAGCGAGTTGTCGGTGAGCGAATCCGCGTTCGAGTTGTCGCCGACGACGAGCCCGGGCACGGTCAGACCGGCTGCGGCGTGCTCGGACGAGGGGGCAGTCGGTGCCGGGAACAGTGCTGCGACGGCTTTGATGTCGGACCGGGTCGAGGCGGCGAGGACAGCGGCTCCGGCACCCATCGCGTGACCGGCTGTGGCGAGTTTCTCCGGATGCACGCTGATGTTGCCCGGCCCGAGCCGCACTCCGGTCATGATGTCGAGCACAGTGCCCAGGTCGGTGGCGAGGCCCCGGTGCGAGGGAACGATCCCGCGCTCGGAATCAGGTGCTGCAACGACGATGCCCCAGGACGCCAAGTGCTTCAAGGTGTCGGTGTAATGGCCAGGTCGGAGCATCCAGCCGTGCGCGAAGGCCACGCCGGGCAGGCCGAAGCCCTCGGCCGGGGTGTAGACGACGCCGGGTTGCCCGGCCAAGGCCAGGTTGCCTCGGAGTACCTTGTGCGGGCCGCGCTTGGAGAGAGCAGATGCCAGCTTCTTGGGTTTCGCCACGAGAGATGACGGTACCGAACCTTGGCTCGTGGCGGGCACACCGGACACGTTCACCTGAGCGAATGGGTCGTGCGGGTCGTGCCGAGTACCCTCAATCACCATGTGCGGAATCGTGGGTTACGTCGGCCACCGCCCAGCTCTGGGTGTGGTGGTCGAAGCGCTTCGGCGTATGGAATATCGGGGCTACGACTCGGCGGGGATCGCGATACTCGATGGTGCGGGCGCAAGCGCGATCGAGCGTAAGGCGGGTCGGCTGGCGAATTTGGAAGCCGAGCTCGACGACGTCGGCACCGACAAGTTCGTGGGCACCACCGGGATGGGCCACACTCGGTGGGCGACTCACGGACGGCCGACCGACCGCAATGCCCATCCACATCGTGATGCGTCGGGCACGGTCGCAGTGGTGCACAACGGCATCATCGAGAACTTTGCTCCGCTGCGCGCCGAGCTCGAAGCGGTAGGGGTGGAGTTCCTCTCCGATACCGACACCGAGGTCGCGGTGCACCTGGTCGCTCGCGCCTACGCAGACGGCCCGACCGCAGGCGACTTCGTTGCCAGCGCGAAAGCAGTACTGCGGCGACTCGAAGGTGCTTTCACCCTGGTGTTCACCCATTCCGATCATGCGGACACGATCGTCGCGGCGCGCCGCTCCACGCCGCTGGTGCTCGGTGTCGGCGACGGCGAGATGTTCCTCGGATCCGATGTCGCTGCGTTCATCGAGCACACCCGCGATGCCGTCGAACTCGGCCAGGATCAGGTCGTCGTCATCACCGCCGACGGATACGACATCAGTGACTTCGAAGGAAACGAAGTACAGGGGCGTCCGTTCCGCATCGACTGGGATTTGGCAGCTGCCGAGAAGGGCGGCCACGACTACTTCATGCTCAAGGAGATCCAGGAGCAGCCTGCCGCAGTGGCGGACACGCTGCTCGGGCATTTCGCCAACGGTCGAATCGTGCTCGACGAGCAGCGCCTGTCCGATCAGGAACTGCGCGACGTGGACAAGGTGTTCGTCGTGGCCTGCGGCAGTGCGTACCACTCGGGTCTGCTCGCCAAGTACGCCATCGAGCACTGGACCAGGCTCCCGGTCGAGGTCGAACTGGCCAGCGAATTCCGCTATCGCGATCCGGTCCTGGATCGATCGACCCTGGTGGTCGCCATTTCGCAGTCCGGCGAAACCGCGGACACGCTCGAAGCCGTGCGGCATGCCAAGGATCAGAAGGCGCGCGTTCTCGCGGTCTGCAACACCAACGGCTCGCAGATTCCTCGCGAGGCCGACGCTGTTCTGTACACCCGGGCGGGTCCGGAGATCGGCGTGGCCTCCACCAAGGCATTTCTCGCTCAGGTGACTGCCAATTATCTGGTCGGTCTGGCGTTGGCCCAGGCACGCGGCACCAAGTACCCCGACGAGGTCGCCCGCGAGTTCGCCGAACTCGAAGCCATGCCGGAGTTGGTGCAGCGGGTTCTCGAAACGGTGGAACCGGTGCGAGCGCTCGCGCGTGAATTGTCGACGGCCACGACAATTCTGTTCCTCGGCCGCCACGTGGGGTACCCGGTTGCGCTCGAAGGCGCGCTCAAGCTCAAGGAACTCGCGTACATGCACGCGGAGGGCTTTGCGGCGGGCGAGCTCAAGCACGGACCCATCGCGCTCATCGAGGACGGTGTGCCGGTGATCATCGTGATGCCGTCACCGAAGGGTCGCGCGGTGTTGCATTCGAAGATGCTGAGCAACATTCGCGAGATTCAGGCCCGTGGTGCGTGGACGGTCGTCATCGCCGAGGAAGGCGACGAGGCCGTCCGGCCTTTCGCGGACAATCTGATCGAGATTCCGGCCGCATCCACGTTGTTGCAGCCGCTGTTGTCGACGATCCCGTTGCAGGTGTTCGCCGCCGAGGTCGCGCAGGCGCGTGGCTACGACGTGGACAAGCCGCGAAATCTGGCCAAGTCCGTCACCGTCGAGTAGTAGTCGACCTGCCGGCGGCGGCACCCCGGTCGTCTCGGGACGTAAGGGTGCAGCGGTGTTGCAACGAGAGGACGTGAACATGCGTGGCTACTACACACCCGAGCAGATTCGGAACGCGGAAGCGCCGCTGCTGAAGTCGTTGCCGAACGGTGTGCTGATGCGCCGCGCTGCGTACGGTGTGGCGACGATCGTGGCCCGCGAGCTGGCCGAGCGCACGGGTGGCGTCGCCGGTCGACGAGTGACGATTCTGGTGGGCACGGGCGACAACGGCGGCGACGGTCTGTGGGCCGGGGCGTTTCTGCGTCGGCGTGGCGTGTCGGTGTCTGCGCTGCTACTCGACCCGGCGAGGGCACATGCCGCGGGGCTGGAGGCGTTACGCGCGTCGGGCGGACGAGTGGTGAGCCGGTGCGGACCGGCCGATATCGTCATCGACGCCATCGTGGGAATTTCGGGAAAGGGCCCGCTGCGACCCGACGCCGCTGCGGTTCTCGGGCAGGTCACCGCACCGATCGTGGCTGTCGATGTACCCAGCGGAGTCGATCCCGAGACCGGTGCGGCGCCGGGGCCTGCCGTGACGGCCGATGTGACGGTGACGTTCGGTGCCCGCAAACCGGTGCACGTCCTCGCCGTGCCTCGTTGTGGCCGCATCGATCTGGTCGATATCGGACTGGAGCTCCCGGCTCCGGCGATGACATCGTTCGAGCCGGCCGAGGTCGGGCGAATCTGGCCTGTTCCTACTGCCTCGGACGACAAGTACTCGCAGGGTGTCGTAGGTGTCCTCGCGGGCAGTGCGGAGTTCGCCGGTGCGGCGCTGCTGTGTGTCGGAGCCGCTGTCTCGGCGACCTCCGGCATGGTCCGTTACGTGGGCAGTGCAGGTAACGACGTTGTCTCGCACCATCCTGAGGTCGTCGTCGCCCCGGATCTCGAGGCGGCCGGGAGAGTGCAGGCGTGGGCGGTCGGCCCTGGCTTCGGAACCGGCGAGGATTCGGCAGAGATCGTGCGGACCGTGTTGGAGACAGATCTACCGGTGGTCGTCGATGCGGACGCGCTGACGATTCTCGCTCGCAACGAAAGTTGGGTCGCCGGGCGCACTGCACCGACTCTGCTGACCCCGCACGCAGGAGAATTCGCCCGTCTGACCGGAGCGGACCCCGGTCCCGACCGCGTGGGTGCTGTGCGTGATCTCGCCTCCCGGTGGGGTGTGACCGTGCTGCTCAAGGGGCGCGCAACGATCATCGCCGATCCGGACGGCACCACCGTGGTGAGCGACGCGGGTGGATCGGCCGCTTCGACGGCAGGGTCCGGTGATGTGCTGTCGGGCATTGTCGGATCCTTGCTGGCATCGGGAATGGCACCGTCGACGGCGGCGGCCTGTGGGGCGCGAGTTCACGCATTGGCCGCAGCGCGCGCTGCGCAGGGGTCAGGGGGAGAACTCGCGGCACCGGTGTCGGCGAGTCGTTTGTGCGCGGCCATCCCGGAGGCGATTCGTATCGTGCGCTCACTCACAGTGGGGTCCGGATAGTTTCTGCGTCGCTCGAGAGACCGAGTGTGTCATGTGTCGTGCCACCCTGGTCCGTCGTACGCGTGGCTCGGGTGGCACTATCGAACGTTGTGACTACCGGCTGCAGCATTGCGAGAACCGATTCGGGCGCGGTGGCGTCGATCGGTCTCGATGCGGTGGCCCACAACGTTCGCGTATTGCAGCAGTTCGCCGGACATGCCTCCGTGATGGCGGTCGTGAAGGCCGACGGATACAACCACGGCGGCGTCGAGGTGGCGCGTGCTGCGGTCGCGGCGGGCGCGCAGGAACTCGGCGTCACAACCATCGGCGAGGCCCTCGAACTGCGCGCAGCGGGGATCGACGTGCCGGTGCTGACGTGGTTGCACCGTGTGGATTCGGATTTCGCTGCTGCCATCACCGAGCGGGTGGGAATCGGCGTATCCACTTCGCGGCAACTCGACGCAGTGGTGGATGCAGCGGAGCGTGTCGGGGATACCGCCGACGTCTCGCTCAAGATCGATACAGGTTTGAACCGCAACGGGGTCGCGGAGGCAGATCTCGATGCCGTGCTCGATACGACGGCAGCGGCCGTCGCGTCGGGCAGTGTGCGGTTGACCGGAATGTTCTCGCACTTGGCCTGCGCCGATGAACCCGATCACCCGGCCAACGATGCTCAGGCCGAGCGTCTCCGCGATGCGGTCGCTCGCGCCACCAGGCGCGGAACGCCTCCGGCGGTTGTGCACCTGTCCAACTCGGCAGCCACCCTGACCCGGCCCGATCTCGGTTTCGACATGGTCCGTCCGGGTATCGCTCTGTACGGTTTGTCGCCCGTGCCGTCGTTGGGAATGTTCGGCTTGCGGCCGGTGATGACCCTGTCGGCGCAGGTTGTGAACATCAAGGCGGTGAGCGAAGGTGAATCGGTGTCGTACGGCTATACCTGGACCGCGCCGACCGACACCGTGGTCGCCCTCGTCGCGCTCGGATACGCCGACGGCGTCGTCCGGAGCCTCAGTGGTCGGTTCGAGGTGACGATCGCAGGTCGGCGCTATCCCTCGGTGGGACGAGTATGTATGGACCAGTTCGTCGTCGACCTCGGCGGTGACGGCTCGGGTGTCGCGCTCGGCGACGAGGCGTTATTGTTCGGCACAGGGGACAGGGGCGAGGCGAACGCTCAGGATTGGGCAGACGCGCTCGACACGATCAGCTACGAAGTCGTCACCGGCATTCGTGGACGTGTTCGACGACGGTTCGTCGACGCGCGCTCAGGGGAGGCGACACATTAGATCATGCTCGGATTTCTGGAAAGTATTTCAATCGTAGTGCGCGAGACGGTGTTTCGGTCCAACAAGGATCCACTGGCAACCGAGAATCTCGACCTCATGGATGCCGACCGCGGCAGCATCGTCACCGCGGACGACGGTGTGCCACTGGCGATTCGCGAGGTCGGCCCGTCGGATGCAGATCTGACCGTCGTCTTCGTGCACGGCTACTGCCTGCGCACCTCCTCGTGGCATTTTCAGCGCCGCGGGCTCGAACAGCAGTGGGGCGGGACGGTGCGCATGGTGTTCTACGACCAGCGCGGGCACGGACGCTCGGGTGTGCCCACCCCGGAGAGCTGCACTATCGGCCAGCTCGGTCTCGATCTAGACGCGGTGATCCGCGCGGTGGTACCCGAGGGACGCATCATCCTGGTGGGACACTCGATGGGCGGGATGTCGATACTGTCCATGGCACGGCAACGAGCGGATGTGCTGCGTCAGCGAGTGATCGGGGCGGTGCTGATCTCGACGACCGCAGCGGGTCTGGCTCGGTCCGGAGTGGGTCGGAGTTTGCAGAACCCGGCGGTCGACGCATTTCGGCTCGCGGTCCGTACGTCGCCGGGTCTCGTGCAATTCGGGCGTGGCGCGGTGCGCGCGCTCATCTCACCTGTGCTGCGCGCGGCCTCCTACGGCACCAGGGTCTCGCCTCGATTGGTGGAGTTCTCCCAATCGATGATCGACGACACCTCCGTCGTCACCATCGTCAACTTTCTCGAGACGCTCGAGCTGCACGACGAATCGGAGGCGCTGGCGGAATTCGAGAACATTCCGGTGGCGGTGGTGTGCGGCGACGAGGACTGGATCATTCCGTTCAGTAGTTCGCAGGCACTGGCCGAGTCCTTGCCGCGATCGGAGATGGTGCGTGTTCGCCAGGGTGGGCACCTGGTCCAGCTCGAATTTCCGGATCAGGTCAACGCCGCGATCGTGCGTCTGGTGGCTCGGGCGGTCGAGGCCGCAGGCAAGAAACGCCGGTGGGGCATTGTCTGAGGAGTCACTGACCTTGCCGGTGGAAGCCGACTTGGCCACCGCCGCAGAGACCGCCGAGTTCGGTGCGCGACTGGCGAACGTTCTGGTTGCGGGAGATCTGGTGATTCTCGACGGTCCGTTGGGTGCCGGTAAGACCGCCATGACCAAAGGCATCGCGGCGGGCCTCGGTGTGCAGGGGCGCGTGACCTCGCCCACCTTCGTCATTGCCCGTGAGCATCGGCCCGGGCCGAGGCCTCGTGGATTGCCGCCGGTGGCACTGGTGCACGTGGACGCTTATCGGCTCGGCCTGACGGGACAGTCCGCCCTCGACGAGCTCGATGCTCTCGATCTCGACACCGATCTCACCGATGCGATCGTCGTCGTCGAATGGGGCGAGGGGCTGGTGGAGAAACTCGCGGAGCGGCACGTGTCGGTCCGGTTGACGCGAGACCCGGATTCCGAGATCCGACGCGTGGTGGCGAGCCGAGTGGAATCTGTCGTCACGTAGGCGATGGTCGACGCGACCGACGATGTCACCGCCGCATTCCAACGGATCCATGCGCCACGGGAGTGACTCTGCTCGTCGGTGGGCGGGTACCCTGAAACCTCGTGCTGGTACTTGCCGTCGATACGTCGACTCCCGCCGTCACCGCAGGTGTGGTGCGCTTGACCGAGTCCGCCGACTCCGATGCCGCAGTGACGACTGTGGCCATGCGGGTTCGGGTGGACGCAAGGTCGCATGCGGAGATTCTGACCCCCAACATTCTCGAGTGCCTCACCGAATCCGGTATCACTGCTGCCGACCTCGATGCCGTTGTCGTCGGTGTCGGGCCCGGCCCGTACACCGGGTTGCGGGTGGGAATGGCGACGGCGGCGGCGTTCGGTGACGCGCTCGGTGCGCCGGTCTACGGCGTCTGCAGCCTCGATGCCATCGCTGCAGATGTCGCCGAACCTGGCTGCCTGCTGGTGGTGACCGATGCGCGTCGACGCGAAATCTATTGGGCACGTTACGAAGCCGGCGTTCGGGTGGGCGGCCCCGATGTCATTGCTCCGGCGGAGTTGGAGTACGGCGGAGTCGATGCGGTCGCCGGGTCCGCCCCGCATGCGGCGGCGTTCGGGCTTGCTGTTCGCGACGTGCAGGCACCGTCTCCGGCGGGTCTGGTCGCGGTCGCCGCCGCTGATGTCGAGGGCCGGGCAGTCCCGGGTCCGCTCGTTCCGCTGTACCTCCGCCGCCCCGACGCCAAGACGCTCGACGAGCGGGCGGCAGCGAAGGCACGGCAGTGACAGCATCCATCGAGCCGATGACGGTGCAGGACGCCCCGCGTTGTGCGTATCTCGAGACGGTGCTGTTCGAGGGCGACAGTCCATGGCCCGAGGATGCGTTCATCGCGGAACTGGCTGCGCCGCACAATCATTACGTCACGGCACGCGAGAACGGCGAGGTGGTCGGCTACGCCGGGGTTGCGTTGCTCGGGCAGCCCACCCGCGGCGCGTTCGCCGTCGGTGAGGCCGAGGTGCACACCATCGGCGTGGACCCGAATCATCACCGCAGAGGGATCGGGGGGCAATTGCTCGGGGAACTGCTTCGGGTGGCGGACGAACACGGTGGCCCGGTCTTTCTCGAGGTCCGCACCGACAACGAACCTGCCATCGAGTTGTACCGACGCGAGGGGTTCGAGATCGTGGGTACCAGGGCCAAGTACTACCAGCCGAGCGGAGCCGATGCCTTCACCATGCGTCGGCCGGAGAACACGGAAGGATCATCCCGATGATCGTCTTGGGTATCGAAAGTTCCTGCGACGAAACGGGAGTCGGAATCGTTCGGTGGGCCGATGCGGGTCACTGCGAGCTGTTGGCCGACGAGGTCGCATCGAGCGTCGACGAGCATGCGCGCTACGGCGGGGTGGTGCCGGAGGTCGCATCACGGGCACACCTCGAGGCCATCGTGCCGACCATGCGGCGGGCGCTGGCGGCCGCCGATATCGAGCGCCCCGATGCCGTCGCGGTGACGATCGGTCCCGGGTTGGCCGGGGCATTGTTGGTCGGAGTTGCCGCAGCCAAGGCGTATGCCGCCGCGTGGGGAGTGCCGTTCTATGCGGTCAATCACCTCGGTGGTCACGTTGCGGTCGACACGCTCGAACACGGTCCGATGCCGTCGTGCGTGGCGCTGTTGGTCTCCGGTGGGCACACTCATCTGCTGCACGTCGATGATTTGTCACGACCGATCGTCGAGCTCGGGACTACCGTCGACGACGCCGCCGGGGAGGCGTTCGACAAAGTCGCGCGATTGCTCGGATTGGGTTATCCCGGCGGGCCGGCTCTGGATGCGGCTGCGCGCGAGGGTGATCCGGCCGCGATTGCGTTTCCGCGCGGTATGACCGGACCGCGGGATGCGCGCTACGACTTCTCGTTCTCCGGAGTCAAGACCGCCGTGGCTCGGTTCGTCGAGGCCAGGCAACGCGCCGGTGATCCGATTCCCGTTGCGGACATCGCGGCGTCGTTCCAGGAGTCCGTCGCCGATGTGTTGACGATGAAAGCGGTCCGAGCGGCAACCGATGTCGATGTCGATACGATCGTTCTGGGTGGAGGTGCCACTGCCAACTCGCGGATTCGATCGTTGATCGAAAGTCGTTGTGCTGAGCAGGGTTTGACTCTGAGAATTCCGAAGCCGCGATTGTGTACCGATAACGGCGTCATGATCGCGGCCCTGGGCGCTCATCTCGTTGCGGGCGGCGCCGAGCCGTCCGCTCTCACCGCGGTGACCGATCCGGGGCTGTCGGTGGCGACCAGTCAGGTGCCTGGCTGACTGCCTCGGGTGGTGGAGCCGGAGGGTGTGCTCGGCGTCGATGATTCCGAGGTGCGCGGCTCGCTCGTCTGCGGTGACGCCTCGGGCGTCGTCACCGGAGGAGACCACACGGTCGGTGGCGGAGTCAGTTCCGGCGTCGATTCCGACGCACTCGCGTCGGTGGTCGGCACGACGATCGATTCCGTCGGCACCTCGGTGTACTCATCGGTGGCCTCGGGTGTGTTTTCCGGCGTCGGCTCCGGGCTGACCGGGCTCGACTGGCTCGGTTCGGTGGCGTCGGTCGTGTCCGAGGGGTCGGCCGGAGCGGTGGTGATCGTAGGCCGAGGTCGGGTCGATTCCTCGCTGGTGGCTTCCAGGGACGTGCGTTCCGGTGCGGAGTCGACCGGCCATTCGATCGACGGCAGATCGGGGCCAGGACGCAGCGTCGGGGTCGTGGTGAGAGGTGCCGACGTGGTCGGCGTCGCCGAGAATTCCGAGGAGTCGATCGTGGTTGCGCTCGGACCGGGACGCTCGCCGGGGGTGCTGCCGGGTGTCGTCCGACCGTCGAGTGACGAATCCTGCGCGACCGGTCCGCCGTTGTCCGATCGAGCCGCTGATTGGGCGGCGCTTCCGGCAGGCGAGACATTGGGATCATCGGCCGGATTCATCGTCTGCACGCCGTAGGCGAGAACCAGACCGCCTGCGACGACGGCTGCGGCGATCGCACCGGCGTATCGGCTCACCTTTCCAGTGGCGTTCCGGGCTGCCGTCACCAGTTGGTACTCGCCGCAGACGGAAGATGCGGCAACGGTGGCTGCGCCGATGGCGAGAACGGCGTCGGGTTCGGGGAGTCGAATCACCGGAACGCGGAACTTCGCGGTGAGCGTTGCGGCGAGCAGAGGTATGTGTGCGCCGCCACCGATCGACACGATCGCCTCGGGCTCACGGGCACTGTTGTCGAACACCTCGCGCACGTACTGAGCGGCGGTGTCGAAGATCGGGGAGGCAGCGGCGTCGAACGCGTCCCGGGTCACGGTCAGCGGTACCCCGCTGTACCGCTCTATCCGGACCTCGTCCACGCGGGAGAGCTGCTCCTTGATCGACCGGTACCGGGCCGAGCCGATTCCGCGGTCGTCGCGGATATCGTCTCGGAGGTTGTCGCGGGTCATGTCCTGGACGAGATTTTTGACCAGCGCGTTCAGTGCGTTGCCGTGGACGGTCTCCGAGCGGCCGTGGGAGAGCACTGTGCCGGTGGCTCGGTCGGTCACGGTGACCGACAGGCCCGATGCTCCGAGATCCACCAGGGAGATCGTGGCGTATCGGTCGATCAGACCGGTGGTCGTCAGGTGTGCTGTCGCGGCCGCAGATTCGGGAACCAGTCGAACGTCCCGGGTGGTGTGCGCGAGCGCGGCTCGGATACCTGCAGCGTGCTCCTCGGTACGGTAGGTCACGGCTATGGCGTCGGGTTCTCGGTGCCCGGGAATGAGCGAGGCCATGAGTTCGATGGCGGAAACGACCAGATCGCCCATGTCGGTATTGGCTTGGCGATCGGCCGAGACCGTGCGGTAGTCGACCTCGCGGCTGCCGTCGCTGTCGACGGAGACGAGAGCGGCGCACACGACCTCGGAGCCGGTGGAGATGCCCACGCCAATTCTCATCGTGAACCTCCCACCCTGTATATGCGCTGAATCGACTGCTTCAGGTGCCTTGTCGCGGCACAGTTGTCGATCGTTATCGTTCGGACAGCTCCGTTATCGTAACGTTACTTCCAGCGTCGATGCGAGTCCGCGGCTTCGTTCGGTTGCTTGTCTTGCGGAATATCGAGATGTTCTACCTGGGGTTTCGGTGCAATTTCGGGTCCTCGAAAAAAACAAGAAAAAGGCGTCTGCTTTCGGCGATTCGGCTCCGAATCAGCACATCGCCTCCCGCGGCTGCCATGGAAATTCCGTGCGTTGTCCTCGACTCGGAATCGTTCGAGCGGGCCTCGATCCGAACCTGGCGAACCCAGCCCTTGAGTGCTGGCACTCTCGTGTATAGAGTGCTAGTTGGCACCGAGCGAAGTCCCGGCACCCGCGACGACGGGAACGAGTTCGTGCCGTGTTTGTCAGGACCGTACGAGAAGTACCTACACACAGCTGCCCGGGGATCCGACCTCGGGCGCGTACCCCATAACTTTGGAGGGCTCAACGTGGCGAGCGTGAAAATCAAGCCGCTCGAGGACAAGATCCTCGTCCAGGCCAACGAGGCCGAGACGACGACCGCCTCCGGTCTGGTCATCCCCGACACAGCCAAGGAGAAGCCCCAGGAGGGCACCGTCGTCGCCGTGGGCGAAGGCCGGGTCACCGAAAAGGGCAACCGCATTCCGGTCGACGTCAAAGAAGGTGACACCGTCATCTACAGCAAGTACGGCGGCACCGAGATCAAGTACGCCGGCGAGGAGTACCTGATTCTGTCGGCACGCGACGTGCTGGCAGTCATCGCCAAGTAGGCCACAACGCATCCCGCCCCGGTAGCCGATCTCGTGTCGGTCCCGGGGCGGTGTGCGTTCGATCGAGTTTCTTTACTCGAAGGAGTAACACCGAAACATGGCAAAGCAAATTCAGTTCAACGAGGAAGCTCGCCGAGCACTCGAACGCGGCGTCGACAAGCTGGCCGACGCAGTCAAGGTCACGCTCGGACCGCGTGGACGCCACGTCGTCCTGTCGAAGGCCTTCGGTGGTCCCACGATCACCAACGACGGTGTATCCATCGCTCGTGAGATCGACCTGGAAGATCCGTTCGAGAACCTCGGAGCGCAGCTGGTCAAGAGTGTCGCCACCAAGACCAACGACGTCGCAGGCGACGGAACCACCACCGCGACGGTTCTCGCGCAGGCGCTCGTGCGCGGGGGTCTGAAGAACATCGCAGCGGGTGCAAACCCGATCGCGCTCGGATCGGGCATCTCCAAGGCCGCCGACAAGGTTGCCGAGGCACTGCTCGCGGCCGCCACCCCAGTCGAGGGCAAGCAGGCCATCGCCCAGGTTGCCACTGTGTCCTCCCGTGACCCCGAGATCGGCGAGCTCGTCGGCGAGGCCCTCACCCGTGTCGGTGCAGACGGCGTCGTCACCGTCGAGGAGTCCTCGACTCTGCACACCGAACTCTCGGTCACCGAGGGCGTGCAGTTCGACAAGGGCTACCTCTCGCCGTACTTCGTCACCGACGTCGATACGCAAGAGGCCGTCCTCGAGGACGCGTACATCCTGCTCTACCGCGAGAAGATCACCTCGCTTCCCGACTTCCTTCCGCTGTTGGAGAAGGTTGCCGAGAGCGGTAAGCCGTTGCTCATCATCGCCGAGGACACCGAAGGCGAGGTGCTCTCGACGTTGGTCGTCAACTCCATCCGCAAGACGATCAAGGCCGTCGCCGTCAAGGCACCGTTCTTCGGAGATCGCCGCAAGGCGTTCCTCGATGACCTTGCGGTTGTGACGGCCGGTCAGGTCATCACCGCCGATGTCGGTCTCAGTCTGAAGGAAGCAGGCCTCGAGCTGCTCGGACGCGCCCGCCGCGTGGTCGTCACCAAGGACGAGACGACCATCGTCGACGGAGCCGGCACCCAGGACGACATCGATGCGCGTGTGGGGCAACTCCGCCGCGAGATCGACAACACCGACTCCGAGTGGGATCGCGAGAAGCTCGAAGAGCGACTGGCGAAGCTCTCGGGCGGTATCGCTGTCATCAAGGTCGGTGCCGCCACCGAGACCGAGCTCAAGGAACGCAAGTTCCGCGTCGACGATGCTGTCGCAGCGGCCAAGGCCGCCATCGAAGAGGGCATCGTTCCCGGCGGTGGTTCGGCTCTGACCCAGGCAGCGCTGGCTCTGGCCGACGATCTCGGACTGACCGGAGACGAGGCCACCGGAGTGGGCGTCGTGCGCACGGCACTCAACGCTCCGCTGTTCTGGATCGCCTCCAACGCGGGCATCGACGGTTCGGTTGTCGTCAACAAGGTTGCCGAGCTGTCGAAGGGTCACGGATTCAATGCTGCGACTCTGACGTACGGCGACCTGCTGGCCGACGGCGTCGTCGATCCGGTGAAGGTGACGCGCTCCGCAGTGGTCAACGCGGCATCTGTGGCGCGCATGATCCTGACGACGGAGAGCGCGATCGTGGAGAAGCCGGAAGAGGATCCCGAGCCTGCGGCCGGACACGGACACGCTCACTGACCGTTCGGTGACAAGGGAGAAGCCCCCAACCCGCCCAGGGTTGGGGGCTTCTTTCTTTTGTCTGTCCGGCTACACCGCGATGCGGCGACGATTGTGCCGGGCGTGCAGTTCCCGTTCGGTCTCCGACATCCCGCCCCAGATGCCGTACGGCTCGCTGACGTTCAAGGCGTGCGTGCGGCACTGTGCGAGAACGGGGCAGCTTCGGCACATTTCCTTGGCGCGCATCTCGCGCTGTGCTCGGGCCCGGCCGCGCTCTCCGTCCGGGTGGAAGAACATGGACGAGTCGACGCCACGGCACAAGCCGTGCATCTGCCAATCCCAGATGTCGGCATTCGGCCCAGGGAGGTGGTTCGGCTGCGGCATGAGAACTCCTAGGGTGGTGTGGCTTCTCGGATTCGTGATCCGAATGCCGACAACGTTATGTGGATCGACGAAAACGAGTCAACACTTCTCTGTCGTGGGCAAATGCATAGTTGTGGGGCGAAGAATTAACACTGGCGATATTTACTTGGAACCCCCGGCGTGCGTGCTCTTCCTGTTGAAGAAAGTGGAACGGCGGGAGAGTATGGGGAGGCAGCGGCGGTGCCTCTCGTGCCGTTCGGCTGCACTGCAACGCCCGTCGCCTGCCGATTCGCAGTACAGGAAAGCACCACGTTCGCGTGTGTTCATGCAGGTCAAGGGTGGTTCAGTCAAGGTCGGTCGCGGTGCGGGACGCTGGAAAGAGTCCGATCGTTTCGATCCTCGACCCGACGCGCGGCCGCCGGCCGTGCATGCGCAGACCAGTCGGTACGAGTGAAGACCTCATCCGAAGGTGCGCCGCGCGCCCGCGTGCGATTCGAGTTCTCGTGATGGCAATTAACCTATTCGCCACACGGCGTTCAGATTCCTGTTTCCTGATCGCCCTTGGCCGACATTGTTAATTCCTTGAAAACTGCATTCGCACCGGAAAGTCACGGATGCATTCGACAGTGGTGGTCGAAGGAGAACCGGCCCGAAACAATGATTGTCTGCTCGCCGATGATTGCCCGCCGGGCGAGGGCCATGGCTGATTCGAGCGGGGGCGGCAGCTACCGAAGACGAGCCTGTTCGAAGGTCCTACCCTTGCGTCGTGTCCTCGGAACAGAGCTCGTTGTTCGCCGCGTCGCAGTCCGCACTCTTCGATGCGGCATTCGGTGCGAACCCCGGCCGATTCCCGCTTCCTCCGGCGGCCGATGCGCATGAGAGCTGGCACCGCAGTGTCGCGTTGGCAGGCCAGGGTAGATACAGCGCGGCGGAGATGGAGCTGCAGCGGTATCGACCGCACAGCCCGGAACTGGCGTCGCTGCACGCCTCGACCAGAGCATCGTGGTTACGCCAGCAGAGCCGGCACGTGCGGGCGGGCCGTTTCGACGGGAGGGCTGTGTTCCTTGTCGGCCTCGTAGGGCCACCGAGGTCGAATGATGCGAGTCAGGCTCGCAGTGACGCGTTGACCGGACTGGCCGCGGATGCACTCGGCAGCGGCCGATTCCGGTTGGCGCAGACCCTGCTGGACCGCAGTGCAGAGCAGCGGCTGTTCCCGGTGGCTCGTGGCTCGTGGCGTCCGGCGTTGAGAGCAGCGTGGGTAGCGGCAGAGTTGGCGATGGTGCGCGGTGACGGCCCCGCGGCCGTCCGACACGCCGAATCCGCTCGAGCTCTTGCCGACGATGCAGATTCGTTACGCCACAGCATCAAGACGGATCTCGTTCTGGCCGCCGCGCTCAGCTGTGTCGGCGAGACCGCACGCGCTCGCGACTCGGCCGTGCACGTGGCCTGTACTGCGGCGATGCACGGTCTGCTGCCGTTGAGATGGGCCGCGACCATGCTGTGCGAAGGAACGGGAGGTACCGACACCGGGATGGTCTCGTCCGTCGACCTGGCTGCATCGATCCGTGCCAGAGGTGCGCTTTCGGTCGACTGACCAGGATCGCGATCGGACACGGACCGAGCGGTTCGGTTGCGCATGGGGGGTATCGCTATCCTTGGTCTCGTTCCACCACCACGTGGAAGCGCTCCCTGGCGGGTGCGTACCTGTAACGCGGGGAAATTTGTCGACGATGAACACAGCGGGTGAGGAGTTGGACTCTTTCGTCGTTGCCGCAGCGCAAGGCGATCGGCTGGCTCTGTCCCGGGTCTTGGAATTCATCCGTCCACTCGTCGTCCGGTACTGCCGGGCGCGAGTCGGTTCGGCTGAGCGCGGTCAGTTGTCGGCCGACGACGTGGCGCAGGAGGTCTGTTTGGCAGTCATGACCGCCTTGCCGCGTTACCAGGACCAAGGTCGTCCGTTCATGGCATTCGTGTACGGCATCGCGGCGCACAAGGTCGCCGATGCCCATCGCAGCGCCTCGCGTAACAAATCGGACCCGGCCGCCGAAGTACCAGATGTCGTGTCGATGGAACACGGACCGGAGCAACGTGCTCTCGAGTCCGAGTCGAGTCGGCAGATGGCTGCACTGCTGGACACCTTGCCCGCCAAGCACCGCGAGATTCTGGTGCTCCGACTCATCGTCGGATTGTCGGCCGAGGAGACAGCAGCAGCGGTCGGCAGCACTGCAGGCGCTATCCGCGTGGCTCAGCACCGAGCTATCGCAAAACTGAAGAACGAAGTTGTGAGAGCAGGTGAAATGTATGGCTAGGGACAATGGTCAGGGTGGCCCCGATGAGACGCCGCGTCGCGGCATCTCGCGTATCGGCGACCACATGAGCTCCACTGAACCGAAGCGGAACGATCCCTACGCCGACATCGGTGCGGACGGTGGTCCGGTGGACCTCGCCGCCGTACGTCGCGACGATGCCTTCATCGACGCGATAAGCGGAGACGGACCGATCGCCACCGATGATGCGGACGAGTATCAGCTCGCGCTTCTGCTGGCCAATTGGCGAACAGAGGTGATCACGCCGGCTATGCCTGCCGGTCCGCCCCTCGAGGTCGTGGTCGCCTCGGTCGAGCGCGAGAAGCTCGCCGCCGACATGGCTCGGTCGAACTCGGCGAAAACGGGTGGACGGATGCGATTGCTGCGTCCCATCGCCGGTGCCGCCGCCGCGATCGCCGTGGTGATGGGTGGCCTTGTTGTCATCTCCTACAATTCCACACCCGACGATCCGTTGTGGAGCGTCAAGTCCGTCGTCTTCTCCGACCAGGCCGATTCGACCGTCGCGCAGATCGACACGACGTCGAAGCTGAAAGAAGCGGAGACCCTGCTGTCCTCGGGAAATGCCGACGCCGCTCGCACTGTTCTCGACGGGGCATCGAACCTCAGCTCTGCCGTGCTCGACGACGGCCAGCGTGCCGAGCTCGATCAGTGGCTCGAGCGCCTGCTGCAGCAATTGCAGGCCCTGACCATGCCCCCGCCGCCGCCCCCGGCTCCGGCTCCGAGTGCGCCGGACTCTGCTTCGAGCCCCGACGTGTCCGCGGCTCCCACCACGGTGGACACGGTGGCACCGGAGACGAGTGCTCCGCCCGTGTCGCCGAGTCCGGTCACATCGACGCCGGAACCGCCGACGGCCACGACGAGCCCGGACCCGACGACCACCGCGGTGCAACCGACGGTATTGCAAGAGCCGGATCAGCCGACGGCAACTGCCAGCGGCAGCACCTCGCCTGAAATTCGGGATCGCACGTCGGTTCCGGCCGGCGGTAGCTGAGCGAGCATCGGACCGCGGCCTTCCGGACCGCAGTCACAGGATGCGACAGTCACTGCGAACGACAGTCACTCCGAACGACAGTCACTCCATACGACAGAAGAAGCCCGACACGATCATCGTGTCGGGCTTCTTCTGTCGTCGAGGTGTTTTCGCAGATCAGCTGTCGAATCCGTCACCATGCATGGCGTCGTTCATCGATGCATCCGCGAAGCCGCGGCAGTAATCCCAGGTCACGTACGCGTCGGGAACAGGGTCGTACGCAGGTTCGTGTGGCCGAACCGTTCCGTCGACCAGCAGCTGCAACAGGTTCGCCCGAAGCATGTCCCAGTCGTGGTAGTGATCCTGCTGGCAGTCCTCGCAGCACACG
This sequence comes from Rhodococcus sp. MALMAid1271, assembly GCF_049195265.1. Lineage (NCBI taxonomy): Bacteria > Bacillati > Actinomycetota > Actinomycetes > Mycobacteriales > Nocardiaceae > Rhodococcus > Rhodococcus sp. MALMAid1271. The sequence goes on along the minus strand of NZ_JBMIRQ010000120.1, from coordinate 119,249 downwards.
ACCAGGCCGCGAATGCCGCGGTGTCCCAGCAATGCTTCGTAGACGGCCAGATCCGCCAGGTCCTCCTCGACAGCCAGTCTTTCCTGGGGATCGAGGGGCTGGCCTGGCTCGATAGCGTCGAGGGCGGCCGACGGGTCGGCTGGGTCTCCGGCGAAGGGATCCGGGGGTAAACCGGGAGGCAGTTGATCGCGCACGCCTCCACGGTACGCAGGATTGGTGGGTCTGCGCCAGCTGTTCGAAACCGACATGCCGGACGCACTCGCTCCGGGCCGTCGATTCGGGCCGGATTTCGGTGCCGCAGGTGAGCCGTAGTGGGAGGCGTTCGCACTGGTTGCGCACTAGCCGATACCATGGTTCACGGCGCTGAACAGATGAGTGCAGGTGCCGAAACTCCATCCGTTCTCCAAACACCGCACTGCGGTGCGCTTGCGAGGCTTTCTCCGCTCACAGGCCGCGCCCAGGTGCAACCAGGCTCTAGGGAGGGCCAGATTCGCATGAGTAGTCCCGGAGCCCACGTCCGCACTGGCGGCGACGATCCCAACAAGGTCGCGATGCTCGGCCTCACGTTCGACGACGTCCTGCTGCTGCCGGCCGCTTCGGACCTGATACCCAGCTCGGTCGACACGTCCAGTCAGATCACTCGTGAGATCCGGTTGCGGGTGCCTCTGGTCAGTTCGGCCATGGACACCGTGACCGAGGCGCGGATGGCGATCGCGATGGCCCGGGCAGGCGGAATGGGTGTGCTGCACCGCAATCTGTCGCTGCAGGATCAGGCGTCCCAGGTCGAAACCGTCAAGCGCTCCGAAGCCGGGATGGTCACCGATCCGGTCACCTGCAAGCCCACCGATTCTCTGGCCGAGGTCGACGCCATGTGCGCCCGGTTCCGTATCTCGGGGCTACCGGTCACCGACGAGACGGGCGCGCTCGTGGGCATCATCACCAACCGCGACATGCGTTTCGAGGTCGATCAGAACCGCCGCGTCGCCGATGTCATGACCAAGGCACCGTTGATCACCGCGCAGGAGGGCGTCACCGCGGAGGCGGCCCTGGGCTTGCTGCGTCGCCACAAGATCGAGAAGCTGCCGATCGTGGACGGCAAGGGTGCGCTCACCGGTCTGATCACGGTGAAGGACTTCGTCAAGACCGAGCAGCACCCCGACGCCACCAAGGATCGAGACGGTCGTCTGCTCGTCGGTGCCGCGGTGGGCGTCGGACAGGATGCGTGGGCCCGGTCGATGGCACTGACCGACGCGGGTGTCGATGTGGTCATCGTCGACACCGCGCACGGCCACAATTCGCAGGTGCTCGAGATGGTCAGCAAGCTCAAGGCCGAGGTCGGTGACCGGGTGCAGGTGGTCGGTGGCAATGTCGCGACTCGCGCTGGTGCGCTCGCTCTCGTCGAGGCGGGCGCGGACGCGGTCAAGGTGGGCGTCGGTCCGGGATCGATCTGCACGACCCGCGTGGTTGCCGGTGTCGGTGCCCCGCAGATCACCGCCATCCTCGAAGCCGTGGCCGCGTGCAAGCCGCACGGTGTCCCGGTCATCGCCGACGGCGGGTTGCAGTTCTCCGGCGACATAGCCAAGGCACTCGCTGCCGGTGCGTCGACCGCGATGCTCGGATCGCTGCTGGCAGGCACCGCCGAATCTCCCGGTGAGTTGATTCTGGTGGGCGGCAAGCAGTTCAAGAGCTACCGCGGCATGGGATCGCTGGGGGCGATGCAGGGGCGTGGGGGAGCGAAGTCGTTCTCCAAGGACCGCTATTTCCAGGACGACGTCCTCGCCGAGGACAAGCTCGTGCCCGAAGGTATCGAAGGACGGGTGCCGTATCGGGGCCCGCTGAATCAGGTGATCCATCAGCTCACCGGCGGTCTGCGGGCGGCGATGGGTTACACCGGTGCCACCTCGATCGAGGAACTTCAGCAGGCCCAGTTCGTGCAGATCACTGCGGCCGGCCTCAAGGAGAGCCATCCGCACGACATCACGATGACTGCAGAAGCCCCCAACTACACCACCCGATAGTGGAGTCGGCCGGTATTCGGCCGACCCCGATTCGCCCTCGAAGTAGAAAGGTGCGCGCGTGCGCGACCTCGTTGAAATCGGCATGGGCAGAGAAGCTCGCCGCACCTACCAGCTGGACGACGTGGACATCGTGCCGTCGCGGCGTACCCGGTCGTCGAAGGAGGTGTCGACTGCCTGGCAGCTCGACGCCTATCGATTCGACATCCCGGTGCTCGCGCATCCGACCGATGCATTGGTCTCCCCCGAGTTCGCGATCGAACTGGGCCGCCAAGGTGGGCTCGGCGTCATCAACGGTGAAGGACTGTGGGCGCGCCATGCGGATGTGCAGTCCAAGTTGGAGCAGCTGATCGAGATTGCCGAGACCGATCTCGACCCGGACGCGCCGATCGCCTTTCTGCAGAAACTGCACGCCGCTCCGCTGCAACCCGATCTGTTGGCTGCTGCAGTCGGCCAGATTCGCGATTCCGGGGTGACCGTTGCCGTGCGGGTGAGCCCGCAGAGTGCTCGCTCGCTGACACCTGCTCTGGTCGCCGCGGGCCTCGATCTTCTCGTCATCCAGGGCACCATCATTTCCGCCGAGCACGTTGCACACGGTGTCGACGAACCGCTCAACCTCAAGACGTTCATCGCCGAGCTCGACGTCCCGGTCATCGCCGGTGGCGTCAGCGATCACCGCACTGCGCTGCACCTGATGCGCACCGGCGCGGCTGGGGTCATCGTCGGTTACGGCTCGGTCGAGGGCGGCACGACCACAGGTGAGGTGCTCGGTATCGGCGTGCCGATGGCCACCGCGATCGCCGACGCGGCCGCGGCACGTCGGGACTACCTGGACGAAACGGGTGGACGCTACGTGCATGTCATCGCCGACGGCGACATCACCACGTCCGGTGCGCTGGCGAAGGCCATCGCGTGCGGGGCCGATGCCGCTGTTCTCGGTGCCCCGCTCGCGGTCGCGGCCGAGGCTCCCGGCGGCGGCTGGTATTGGCCGTCTGCCGCGGCGCACCCATCGATGCCGCGTGGTGCCTTGCTGCCGATGTCGGCGGGAGAGCGTCCCAGCCTCGATCAGGTGCTGCACGGACCGTCGCGCGAGCCGTTCGGCTCGATCAACCTCGTCGGTGGGCTGCGTCGGTCGATGGCGAAGTCGGGATACTCCGATCTCAAGGAATTCCAGAAGGTGGGTCTGAACGTCAGGGCTTGATCTGGTCTGTTTCAGCAGGGCGCGTACTCCTTTCGCTCGGGGGTACGCGCCCTTTCTGCTGCATGTCGTCCAGATAAGCCCACCCTGGGTTGGTGATACTTCTCGTAACAGCTAGAATCGCTTGTGGCGGTAGTCACACCCCGGTGTGCATACTGTTCGACAGCATCGGATGTAGCGGAGGTCACCATGGGTTCAGCTGTTCGCGCAACGGATTACGACGTCCTGATCGTCGGTTCGGGCTTCGGTGGAAGTGTCACCGCGCTCCGGCTCGTCGAGAAGGGGTACCGCGTCGGAATCCTCGAAGCCGGACAGCGCTTCGAGGACAAGGACTTCGCGAAGAACAGTTGGGATCTCAAGCGTTTCCTGTGGGCACCGAAACTGGGTCTGTTCGGTATTCAGCGCGTACACCTGTTGCGTGACTGCCTGATCCTCGCCGGAGCGGGGGTGGGCGGGGGTTCACTCAACTACGCGAACACCCTGTACAAGCCTCAGGCGCCGTTCTTCGAAGACAAGCAGTGGGCACACATCACCGACTGGAGCAGTGAGCTCTCCCCGTTCTACGACCAGGCCAGCCGCATGCTCGGTGTCGTTCGCAATCCGCACATGACGCCGGCCGACGACGTGATGAAGTCGGTTGCCGAGGACATGGGCGTTGCCGACACCTTCATCCAGACGCCGGTGGGTGTGTTCTTCGGAGACGAACCAGGGAAAACCGTCGCGGATCCGTACTTCGGTGGCGCGGGACCCGAGCGCACCGGATGCATCGAGTGCGGTGAATGCATGACCGGATGCCGTCACGGTGCCAAGAACACACTGCTGAAGAACTACCTCGGCCTGGCCGAGCGAGCAGGAGCCGAGATCGTGCCGATGACGACGGTGACCGGTCTTCGGCCTCGGTTCGACGGCTCCTGGGACGTGGACACCGAGCGCACCGGTGCCCGACTTCGCAAGGGACGCAAGACCTACAGCGCAGCCAATGTCGTGCTGGCCGCGGGGACCTGGGGCACCCAGAATTTGCTGCACAAGATGAAGGACACCGGCGCGTTGCCTCGGTTGTCGGACACTCTCGGCGAGCTGACCCGCACCAACTCCGAGTCGATCGTCGGTGCCGCCAAGTTGGTGGTCGATCCGAACATGGATCTCACGCACGGAGTCGCGATCACGTCGTCGTTTCACCCCACCCCCAACACGCACATCGAACCCGTTCGATACGGCAAGGGCTCGAATGCGATGGGTATGCTCCAGACCCTGATGACCGACGGCGGCGGCCGAATTCCGCGGTGGGTCAAGTTCTTTCTCGCGGCGATCGCGCATCCGATCCAGTTCGTTCGCGTGGTCAACGTGCGGCACTGGAGCGAGCGAACCATCATCGCTCTGGTGATGCAGAACCTCGACAATTCGATCACCACCTTCACCAAGAAGGGCCTGTTCGGCCGCAAGATCTCAAGCAGGCAGGGACACGGCGAGCCCAACCCGACGTGGATACCCGAGGGCAACGACGCCACCCGACGCATTGCGAAGAAGATCGACGGCGTGGCAGGCGGAACCTGGGGAGAGTTGTTCAACATCCCGCTCACCGCCCACTTTCTCGGTGGCTGCGCGATTGCCTCGGACTCCGAGCACGGCGTCATCGATCCGTACCACCGCGTCCACGGTTACCCGACGCTCAGTGTGGTCGACGGAGCTGCCGTATCGGCGAACCTCGGAGTGAACCCGTCGTTGACGATCAGCGCGCAGGCCGAGCGTTCCGCCGCGCTGTGGCCGAACAAGGGCGAGCTGGATCTGCGTCCGGCTCAGGGGCTGCCGTACCAGCGGCTCGAACCCATCGCGCCGAACTCGCCCGTCGTTCCGGTGGATGCGCCGGGTGGCCTCAGGCTGCCGATCGTCCAGATTCGGTCCGGGTCGTCGGCGAGGCCCGTCGAGCATTCGGGCGTTGCATGAGTGGTGGAGCAGTCCCACTAGACTGACCCGGTGACCGACTCGATACACGATCCCGCACACGCACGCCCGGTTCTCGTTGTAGATTTCGGAGCCCAGTACGCGCAGTTGATCGCCCGCCGTGTGCGCGAGGCCAACGTCTACTCCGAGGTGATCTCGCATACCGCGACCGCCGAAGAGATCGCGGCCAAGGATCCGGTTGCGCTGGTGCTCTCGGGTGGGCCCTCCAGCGTCTACGCCGAGGGTGCTCCCGAGCTCGATTCGGCGCTCCTCGACCTCGGGATCCCGGTGTTCGGCATCTGCTACGGATTCCAGGCCATGGCCCAGGCCCTCGGCGGAACCGTCGAGCACACCGGAACGCGTGAGTACGGCCGTACCCAGCTCAGCGTCGACGGCGGTCGGCTGCACGACGGTCTGCCTACGACGCAGCCGGTATGGATGAGTCACGGCGATGCCGTCACCGCCGCTCCCGAGGGCTTCAGCGTCACCGCCACCAGTGCCGGTGCGCCGGTTGCAGCCTTCGAGAACGAGGGCAAGCGCATGGCCGGAGTGCAGTACCACCCCGAGGTTCTGCACTCGCCGCACGGACAGCAGGTGCTCAGCCGGTTCCTGCACGAGACGGCAGGTATCGCCCCCGATTGGACTGCCGCCAACATCGCCGACGCGTTGGTCGACGCGGTGCAGGAGCAGGTCGGACCTACAGGAAAGGCCATCTGCGGTCTGTCCGGGGGTGTCGACTCCGCCGTCGCCGCGGCACTGGTGCAGCGGGCGATCGGAGATCGGTTGACCTGTGTGTTCGTCGATCACGGATTGTTGCGTGCAGGCGAACGTGAGCAGGTGCAGCAGGACTTCGTCGCCGCGACCGGAGCCAAGCTCGTCACCGTCGATGCCGTCGACACCTTCCTCGGAGCACTCGAGGGTGTGTCCGATCCCGAGGAGAAGCGCAAGATCATCGGCCGTGAGTTCATCCGGAGCTTCGAGGGTGCCGTGTCCGAGGTGCTCGGCGAGAATGCCGAGCACGGCGATGCCGTCGAGTTCCTGGTGCAGGGCACGTTGTACCCGGATGTCGTCGAGTCCGGTGGCGGATCGGGTACCGCGAACATCAAGAGTCACCACAACGTCGGAGGCCTTCCGGACGATCTGCAGTTCGCCTTGGTCGAGCCACTGCGCGCCCTGTTCAAGGACGAGGTGCGGGCGGTCGGCCGCGAACTCGGACTGCCCGAGGAGATCGTCGGACGGCAGCCGTTCCCCGGCCCCGGGCTCGCAATTCGCATCGTCGGAGAGATCACCCGCGATCGTCTGAACACGCTGCGTCACGCCGATTCGATCGTCCGAGAAGAACTGACGGTCGCCGGGCTGGATCAGCAGATCTGGCAGTGCCCCGTGGTGCTGCTGGCCGATGTACGCAGCGTCGGGGTACAGGGCGACGGACGCACCTACGGCCACCCGATCGTGCTGCGTCCGGTGTCGAGCGAGGACGCGATGACCGCGGACTGGACCCGACTGCCGTACGACGTGCTGGAAACGATCTCGACTCGGGTGACCAACGAGGTTCCGGAGGTCAACCGAGTCGTTCTCGACGTGACGAGCAAGCCGCCGGGCACCATCGAGTGGGAGTGACGCGGTCAGTTCTTTCTGCTGGGGCCCAGTAGCAGCACGACTCCGACGACGACCGCGACGATCACGAACAGCCAACGAAACTGCACGTTGCCCAGCGCCGTGACGGCGTCCTGACCGACGAGGGCCGCAATCGAGACGACCAGGGCGGCCAGGCCGGCGAGAAGCAGCAGCGCCGACGGGCCGCGTCTGCTCGCGTTGCGTTCCTCGGTGTCGGAGTCGCTGTCACCGTAGTCGTGGCCGATACCGTCGAACTTGTTCTTCTTCATCTCTGGGGCTCCACTTTCAGCTCGCCGAGTGCCAGATCTCCTACGACCGTCAATACCGGAGCATCGGTGCCGGCTCCCGGACCGAACCGCGTGTCCGTGGGGCAGGTACCCAACGCCGCCTCGCACTCCACGTTCACGTTCATCGAATCCGGTACCGTCACCACGGCCTGACCGAACATCACATCTATCTCGACGCGGCGGCTTTCGGTGAGATCGAGGCCCGTGAGGTCGAGATCGAGCTCACCGGCCCCGACTCTGTACGAGGTATCGAGATCGGCAACGGTGAGCGGGGCGACCCGTTGAGTTCCCGAGGTTCTGTTCTCCAGATCCGTCGGCCCGATCGCCGATGCCAGAAGGACGAACCCGGCCAAGGGCGCGGCGACCACCAACAGTCCGTAACCCTTGCGCAGAAACGCGCCGAGCACCAGACCGACCGCGATCACCGCCAAAGAGACAGCGCCGACCCGGCCTGGCGTCGCCCAGTCTCCGCCGCTTGCCGCTCCGACCGCCGCTGTGACGGCAGCCGCGAGCAGAGCCAAACCGAGAAAGCTTGCCGTCCAACGTGACCGGCGCTTGCGTGCGACTTTCGCGGGCAGCGAGCTGCCGGCAGGCTCGGGAAGATCCCAGGCGAACGGTGCCACGCCGAGCGGATCCCACGAAGGGGGCGTGGCAGAGGGTGTCTCGACGGACTCCGGTGTCTTGTTCAGATTCACCGTGTGCGCGGCAGCCGAGTCCCCGGTAGCGGGCTCCTCGGTGGTCTTCGGCGAGGGCACATAGCTCGTCGGCAGGGTCGTGTACGGGGTATAGCGCTCGTGTTGAAACTGCGGCGGCCGATACTGCGCGGCCGTCCACTGCTCCGCCGAGGTGGAGTGCGGGCCGAACGGCGTCGGCGCAGAACGGTTACCGGAGAACTCTGCCGCCCGCATGTACGGCGGCGGCTCCGGACAACGCTGATGAAGCAACCACAGTCCGCCGAACATCGCCACCAAACTGATCAATCCCGACCCGCCGAGACCGACGCCAACCGGGCCGATCGTCGACAACGCGATCACCAACGCCACCGCCACAACCACCAACTTGGTCGTCGAATCGGAACTGGTGCCGCGCCCCACCAACGACTCCGCACCCGACGCTGTATCACCGGCACGGCTGAGCACCAGCCACGCCGCCAGATACAGCACGATGCCGCTACCGCCGAACAAGGTGGACACGACGAAGGCGACCCGAATCAGAACAGGGTCGACGTCATAGCGATAGCCGATACCGGCCGCGACACCCGCCACATGCCCGCGTTGCGGCAAGCGGTGCGGACGGGTGCGCCACATCTGCTGTAGTTGATCCGAGACGGTCACGTTGCTCATGACAACCATCGTGGTGGCCCGCATCGAGAAACACATCAGGGATACCCCTGATGTTCACCCCCGAACTCGACCAAGACAGCGAACATCAGGGCGAACCCTGATGCGGCACCCACCCCCGCCGTGCCAGGATCGAAGGCGTGCACCCTGTCGACAATCCACCCGTTGACGCCGCCAGCACCACACCACACACAGCCGGCGACGCGTCGGCAACTTCTGTTACTTCGGTCGCTTCGGCAGGCTCCGCTCCTGCTTCTTCGGTCGCTCCGACAGGCTCCGCTCCTGCTCCCTTCCTGCGCCGCGGCGGCGGACGTATCGTCGGCGGCGTCGCAGGCGGACTCGCCGACCACCTCGGCGTCGACGTGTTCAAGGTACGAGTGGCCTTCGCGCTGCTCGCAGCGTCGGCCGGCGCCGGAATCGCCGCCTACGGCCTGATCTGGATGTTCACCCCCGCCGGGGACGACACGGCGCACCCGAGCGCCGCCGAACGCCAACGGGCGTTCGGGTTGGCCGCCATCGGACTCGGTCTGGCCGTGGGGCTTGCCTGGCTGCTCAGCGGCACCGCCGCGTCGGTCATCGTGCCCGTCCTCGTCGTGGTCGTCGGCGCGGCCCTGGTGTGGCGCGAGTTCGATTCCGACGGACCGCGTTCGGCGCTGGGGCTGCCCGAGCGACCGACGGTGCTGAGCTGGGCCAGGGTCGTCGGCGGAGCAACGCTGATCGTTCTCGGGTTGGGAGTGGTGGTCCTTGCCCGCGTCGACCTGGCCGCGCTGCGTTCGTCGCTGCTGGCGGTGGTGGTCACGCTCGTCGGCGTCGGCTTGTTGACGGTACCCATCTGGTTGCGCATGTGGCGGGCGCTCGGTGCCGAGCGCGCTGCGCGCATCCGCAACGACGAGCGCGAAGAAATCGCCTCGCACCTGCATGATTCGGTGTTGCAGACGCTGGCCTTGATCCAGAAGCAGTCCGATCGGCCACAAGAGGTGATGCGGCTCGCCCGCGGGCAGGAGCGCGAACTCCGCAAGTGGCTGTTCGACGGCGGCGACACCGACAACTCCAGCCTGGCCGACGCCCTCAAGACCATCTCCGGTGAGGTCGAAGACCAGCACGGTGTGACCGTCCGGCCCATCACCGTCGGTGACGTGCACCTGCTGCCCGACGACGTCGGATCCGGTTTGTCCCGGGAGAGTTTCACCGCGCTTCTGGGAGCCACACGTGAGGCGCTGGTCAACGCCGCCAAGCACTCCGGTGAGACCAACATCGATCTGTTCGCCGAAACCGAAGCCGAACAGGTCAGCATCTTCGTCCGCGACAGAGGAACCGGATTCGACGAATCCGAGATACCGGAGGATCGGCAGGGACTGACCAAGTCGATCCGGGGACGCATCGAACGCCGCGGCGGCACAGTGCAGGTACGGTCTACCGTCGGCAAGGGAACCGAAGTTCGCATCTTCATGCCCCGCACCGGAAACAACGTCACCACCGAATCGTCCGAGACCAACCAGCAGGAGCAGCCGACGTGACCGACCCCTTTCGTGTTTTCCTGGTCGACGATCACGCGGTGTTCCGTTCCGGCGTGCGAGCCGAACTCGGCCGCGAAGCAGATATCGACGTAGTCGGAGAAGCCGGAGGCGTCGCCGAAGCGGTCTCGGGGATCGACACGACCAAGCCCGATGTGGTTCTGCTCGATGTGCACATGCCCGACGGCGGCGGCGTGGCCGTGCTGAACAGGATTGCCGAGGGGCCGGTGTGTCTCGCGCTGAGTGTGTCCGACGCGGCCGAGGACGTCATCGCCGTCATCCGCGCCGGAGCCAGAGGCTATGTCACCAAGACGATTTCGGGTGCGGAACTGGCCGACGGTGTTCGACGCGTCGCCGGGGGAGATGCCGTGTTCAGCCCTCGCCTGGCCGGGTTCGTACTCGATTCGTTCACCGGCCGCAGTGCTGTGCCGGAGCCGCCGCTGGATCCGGAGCTGGATTCGTTGACGCCCCGGGAACTCGAGGTGCTGCGGTTGCTGGCCCGCGGATACACCTATCGCGAGATCGCCGAGGATCTGTTCATCTCCGTCAAGACCGTCGAGACACATGCATCGAATGTGCTTCGAAAGACTCAGCAGTCCAACAGGAACGCGTTGACGCGCTGGGCGCACAAGCGTCGAATCGACTAGGCATCCGGGTCGCGCTTGACCTTCGACCAACCCGAAGCCTCAGGATTTGACCATGACTGATTCGGACGAAGAGTTCGTGACCATCGGTGTGTTCGCCCGCGCGAGTGGGCTGACCCCCAGTGCCCTGCGCTTCTACGACGACTGTGGGTTGCTCGTCCCGACGTCCATCGATGCCAAGTCCGGCTATCGCTACTACACGCGAGCGCAATCGAAGCGCGCCAACATCATTCGACAACTGCGCGAGATCGGCATGCCATTGGACAAGGTGGCCGCTGCCCTCGACGGTGACGCAGCCGCGGCGGTCGAGATCGTGGATCGACACGTCGAGGACCTGGCCGCGCACGCGCGCGCGGCCGCCGAGTCCGCAGTGGTGATCCGACGGTTGTTCGACGAAAAATACTGCACAGCATCGGTATCGGCAGCCGAGTTCGCATCGGCGGTGCGGCAGGTGTCCTCGGCCGCCGGGACGAGCGAGGACTTTCCGGTGCTGCGCGGGGTACTGATCGAGGTCGACGGCACCAGCGTCACCCTCACCGCGACGGATCGGTATCGACTGTCCACCCACAGCCTGGTGGCACAGAGCTCGTCCGGCGGCTCCTGGTCTCGAATCGCAGCAGTCGGCTCGCTCGAGACGGTGACCGCAACCGGCACCCTCGTGCTGAGAGCAACCGACGACGCGATGGTGATCGACTCCGACGGAGCACGGGCCGAGGTGGATCTCGTCGACGGCGACTTCCCCGACTGGCGGGTGATCATGGACGGGCTGGCTCCGACCGCGACGAGGGTCGTGCTGCATCGAGATCTCGTCCCGCTGGGCGGTGGCACACTTCGGATCGAGGCAGGCCCGCACGGCCTGACGGTCGATGGCGTTCCCGTCCCCGCACGGGTGACCGGGACGGAGATGACGGTGTTCTTCGATGCAGCCGTTCTGCACGCCGCCGTGGCATCGGCGGTGGGGCCGGACCTGATGTTCGATATCGCTGCACCGGATCAGCCGATGCTGGTGCGCTCCGCGGTCGACGGGGCGCTGACGACACTGGTGATGCCTGTACGCGGATGATCGGAAGATGATTGCTGTGGGTGGATCGGTGCGGACCTGTACATGAGTGTGGCGACCGTGAAGACCTATGTCTCACGAATCCTCGCGAAACTGGAGTGCAGCAACAGGGTTCAGATCGCAATCATCGTGCACGAGGCACGCTGAGGGCTCGGTTACAGCAGCAGGGCGATCAGCAGAATCAGAACGATGACGACGACGAGGACGAGTGCCGCGAGGATTGCGGTCGACGGAATCGACGTGCGGTCACCGACGGCATCTTCGATCCGCATCAGGACGTCGTCGATCGGATTCTTCTTCTTCTTGGGCAGATCGAACGGTGGTGGCGAGTAGGTCGACGGAACCGGATTCGCCGGGCTCTCACCGGGTTGTACTGCGGGTAGACCAGCGAGGGTGCTGCCGAATTCTCGCGACGGACGGCGAGATTCGGATACCGGTGTCGATCGCCTGGCCCAGGCGGGAACAACTCCGTCCGCCGACGTCAGTGGCACACCGCGCAGCTGAGCTATGGTGCCGCGTTTGCTGATCGCGGCAAGAATGATCTCGTCGCGGGCCTGCGCCATGGTGGGACGCCGAGCAGGATCTGGCTCCAGCATGTGCAGCAGCGGGCCGGTCAGATCTCCGCTGCGGGTGGGAGCGATGATCTGCCCCTTGGCAACTCGGTGCAGCAGTGCGATCGAATCGTGATCGATGTCGAACGGCGGTTTGCCTTCCATGGCGGTGTACAGCGCTGCGCCGAGGGAGAACACGTCGCTGGCTGCGGTTGGATCTTGTCCGCGGGCGACCTCGGGTGCGAAATATGCGGGCGTCCCGGTGATGACGCTGTCGTCGGATTCTTCGACGTCTCCCTTGGCACGGGAGATACCGAAATCGCTGATCTTGACGATGCCCAGATCTTTACCGCGATCGGCGATCAGGATATTGCCCGGCTTGATGTCGCGGTGCACAATTCCTGCCTCGTGCGCCTCGGTCAGCGCGTCGGCGATCTGCGCCCCGATCTGGGCGATCTCGAACGGAGGTAGTGAATCGGTGGTTCCGAGTGCCTGCGCGAGACTGCGCGAGGGCAGGTATTCCATGATCAACCACGGCTCACCGTCGACGAGGGCGACGTCGTGCATCGCGATGGTGTGTGGGCTGGAGAGGCGAGCTGCGATGCGTCCCTCTCGCATCGCCCGGTTGCGGACCTCGACGGCCTGCTGTTGGCTCAGCTCGATAGTGGACGTGACCTGCTTGACGGCCACCTCGCGGTGCAGAAGTGTGTCGGTGGCGAGCCATACTGCACCCATTCCGCCGCCGCCGAGCTTGCCGGCAAGGCGGTACCTGCCGGCCAGGAGATAGTCGGGCCCGACACCCCGTCGAACACGCTGCTGATCGGTCACGTCCACAGGTTAGTGGACGATGACCGGGTGTGCCCGTGGCCGCTGAGCGGAAGCCTTCACCAGGGGCTTCGTCACTGCCTTGACGAGGTGCCGTCCGAGCAGCTTTACTGGATGCAGATCGAAACTGTGTTCGAATACGCCACTTCCCGCGTTCGACGAACACCGATGTTTCGGCTCGATTTTCTCGCATCGCGAAGGGGAGTGACATGACTGTATCGGGAGCTTCTGTCACGCCGGATGCGCTCGACGGGTTGTCGCTCCCGGAGCGCGTGGCGTTGCTGCGTAGTCGGATGGCCGCTGTGCCCTCCCGCGGTGAAACAGCGTCGGTTCGCATCGACAATTCCGACGCGGCCCCCGCGCGCTCCGAACTCGACGATTCCGAGCCGTCGACAGCGTCGGAGAGTGCGGTCCGTCAGCGGCCGGTTCTTCCGGTGCCGTCCGCGCTGATCGAGGTGCTGCCGCACGGCGGACTGGTACGGGGAACGGTGGCCTCGGTGTCCGGTGCCGGCTCGCTTCTCATCGGTTTGGTGGCCGCGGTGACCGGTGCGGGTGGTCATGTTGCCGTTGTCGGGCAGCCTCGGTTCGGGATTCTGGCCGCGGTGGAGATGGGCGCGCAGTTGAGCAAGCTGGCCCTGATTCCCGATCCGGGCCCCGACCCGGTGGAAGTGGCGGCAATCCTGCTCGACGGTGTCGACCTCGTCGTCCTCGGTCTCGGTGGCCTGTCGGTATCGCCCACGCGGGCCAGGGCAGTGGTGGCCAGGGCGCGCAGCAAGGGTTCGACGCTGCTGGTGACCGATGGCCACTGGGACGGGGCAGAACTGCGACTGGACGCATCGGTGCACGGATACGACGGACTCGGGACGGGCCGGGAGCTGGGGCGCGGCAGGCTCCGCGGCGTCCGATTGTCGGTGTGCGCCCGCGGTAAGGCGATGCGGCCCCGCACCGTTCGACTCGACCTGCGTTCGGAGAACGGCCGCATCGAGTGGCATACCGAGGAGCGCGAACAGAATCCACTGTCGATCGCGGTCTCGACATGAGTATCGACCGCTCCAGTCGTGTTCTGGCGCTGTGGTGCCCCGATTGGCCTGCCGTCGCAGCAGCTGCCCAGGCCGATCTCCCCGCAACGCATCCGGTGGTCGTCACCTCGGCGAATCGAGTGGTTGCCTGCTCGGCGACGGCACGAGCATCGGGCATCAAACGTGGCCTACGGCGTAGAGAAGCGCAGGCACGGTGCCCGGACGTGCACGTTGCTCTGGCCGATACCGATCGCGATGCGCGACTGTTCGAGCCCGTGGTCTCTGCTGTCGCCGCCATCGCGCCGGGAGTCGAAGTACTACGGCCAGGTTTGTTGGTTGTCGCGGCCCGCGGTGTCGGCCGGTACTTCGGCACCGAGCATCGGGCCGCGGAACGGTTGATGGACCAAGCGTCGGCTGTCGGTGTGGAATGTCAGATCGGTATCGCAGACGAGTTGTCCACTGCGGTCGTCGCCGCGCGGTACGCACAGGTGGTGCCGCGTGGTGGCGGTGCAGGCTTTCTCGCGCCGTTGCCGGTGGCAGAACTCTCGGCCGAGCCGAGTATGTCCGCTGCCGACCGCGGTGAGCTGGTGGACCTGTTGCGGCGCTTGGGTTTACGGACCGTCGGCGACTTCGCTGCACTGTCTCCGGGGGATGTGGCGTCGCGATTCGGTACCGACGCGGTGCTGGCGCATCGTAGTGCCCGAGGCGAGCCCGAACGTCCGCCGTCGGCCCGGGCTCTACCACCGGACCTCGATGTGGAGTATCTGTGCGATCCACCGATCGATCGGGTCGACGCCGCTGCATTCGCCGGGCGCGGGTTGGCCGATCAGTTGCACACCAAGCTCGCCGCCGCTGCCGTTGCATGCACTCGTCTGCTGGTGCATGCCAGTACCGGCAACGGCGAGAATCTGTCGCGGATCTGGCGCTGCGCCGAGCCGTTGACACCGGAGGGCACAGCCGATCGTGTGCGGTGGCAACTCGACGGCTGGATCACCGGGCGCAGCGAGAACAAGCCGACGTCCGCGATCACCGTTCTGCGGCTCGAGCCCATAGAAGTAGTGGCAGCGGGAGAGCTGCAGCTGGGGCTGTGGGGCAGTGTGGGCGACGACGACGAGAGGGCGCGTCGGGCGTTGGTGCGCGTTCAAGGTCTACTCGGCGGTGACTCGGTGCTGGGTGGTGTTCTCAGCGGTGGCCGGGGGCCGGCCGAGCGGATCACGCTGCGTCCACTCGGAGACGAGTTGGTGCCGATGTCCGATCCGTCCCACCCCTGGCCGGGACGGCTACCCGAGCCTGCTCCGGCAGCAGTGATAGAGACCCGACCTACGGTGACGCTGATGAACCGGACGGGAACGGGAGTCGGCGTCACCGACCGCGGTGTGTTCGACGCGTCACCGGCCCGGCTGCGCTGGGGAACCAAGGAATGGGAACTGACGGGACTGGCCGGGCCATGGCCGGTGGACGAGCGGTGGTGGGACAGCGGTCACACGTCGACGGGGCCGACGGCGCGGGCACAGGTGGTGCTCGACGACGAGAGAGCGTTGCTGCTGGTGTTCGACGAAGGTCGATGGCGGGTGGAGGGGATCTACGAATAGCGACACCGCTACCGTCGATGCAATGCAGATGATGTCGGAGACGGTCGACCTCGATGGAGTCGATATCGCCTATCACTCGTTCGCCCCGGTGGAACACCGGAGTGCGACGCAGGTGCCGGTGATGCTGGTGCACGGCATGGGCGGGGACAGCAGTACCTGGGATCGGTTCGTCCGAGCACTGACCGACCACGGTCGTCACGTCATCACCGTCGATCTGCGCGGGCACGGCAAGAGCGCTCACACACCCACGTACGAGTTCGATTCCTTCGGAGACGACCTGCTCGGCCTCGTCGACCACCTCGCGCTCACCGAGGTCGATCTCGTCGGGCATTCCCTGGGCGGATATGCAGTCTCACTGCTCGCGCAGCGTCGCCCGACGCTCGTTCGCCGTCTGGTGCTCGAAGAACTTCCGATACCGATTCGGCCCGGGGACGCTCCGCCGACCCTGACCGGCAGAATGCCGTCGATCACCGAACTCTGGCACGCAGCGACCAGCGTCGTTCTTCATCCCCGCGCAGTACTCGCGTTCGACCGATCGATGACGGCAACTGCTCTGGATCAGTTTCGTCGGCCGAATCCGCAGTGGTGGAAGTCGTTGGCCGACATCACTGCTCCGACGTTGATCCTCCGCGGTGGTCCCGGCGGAATGGTCGATCCGGATCGGCTCGACGCGATGGTCGCCGAGATTCCGACCTGCCGCGTCGAGGCGTTCCGCACCGGGCACAGTATCCATCGCGACGGATACTCGGCGTTCGAGGCCGCAGTTCTTTCGTTTCTGACGCACTAGGATTTTCAGGCATGTCACTGAGTGCGCTCGATCGTAGAATGCTCGGATGGTCGGCGCTGTTCGTGGTATCCCAGGCCAACATCGCCCGACTGCTCGGCCCCTCGGCCCCGAAAGTGCTTGCCGTGCAAACGGCGTGGTCAGCCCAGCGTTATCGGCAGATACTCGCGAGCATGGACGACACCGAGCTCGCTCGCTTCCGCAGCCACTATCTGCCCGACTTCGTCCATCCCGCTATCTATGCCGTTGCACTCAGGGCAGGCGCACGTAGCCTGGCGGCGAAGACTCCGCTCAGCCCTACGGCGACGACGGCGTTGGCCGTTGCGCCCGTCGTCTCCGCGGCAGGGGACTACATCGAGAACATCGTCGGATTGGTGTTGGTGGACAACCGGGAACAGATCACCGACACCGTCGTCCGCGCTACCACGGTCGTCAGCACCACGAAATGGGTGCTGGCCATCGGCACTGTGACGTACCTGAGTCAGGGATTCCTGCGGGTCTGGGGCAAGGCTCTGCTGCACTGAATCTCACGGCAGCACTACTGTTGCGCTCGGACCAACTCTTCCCCGAGCGTCGTGCGTACGTACAGCACCGACCGTCCCTGTCTGATACGGCGCACCAGTGCTCCCTCTCGCAGCACACGAAGATGCTGACTGGCCGCACTGGGTGAGACTCCCAGTGCGGTCGCAAGTGTGCCGGTGGTGGTCGGCACGTCCAGCGCGGTGAGGATCGTTGCGCGCTGGGGCCCGAGAAGATTCGTCAGCGCTCGGCTGGGGGTCTCGGGTGCGCTGTTCCACACAGCGCCTCGTCCGCGGGCCGGGTACACCAGGGACGGGGCGCGCGTCGGGCTCGTCTGGGTGACAGCGCCGTGCACGAAGACCGACGGAATCAGCGGAAGTCCACGTCCCTCGACATCGACCCACACCTGATTTTCGAGCCGATCGACCCACAAAACGCCGTCGTCCCATCGAACTCGAGAGTCGAGTTGCTCGAACATCTTTCGTGCCCCGAAGTGTGAGAGCTGCTGCGCTCGGTAGTCGACATCGCCATCGAGAACCGCTCGAATCCTGGCCCAGTCGGGTTCGAGGCACGCCGTCCAATACCGAGACAGCGCGTGGACGACACGCGTGCGCACGGTGCGGGACGGGCCGACGAGGACCGCCGGAACGTCTGTGGAGAAGGCTGCGGCGATATCGCGTCGCATCTCCGTTGCCGGTGTCGCCCCGACAACCGCGATTTCGTCGGCGAACGTAGGTGATGTGCTGGGCGGTCTGGGAGCGATGAAGTCCGGGATTCGCCCGTCGGGGGAGACCAATGCGGTCAGCATCTCGGTGTCACAGTGCTTCCATGCCGGCAGGACGCGTCGACGCCACGGTTCGTGCAGACGATGCCGGGCCGGCGAGGTCCACGCCCGCAGGCTCAGGACCGTCTCGAACAGCGGCGAGACGGTCAACGACGTGTCCGCCAGGTCGGCGGCCCTGAGGTGCAATGCGAGCATGTAGTCCCACACTAAATGGTGGTGTCGGGCAATTGTGCCCGGTGTACTTGTTCGTATGCCCATCGACTTCGCAGATCCAGCCAACGGCGACACCTATTCCGGCCGCGAGGCCGACTCCTCCTGGGTTGCCGCGATCACCGCCATCGTCGATCCGGCCGGCGCGCACGTCGTCGATCTCGGGTGTGGTGGAGGTACCTATGCTCGCGCATGGCGATCTCTGGGAGCGCATGTCACGGCCATCGATTCGAGTGCACCGATCTTGGAGTCCGCCCGCGGATCATCGCCCGCGGACATCGTTTTCGAGCGTGCACCCGCCGAGCACACGGGTCTACCCGACGGTCGTGCTGACATCGTGTTCGCTCGCGCACTCGTTCATCATCTGCCCGACGCCTCGGCGCTCGCGACCGAGGCGTTCCGGTTGCTGCGGCCGGGCGGCGTTGCGATCGTTCAGGATCGGACGAGCGAGGACGCGACCCGGGCAGGATCGCCTACGAACCCGCGTGGCTATCTCTTCGAGGCGTTTCCCCGATTGACGGACGTCGAGGGTAGACGACGACACGACCTCGCGGCCGTATCGACCGCCTTGACTCTGGCGGGTTTCGGCGAGGTTGCAACGCAACCACTCTGGGAGACTCGTCGACACTATGCCGATCGCGAGCAGTACCTGACCGAGATCGCCGGCAGGGTCGGGCGTTCGATCCTGCACGAACTCTCCGACGTCGAACTCGCGAAGTTGGTCGAGTACCTACGCGATCGCCTGGCCCCCGGTGAGTTGATAGAACGTGATCGCTGGACTCTGTGGACGGCCGTCGCCTCATGACGCGCGCGTCACCAACTGGTGCCGGGAACCAATCTGCCGATACGGCGCACAACCTTGCCGATACGGGCACTCGGTGTCTTCGGGTCGTACGACCGAACTCGGTAGGGCACCTTCCCGGTTTCGACGGATTCCGGCACTTCGCCTTTGGCAGCAGCGGATTCGGGAAACTTTCGGTAGTGCTGGTGCATCGTGCGGTCTTTGCCCTTGGGGGCGAAGATGGCACCGAACTGCCCGAGTGTCCCCAGCGGCGTGTCGATTCGTTTGGGTTTGTCGCTCAGCGCGCGGATCACCATCGCGGCAGCCCTCTCGGGTGAGAGCACCGGGCCGACGTTCTTGTCTCCCGTCGGGGTGATCATCGGAGTGTCCACCAGGGGCATGTGGATGGTGGTGTACGTGATTCCATCCGAGAGTGTCTCGGCGGCAGCAACATCGGTGAATCCGTCGAGTGCGGCCTTGCTGGCCACATAGGCGGAGAATCGAGGTGGATGTCCGAGAACCGCAGCGCTGGAGATGTTCACCACGTGCCCGAACTGACGTTCGTGCATGTGTGGCAGCAGCGCAAGCATCAATCTGATTGCCCCGAAGTAGTTGACGGCCATGGTGCGTTCGTAGTCGTGCAGCCGATCGGTCGATCGATAGAGTGACCGGCGGATGGAGCGGCCGGCGCTGTTCACCAGCATGTCGACGTGACCGTGTTCGCTCAGAATGGTTTTCACGGTGTGATCCACCGACTCGCTGTCGGTCACATCGCACGGATAGCCGTACGCAGTGCCGCCCGCTTCGCGGATGTGCTCGACCACCTCGTCGAGTTGATCCTGACCGCGTGCGAGAAGGATGACCACCGCGCCCTTGCGTGCAGCCGCTTCGGCACTGGCGCGGCCGATGCCCGACGAGCCACCGGTGACGATGATGTGGCGGCCGAACAGCGGTCCGCGCGGGTCGTTTCGACGATTTCGCTTGGGGTCGAAATTCTCCCGCCAGTACGTCCATACCCGATCGGCATACGTACGCAATGGAGGTGGGGTGATCGAGCTGCCCTGCAACGCCTGCTGAGTCAGCGCCGAGTCGAACACTGTCGGCAGGGTCAGGTGCTCGAGCATGACCGGGGGTACACCGACGTCGCGCAGGGCCGCGTCGCGCTGCTTACGGACAGCCCTGGATTTGGGGGCAACGACAGGAGCGACAAGCGCGCCGGGGACGTCGACGATCTTCGCCCGGGAGCCGGCAGCCGAAGAGAATGCCGAATACACCTCGGCCATCGACTGCGGAGTCGGATTCACCAAATGGAACACACTGTGGGGAGCAGTGTCTCGATGAACGAGTTCGACGATGGCCTCGGCCACGTAGTCCACCGGAACGAGGTTGGTGGCTCCCATCTTCGGCACCGTGATCGGCACGATCGACGGTAGCTTGGCCAGTTCCGCGAAGAACGGAAAGAAGTAGTACGGGCCGTCGATCTTGTCGATCGCCCCGGTCTCGGAGTGACCGATGATCGCTGCGGGCCGGTAGACACGCCAGTCCACCGTGCTGTCTCGGACCAGCTTCTCGGATTCGAACTTGGTGCGGTGATACGCCGTCGGGAATCCCTGTCCGAGGTCGAAATCGTTCTCGGAGAACGATCCTCGATAGTCGCCTGCCACGGCGATCGAGGAGATGTGATGCAGACGGGCACCGGTCTTGTCGGCAAGGTCGATCACCGAGGCGGTTCCGGCGACATTGGTCGGTGTTTGCTCGTCACCCGCCGTCAGGTCGTAGACGGCTCCGAGATGGAGTATGTGGTCGATGTCGGACGGGAGTTCGGAGAGCCCGAGTTCGGGTTCGGTGAGGTCGCCGATCAGGGGACGAATACGATCGCCGCCGTCGAGTTCTTTCGCCAACCGCTCGAGGCGGGCAACGGACTGTGAACGCACCAGTACGTGGATCATGGCATTCGCATCGCGCTCGAGCAGTCGAGACAAGACGTTCTTTCCGAGAAACCCGGTACCGCCGGTCACGATAAAGTTCGCCATGCGAGCCGACCTTACTCCAAGGTAAGTTCCGGTGCTAGTGCCCGATACCGGCTTTCTCGTGCACCTTCTTCATCCATGCCGGTGCCCACCAATTTGCCTCACCCATGAGCTTGACCAACGACGGAACCAGCAGCATGCGAATGATGGTGGCGTCGATGACCAGGGCCAGAATCACGCCGACGCCGAGGAATTTCATGATCGACAGACCCGAGATGGTGAACGCTCCGGTGACCACGATCAGAATCAGCGCCGCTGCGGTGACGATACGACCGGTTCGCTGAGCGCCGAAGATCACGGCTTCCTCGGTGCTCGCTCCGGCCGCGCGAGCCTCAACCATGCGCGACATCAGGAACACCTCGTAATCGGTCGACAAGCCGAAGATGACGGCGAGAATGAGAACGACGAACGTCGATTCCAGCGGTCCTGGCGTCACTCCGAGCAAGCCGGTGCCGTGACCGTCCTGGAACACCCAGGTCAGTGCCCCGAAGGTCGCGCCCAAGCTCAGACCGGCCATGAGTACCGCTTTGATCGGTAGCACCAGAGAACCGAACGCGAGGAACAGCAACACCAGCGTCGAGACGACCATGATCGCGATCATCACCGGTAACCATTTCGCGATTGCTGCGTTGCCGTCGTCGATGTTGGCACGCGCACCGCCGACGAGAATCTCGGTGCCGTTCGGCGGGGTGATCGAGCGCAGTGCAGCCACCGCCTCGGATTGAGATTCGGCCTCGCTCAGCCCACCGGTGGGTTCACTGTAGGACGCCTGTAGCGTCACGAAATCGTCTTTGGAGCCGAGGAACTCGGCGCGGGCGATCCCAGGGGTGGACTCCACGGCGGAGGTCAGTTCCGCGATGGGTGCACCCTGGGGTTTGACGCCGTCCAGGCCGCGCAGAACCACAGTGGCACCCTCGCCGGTCGACTCGAAGTCGGTGCCGAGGGTCTCGAATGCCATGCGTGCCGCATTGTCTTTCGGAAGCGCGGTGTAGTCGACCTCGCCCAGCGAGATCCCGCGTATCGGGGCAGCGAGGATCAACAGCCCGGCGACGATGGCGGTAGCGACGATTCCCGGGTGCTTCATCACTCGCGTGACGACGCCACCCCAGAACTTGTGTGCGCGGGCATCGCTGCGATCGGACGCCGAGCGTGACCAGGTCCAGGAGTTGATGCGCGTACCGAGAATCGCGAGCAGTGCGGGAACTGCGGTCAAGGACAGGACGGCCGCGCTCGCCACTGCCGCCATGGCTCCGAACCCGAGTGATCGGATCACCGCCTGTGGGAATACCAGCATGCCCGCGAACGCGCAGATCAACAGCAAACCCGAGAAGACGACGGTTTTGCCTGCAGTGGACACGGTCCGGACGGTTGCGTCGATCGTCGTCGACCCACTGCGTAGTTCCTCGCGGAATCGACTGACGATGAACAGTCCGTAGTCGATCGCCAGGCCGAGCCCCAGCAACGAGGCGACGTTGACCGAAAACGAGCTGACGTCGGTGAACTCGGTCAGTACACGCAGGATGGCCAGGGAGCTGAGCACGCTCAGGATGCCGACGAACACCGGGACCGCCGCGGCGATCACTCCGCCGAAGATGAAGACCAGCAGCAGCAGGGTAATGGGGACGGCGATGATCTCGGAACGGATCAGGTCGCTTTCGAGGGTTTGGCTGAGCGAGACTCCCACCACGGACGCGCCGGCGAACTGCGATTCGACACCGGGTACGACGAGTTGGGGAGGGAGTTCTCCGAACGTGTTGAACGTGACGCCCGAGTTCGCTCCGAGGGAGATCGTCGCCAGGGCTTTGGTGCGGTCTTTCGAGACCAGAAATTCTTTGGTGACCGGGTCTGCTGTCCAGTAGGAGCTGATGTTGCCGAGGGTGTACCGACTGCTGAATGTGTCGAGGGTCGCCTGCACCTGTGGTCCGATGTCGTCGATCGACTCGCCCTCGGGTGCTGTGTAGATCGCGACGATGTCCGGGGTCGGCTGGCCGATGCCCTGTACCAACCGTGCCACCTCGGACGATTCACTGCCTGCGTCGGTGTAGCCGCCCTCGCTCAGTTTCGAGAAGACACTCAGTCCCACTGCGCCGCCGACAGCGACAACGGCGACGACGATCGCCAGCACCCATCGTTTGTGCAATGCGACGAACGAGGCCCAACGGGTCACGACGGTGCTCCGGCTCTGTGGAAGTGGTAAGTGGCGTCTCGACTGTAGTTGATCGATGTCGGACCCCCGTGCTCTCATTAGAACAAATGTTCGATCATGCGACGATGCGGTGTGGGGAGGGCTCGATGGGATGGAACGACGGACCACCTACCTGGTCGGAGATGGAGCGTGTCCTGTCCGGACGTCCCAAGCCGGTGGTCGAAGGCGACGGGGGCGACAGCCCGGCCTGGTCACGAAAACGGGATCTCTACGAGCGCAGCATCGACAGGCCCGCGCAGTCGGTGACGCCGTACGCAGAACTGCATGCGCACTCGGCGTTCAGTTTTCTCGATGGTGCCTCACAACCCGAGGAGATGGTCGAGGAAGCGGTACGCCTCGGCCTCGAATCCATTGCCATCACCGATCACGACGGATTCTACGGAGTGGTGCGTTTCGCCGAGGCGGCCAGAGCCCTCGGCATCGGAACCGTATTCGGTGCCGAACTCTCACTCGACACCGATCGAACGAGGGCCGGGTCGACCGACCCCGACGGAACTCATCTACTGGTGCTCGCTCGCGGCCAGGAAGGGTATCGGCGGCTGTCGCGTCGAATAGCGGCCGCACACCTGGCCGGTGGAGTCAAAGGCAAGCCGCAGTACGACATCGACGATCTCACCGAAGCAGCGGGCGGGCACTGGCAGATTCTCACGGGCTGCCGGAAGGGGCATGTTCGGCGAGCGCTCTCGCGCGGAGGTTCGGAGGCAGCCGAGGCCGCGCTGCGCACTCTCGTCGACCGATTCGGCCCCGATCGCGTCACCGTCGAACTCACCCGGCACGGCATCGCGGACGACGACGAGTGCAACGACGCGCTGGCGACCATGGCTCGCAAGTTCGGCCTTCCGGTGATCGCCACCACGGCCGCGCACTACGCGACCCCGCGTAGTAGGAGATTGGCCATGGCAATGGCTGCGGTGCGGGCGCGAAGCAGCCTGGACGAGGCCGCCGGTTGGTTGGCACCGACGGGCGGCGCGCATCTTCGGTCCGGGGCGGAGATGGCCGAACTGTTCGAGCACTACCCGGGAGCGGTGCACGGTGCCGTCGAACTGGGTCGGCAATGCTCGTTCGATCTGACGTTGATCGCACCGCGACTGCCGCCCTTCGAGGTGCCTGACGGACATACCGAGATCAGTTATCTACGGCGGCTCACGTTCGAGGGCGCAGCCCGTCGGTACGGCCCGCAACCGGCGAATCCGGCGGCGTACTCCCAACTCGAATACGAACTCGACATCATCGAACGGCTCGAGTTCCCCGGTTACTTCCTGGTCGTCCACGACATTGTCGATTTCTGCAAGACACACGACATCCTCTGCCAAGGGAGAGGTTCCGCGGCGAACTCCGCTGTCTGCTACGCCATCGGCATCACCAATGTCGACCCGGTGGCCAACAAGCTGCTGTTCGAGCGGTTCCTCGCACCCGAACGTGACGGGCCTCCCGATATCGACATAGACATCGAGTCGGATCGACGAGAAGAGGCGATTCAGCACGTCTATGCCAAGTACGGCCGCACTCATGCTGCTCAGGTGGCCAATGTCATCACCTATCGCGGCAAGTCCTCGGTGCGAGACATGGCCCGCGCGCTCGGCTTCTCGCAGGGGCAACAGGACGCGTGGAGCAAACAGGTCACCCGATGGTCCGGGATCGGTGAGCACGAGGGCGAGGGTATTCCCGAGTCCGTTCTCGAGCTCGCGCGTCAGATCGAGGGCTTCCCACGTCATCTCGGTATCCACTCCGGCGGCATGGTGATCTGCGATCGGCCGATCGCAGACGTCTGCCCGGTCGAATGGGCAACGATGGAGAACCGAAGTGTGCTTCAGTGGGACAAAGATGATTGTGCCGCAGTGGGTTTGGTCAAGTTCGACATGCTCGGGCTCGGTATGCTCTCGGCGCTGCACTACATGATGGACCTGATCGCCGAACACAAAGGCATCGACATCGACCTCGCCTCGATCGACCTGTCCGAGCCGCAGGTGTACGAGATGCTCCAACGGGCCGATTCGGTGGGGGTGTTCCAGGTCGAGTCGCGGGCGCAGATGGCCACGCTGCCGCGACTGAAACCACGCAACTTCTACGATCTGGTCGTCGAGGTCGCCTTGATTCGTCCAGGTCCGATCCAGGGTGGTTCGGTACACCCGTACATCAAGCGCCGTAACGGACTCGAACCGGTGACCTTCGATCATCCGTCGCTCAAGAAGGCGCTGGATCGAACGCTCGGAGTGCCGCTGTTCCAGGAACAGCTGATGCAGATGGCCATCGATGTCGCCGGTTTCAGCGCCGCCGACGCCGATCAATTGCGCCGCGCCATGGGATCGAAACGATCGCCGGAGAAGATGGAGTTGCTGCGGGGCCGATTCTACGACGGGATGCGCGATCTTCACGGCATCACCGGTGCAGCAGCAGACCGCATCTACGAAAAGCTTTCGGCGTTTGCCAATTTCGGCTTCCCCGAGAGCCATTCGCAGAGTTTCGCCTCGCTGGTCTTCTATTCGTCGTGGTTCAAGTTGCATCATCCGGCTGCTTTCTGTGCGGGCTTGTTACGCGCCCAGCCGATGGGGTTCTACTCACCGCAGTCCCTGGTCGCCGATGCCAGGCGACACGGTGTGCTCGTTCACGGTGCCGACGTGAACGCCAGTCTCGGTCACGCGAATCTCGAGGGAAACGGCCTCGAGATTCGCATGGGGCTGGCCGATGTGAAGTTCATCGGCACGGCGCTGGCTCAGAAGATCGTCGATGCGCGGGAAGCACACGGGCCCTACCTCTCGTTTCTGGATCTGACGGGCCGTGTCGAATTGTCGGTGGCGCAGGCGGAAGCGCTGGCCACGGCCGGTGCACTCGGTTGCTTCGGTATCACTCGCCGGGAGGCACTGTGGGCTGCGGGCGCGGCGGCGGGAGAGCGGCCAGGTTTGCTCCCCGGCATCGGCGCATCGACGAAAGCGCCTGCACTGCCGGGGATGACAGACCTCGATCTGGCCTCGGCCGACGTATGGGCAACCGGGGTATCACCGAATTCCTATCCCACTCAGTTCTTTCGAGATCGTCTCGATTCGCTCGGGGTGGTTCCCGCGAATCGGCTGCTTCGGATCCCCGATGGAGACCGAGTCCTCGTGGGCGGGACGGTGACACATCGCCAGCGGCCGGCCACCGCGGGAGGTGTCACCTTCATCAACCTCGAGGACGAAACCGGGATGGTCAATGTCGTGTGCTCGGTCGGATTGTGGGCCAAGTACCGCAAGCTGGCGATCACCGCTCCAGCGTTGCTGATCCGGGGCAAGGTGCAGAACGCGGAAGGGGCGGTCACCGTGGTAGCAGACCATCTGCAGCTGATGGATCTGCGAGTCGCATCCAAGTCGAGGGACTTTCGTTGACGGAGTGAAGCTGCTCGAGTGCACAATCGACGGTGTGAAACTGCTGCTGATTGCCGACACTCACGTCCCGAAGCGTGCACGTGACCTCCCCGACGAGGTCTGGACGGCCGTCGATGATGCCGACGTGGTCATCCATGCCGGTGACTGGGTAGATCTCGAAACGTTCGAGGCCCTGTCGCAGCGTTCTCGCGCTCTGGTCGCATGTTGGGGGAACAACGACGGTGACGAGTTGCGTGCACTGATGCCCGAGCGCGCAGATGTGGTGCTCGGCGAGGTTCGGTTCACCGTGGTGCACGAGACCGGTGCCGCAGCCGGCCGTGAACGACGCATGGCGGCCGCGTACCCGGAGACGGACGTACTCGTGTTCGGGCACAGTCACATACCGTGGGATACGTTCGCAGACAACGGGCTACGGCTGATCAACCCGGGATCTCCGACGGACCGGCGTCGACAACCGTTCTGCACGTACATGACGGCTGTGGCCGAGGACGGCGAACTGAAAGAGGTCGAGCTGCACCGCCTCGCACCTCGATAGTTCACACCGGCGCGCTCACATGCCGCCGCCACCCTGATGACGGTTCCGGTGGAAGTCGGTCTCGATGATTCCCGGTTCCACGGCGTTGCCGCGAATACTCTGCGTTGCAACCTCATTGGGCTGCAACCTCTTTGGATAGTCCCACGGGCAGTGTGTCCACGGCGGCTTGGCTGCCGCGTCGTGCACGTACATGCCGGGGCTGCCCAAGGTCGCTGCGGCCCAAGCCGCCGCGACACCGCGGCACCGATCCCACGGCTTCCGCCGGTGACGATGGTCAGGGGGAGCGCTGTCGTTCGACAATAGTCATCACGGACAGGGCACAATCGAGGCAGCATCGACCGAGCTCGATGGTGAGGAGGTTCGTCGTGATCGATCGTCCTGAGTTGGCAGCATTTCTTCGGCAGCGGCGTGAGTCGCTGCAGCCCGAGGACATCGGCCTTCCGAGAGGGCAGCGGAGGCGAACTCAGGGTCTTCGTCGTGAAGAAGTCGCCGAACTGTGCCACATGTCGACCGACTACTATGCGCGGCTCGAACGGGGAACGGGCCCTGCTCCGTCGGCGCAGATGATCGCGTCGATCGCGCAGGGCCTGCATCTGTCGCTGGACGAGCGCGACTACGTTTTCAGGCTTGCCGGTCACACTCCTCCCATGCGTGGGGCGTCGAGCGAACACGTCAGCCCCGGCCTGTTGCGCATCATGGATCGCCTGCACGACACTCCTGCCGAAGTCCTGTCCGAACTCGGAGAAACGCTGCGTCAAACACCACTGGGGGTGGCACTGACCGGCGACGCGTCGTTGCGCACCGGCCCGAACCGGAGTTTGGGCTATCGCTGGTTCACCGACCCGGCTGCCCAGCAGTCGTATCCGGCGCAGGAGCGTGCCCTGCTGTCTCGGGCGTATGCGTCGGGGCTGCGCGAGATCGTCACTCGTCGCGGACCCGACTCCACAGCAGCACGCCTGTCCGCCGAGCTGCTCGAGGTCAGCGAGGAATTCCGAATCCTCTGGGCCAAACGCGAAGTGGGTGTCCAGCCACCTGAGTCCAAGCGGTTTCTGCACCCGACGGCGGGCATGTTGCAGCTGAACTGTCAAACCCTTCTCGATCCGGAGCAAGCGCATCGCCTGCTGGTGTACACAGCAGTCCCTGGCAGCGACAGTCACGCCAAGCTGGAACTGCTCGCGGTGGTGGGAACCCAGGTCCTGTCCTGACTCGGTGCAGGGTGTCGGTCTTATCGGTGGATCGGGAAGTCCTGGATACGCCCGGCAGGTTCGTCGAACATGGATTCTGTACGCACACAGACACCGCAGCCGAGGAGCTGGACATGAGCCGTATCTCAGATTTATCCGTCCCCGACCTGACCGGGAAGCTCGTCGTCG
The DNA here is from genome assembly GCF_049195265.1 of Rhodococcus sp. MALMAid1271. NCBI lineage: Bacteria > Bacillati > Actinomycetota > Actinomycetes > Mycobacteriales > Nocardiaceae > Rhodococcus > Rhodococcus sp. MALMAid1271. The sequence continues at coordinate 91,062 of NZ_JBMIRQ010000120.1, read as the reverse complement.
TCACGGGAGCCAGCGACGGGATCGGGCAGGTCATCGCAACCCGGGTCGCTCGCGCCGGTGCAGAGGTCGTTATGCCGGTACGCTCAGCGGCCAAAGGCGAGCGGGTGGCCGAGGGTATTCGCTCCGCGGTGCCGGGCGCGAAGGTGAGCACCAGGGCGTTGGACCTGTCTTCTTCGAGTTCCGTTGCAGAGCTTGTGGACGAGTTCGTCTCGGACGGACGCGCGATCGACGTACTCGTCAACAATGCCGGCGTCATGCAGCCACCCGAGCGGCAGGTCACCCAGGACGGATTCGAGCTGCAATTCGGTACCAACCATCTCGGTCATTTCGCGCTCACCCTCGGTCTGCTCCCGCTTCTTCGGGCAGGTAGGGCACGCGTCACTCATCAGACGAGCATCGCGGCGCGATCGGGGACCATCAACTGGGACGACCTGAACTGGGAGCGCTCCTACGACGTCATGAAGGCCTACAGCCAGTCGAAGATCGCGGTGGCTCTGTTCGCTCGCGAACTCGACGCGCGAAGCAGGGCCGGTGGATGGGGGATCACCAGCAACCTGGCCCATCCTGGGGTTTCGCCGACGAATCTGCTTGCGGCCCAACCAGGTCTGGGGCGCACGAAAGACTCTGCGGGTCGAACATTGGTCGGCATGCTTGCCCGTGTCGGCATTGCAGGCTCCGTCGACAGTGCTGCGCAGCCAGGATTGATCGCAGCCGTGGGCAGCGCGTCGCGCGGTGATCAGTTCATCGGTCCCACACGATTGATCAGCGGACCGCCCGCAGAGGTCGCATGGTGGAAGCCGCTGCGCGAGATGGACGAGGCGCGCCGACTGTGGGAGGTATCAGAAGCGCTGACCGGGGTAAGCCTCTCGTCCTGAACCAGCAGGTGCCGGAAGTCTTCGACTGCCCCCGAGGGTCGTCATCGAGGTGTCGGTGCGGGATCTCTGGCGTGATCGACCAAATCGTGAACCAGGCCGATGATGAGGTCCATTTGGGCGATGACGTCGACGCGCAACTGGTTTTGTTGTTCTTCGGTCATGTCCGGTGCGTCCGGACGGTCCAGGGACATCAGCAGGTCGATGTTGGTGCGCAGTGCCGTCAGGGGCTCCATCAATTCTGCGCCCGCATCGATGATCAGTTGTCCCTGCCGTTCTCTCGATCGGGACAGAGACGCCAACATTTCGTTGAAACTGGTGGCGAGTGAGGCGAGTTCGTCGTCTCCGTTGACGTCGATCGGCTCGAAATCTGCGGTTCTGGCGACCCGTTCGGTGCCTGCTCGCAGGCGTCGGACCGGACGCAGTCCGGTTCGGGCAACCGCGGCACCGGCGACACCTGCCAGTGCGACGAGAAATCCACCGACGAGAACGAGAGCCAGTGTGAGTTTGGCGAGCAACCGTGACGCTCCACCGAGCGATTCGGCCACCATGATCGTTCCGCCGGATTCGATGCTCTGGGCGGAGATGTAGTAGCCGCGTACCTCTCGCAGCGACCGGTCCGCGTCGCCGTCCACTACCGCCTGCTCCGGGGCGTCCAGAACGCCGTCGGAGTTGGTGAAGGGATCGGTACCGTTCGAGGAGGTCATCAAGTCTCCTCCGGCAGAGACCAACGCGACCTTCGCATTGGTTCCCTCCGTTGCGAACCCGAACAGGTACGGCGAAGCACCCGAGGCTGCGCTGGCCATCAGTGCGTCGCTGTTTCGCCCGACGCGGTCGATGACCTGCGAACGAAGGGCCTGCTCGGCAACGAGATAGATCGCGAGAGCGCTGACCGCCACGGCCAGGGCGGCCACACTCATCGTCAGAAGTCGTATTCGTCCGTGCAACGTCAGCGCCCTCGGGCGCAGGGTCGCACGTGCATTGCTCATTTCTCGAGTATGCCGGTCGGCGAGACGAGGCCCGTCCGCAGGTTCCTGTGCACGAAGTCGATGCCGCAGAGTTACCCGAGCGGTCCCAACCATTCGTCGGTCAGTGCGGCCATTCGGGAAGCGTCGACGTCCATCAGCGGCTCGAGGTCGAGGAAGTGGCGCGCGATCGTGATGCCCATGATGCTCGCCACCGTCAATGCCGCTCTCAGTTCGGCGTCCTCTCCTGCCATCGCGCGCGCCAGGTTCGTCGTCCGCTCGTGCAGATAGGTACGCATCACCGTTGCTGCTTCGGGGGAGATGCATCCGCGCCATGAACGCATCGCACAGTCGTTCCTGTCTGCCACGTGGGTCTTTCGGGCAGACGTTATCGGCCATCTCGGCGAGCAGCTGCCACGCGGCGGCGGCTTCGGGGGCGGTGAGCTCGGCCCGAATGCGGGCGAGCTCACCGGCGGGACTGTAGGTGACGGTGCGGAATCGTTTCGCGAACTCCCGTAGTGCTGCTGCCTCCTGCGGTGCGACGCGCAGCAGGATGTCCCAGATCTGTGTCTCGAGTGGGCCCGGGGACGAGCGGCGGGCCGCGTCGACGACCTCGCCCTCGACGGCGGCGACGATGGTGTCGGAGAGGTTGTCGAGGATCCGGCACGCGGTCCGCACCCGCGGGAAGTCGACCTCGCCTGCCTCGAACGCGTCCTTGATCAGCGGAAGGCGGGTGTGCAGGGCCACTGCGACCGAGATGTATCCCTCGGCGACGGTCGCCGAGCATCCCAACGCCAACGCCATCTCGGAGCGCCCGTAGCGGCTGTAATGCTTGTGCTCGGTATCGCGGGTGATCCAGTCGGTGTGCACGCGGTAGCAGGCGGCGATCTTGCGGGCCGCGTGCCGATTCTCCTCCCGCGCGGCAGCAGTCAACGCCTCCAACGACACCGTCGGTACCGCCATGATCTTCACCCCCCAGTGAACCGAACAAGAACGTATGTTCGAACTAGAAGGAAGAGTAAACGACACTACCGACACAAATGGGTTGATGATTCGAAGGGGTGTTATCTAGCTGGTCAGGAGCTGTCGGTGCGAGTGTCGTTGGCCTCGTCCCATCGTTGCGCCCAGTGCCATAGCGGTTCGAGTGCAGGTCTGAGTTCGTCCCCGAGTTCGGTCAAGCGATAGGAACCGTCGGAGTCTTTGATCAGTACTCGAGCGTCGATGAGCGTGCGCAGACGAGTAGCGAGCACGCTGGACGAGATATCGTCGGTTCGTCGTCGGAGTTCGAGGAACCCGAGCGGGCCGCCGCGTAGTTCCCACAGAATGCGCATGTTCCATCTCTGGCCCAATAGATCGAGCACATTCATCATCGAGCGGTGGGATGCACTTGCCATTTCCATTGCGCTTCATCATAGTGGTTCGAAAATCGAAGCAGTTCGAATATCGAAGCGCAGGGAGGGTGGCGATGACGCAACGTTTGGTAGGTAAGTCGGTCCTGATCACGGGCGGGTCACGCGGCATCGGAGCGGAGACCGCGGAACAGCTCGGTGCCGAGGGAGCCTTGGTAGCGGTGAACTACCGAGAAAAGAAGCGTCGCGCCGACGCGGTGGTGCGCGCGATCGAAGACGATGGAGGTCGCGCGCTCGCCATCGGAGCCGACATCACCGACCCGGCCGCAATCGATGCGATGCTCAGCTGCGTCGCTACCGAGTTCGGTGCCCTCGACGTGCTGGTGCTCAATGCGTCCGGCGGGCTCGAACTCGGTGCCGAACCCGGCTATGCGATGGCCATCAACCGAGACGCCCAGGTTGCTCTGGCCAGGGCGGCCGCAGAACGAATGAACCGCGGCTCACGGGTGGTATTCCTGACCAGTCATCAAGCGCACTTTCACGGTCGCAGACCGGTACCCGCCGAGTATGAGCCTGTAGCAGCGAGCAAGCGCGCGGGAGAGGACGCACTGCGGGCTCTGATCCCTGAACTGAGCTCCCGAGGAATCGAATTGGTCGTCGTCTCGGGAGACATGATCGAGGGCACCATCGTTGTCACTTTGCTGGAGCGTCGAAACCCGGACGCTGTGGCTGCCCGCACCGCGCACGGCTCGCTCCCTACCATTGCCGAGTTCGCGTCTGCAGTGGTGGATGCAATTGTCGAGCCGATCGCCGAAGCCGGCCATACCGTCTACGTCGGCGGAGCCGACTACCTCGATGAGTAGCGATCGAGGTAGTCGGCTCCGCCGACTTGTGTATCGGTCGTGCGGCCGACGAATCAGCTACCGAGTACGCAGAACTGACCGCTCGTGAGGTTCAGTGCCAGGGACAGCGGGCCGACGCAATCGACACCGCGGCCTTCGGACGTGGCACCGGATCCCCAGCCTGCGACCGCGAGGGTCGTCTGGCCGGCGTCGGCCCACGAATGCGCGATTCCGCCGCCGAGCGCGAACGCGTAGGCGGTGCCCGCATTCTTGCTCGCTCCGAGTGCGACTCCGTACCCGTTGGCGTAGGTGGTGGTCGCGCCGGGTCCGTCGTTGACGCTCACCGCGGTACCGCTGTCCGCTGCACCTGCGGTGGCATGACCGGTGCCGTTCGACGTAGCGCCACAGCTCGCGGTGTCGTCGACCTGGATGTCGTTGGCCGAGGGCGGAGACACGCAGTTGACCGGCGCTGCCGATGCGGTGGCGGTACCGGCGAGAGCAATGCCGGTCATTGCCGAGCCGAGGGCGAATACTGCTGCGGTGCGGGCAATTCGGTTACCGAACCGACTCGACGTGCGCGTGGAGGAGGAGAAGGGCGAAGTCGGGCGGGGGAGGGAAACAGAGAACAACAGAAGGCTCCTTCACGAGCGAAACGGGTCGGTGCGGCACACGGTACCCCGCTCGAGCAGTTCTCGGCAGCAAGCTGGTGCAGTTTGTGTAACGGTGCCGCCGGCATCGGGGAACGATTCGTCGTGGAAGTCCGGCTTTTCCTGTTTCCTGGCAGCTGCCGTTGCCCTCGGATTCGTGTTCGGGTCGGTGTTCGACTCTGCGCCCTGTGTATCGAAGTAGACTCCATCGCTTGATGATTCGGTGTCGCCGCCAGGGTTCGCGGATGCGTCCGGGTCGGTCTGCGACGCGTCGGTCCGGCTCGCTCACGAGCTCGCTGGACGCAAGAAAATCGTTACCTGCCGCAAGTGGATCGACGCTGCCAATCCGAGCGCACCGCACATGCGCGGCAAAGTGCCGCAGTGCGGGGTCGACGTGTCACAAAAGAACTGCATCTCGGACAGGATCGATTTGTCGACGCTCACAATTGATTTCAGCTCCGACGAGGGGGCGGGCGACGGGCAGGTGCCCCGCACCGTGGAGATGTCAGGTGAACCGATGTGCGAGCCGCCGTGACTGCACTGAGTTGGCCCGACGCGCCCCGATCTCAGGGACCGGTGGCACCGCCGTACGTCGCAATTTTGTATTCGGTTGCCGCGAGCGAGAGTTGTAGTTCGCGAATACGACGCCGAACGGTGTCTCGATGTTCGACGAGCAGATCGAGGCGTTCGGGAACGGTCTGTTCTCCACCGTCTACCAGTTCGACGTAATGCTGCAGATCGCGCATCGGCATTCCCGACAGCCGCATCCGGGTGAGGAAGACGAGCCTGCGTACCGCCGCCTCGTCGTAGCGGCGGTGGTCGAGGCTGTCGCGGGCCACCTCGATCAACCCAGACCGTTCGTAGTAGCGGAGAGTGTGCGCGGAAATGTCGAGTAGCTCGGCGACTTCGGCAATGCTCAAAGGCTCCGAGAGCGCTCCTGGCTCGATCAGATCGTGCAGCAGCTCGACCGTGATCGGTGCCTCCGAATCGATGACGGCTGCCAGCGCCTTGTTCATCAAGTCCATCGTCGCCATGAGTACCGACGATAGTCCGCTCTCTCGGATACTTCTGGGTGTGCTTCGAGCGCATTCGAAGCCGATGCGTCAGACGCTGCCCTGGTATCCGTGCTGCCGCCAGGCCTCGTACATCGTGACCGCCGCTGCGTTGGCGAGGTTGAGTGATCGCCGTCCCGGAATCATCGGAATGCGTAGTCGATCGCTGACATGCGGGTCGTCGAGAACCTCGTCGGGCAGACCCGTGGGTTCCGGTCCGAACAGCAGGACATCGCCGGGTTCGTAGGCGACATCGGCGTACGACCGTGTGGCGTGCGCTGTGTAGGCGAACACCCGCGTCGGTGCCAGCGCCGCCCAGGCCGACGGCAGGTCTCGGTGCACGGTGACCGACGCGAGGTCGTGATAGTCGAGCCCGGCACGTTTGAGCTTGGGCTCGGACATGTCGAAGCCGAGTGGGCCCACCAGGTGCAGTTCGCATCCGGTGCCCGCGACCAGGCGAATCGCGTTGCCGGTGTTCTGGGGAATCCGGGGCTCGAAGAACATCAGTCGAAACACCCGGTTCACTTTGCCACCCCGAACCGGGGAAGTATGGGGCAGGTGGACGACGAACAGATCATCGGTGAAGATTTTTCCGACTCGCGACTCGACGGGCAGGAGTGGACGGGCAAGCATTTTCTTCGGTGCACTTTTCGCGATGCAGACATGAGTGGAGTGCGAACCGAGGCGGTGGTGTTCACCGAATGCGACTTCACCGGCACCGACCTGACCGAATCGATCCACACGAACTCGGCGTTCCGCTCCTGCACCTTCACCCGGACGAATCTCCAGCACAGCACCTTTCGGCACTCGACCATGATGGGCTCGACGTTCGTCGACAGTCGGATGCGACCCGCGACGTACGACGAGGTCGATTTCACTCTCACTGCACTGGGGAAAGCCGATCTTCGTGGCCTCGACCTGACGGGGTGCCGGATGCGGGAGGCGAATCTCGTCTCCACGGATTTTCGGAAGGCCACCGTGAACTCGGTCGATTTCTCGGGTGCACGCACCGTCGACGCCACGTTCGACGAGGCTGACCTTCGCGGAGCCCTCGTCGATTCGTCGCTGTGGGTGAGCGCAAGCGTACGAGGCGCAAAGATCGAGCTGATGCAGGCGGTTGCGTACGCGGGCGCTCAGGGTCTTGTCGTCGAGGGCTGACGCGCCCGCCCGGACCGGCGCGCCGCAGCCGACCTCGAGCCTGGAACAATGGCCGAGTGACTGCAACGATCCTCGATGGCAAAGCGACCCGCGACGAAATATTCGTCGATCTCACCGCCCGCGTGGCGGCACTGCGTGAGAAGGGGGTCACCCCGGGGTTGGCGACGGTGTTGGTCGGTGACGACCCGGGCTCGGCCGCATACGTTCGGGGCAAGCACAACGATTGCGCGAAGGTCGGTATCACCTCGATTCGCCGTGATCTGCCCGCGGACATCACCCAGGCGGATCTCGAGGCCGTCATCGACGAACTCAATGCCAACCCGGAGTGCACCGGGTACATCGTCCAGCTGCCCTTGCCGAAGCATCTCGACGAGAACGCTGCGCTGGAGCGAATCGATCCGGACAAGGACGCCGACGGACTGCACCCGATCAACCTGGGTCGGCTCGTGCTCGGCAAGGATGCCGCCCTGCCGTGCACACCCCGCGGCATCGTGCACCTGCTCAGGCGCTACGACGTCGCTCTCGACGGTGCCCATGCTGTGGTCATCGGCCGCGGTGTCACCGTGGGCCGGCCGCTCGGGCTACTGCTCACCCGGCGTTCGGAGAACGCCACAGTCACGTTGTGTCACACCGGAACGCTCGATCTCGCGGCCGAGGTCTCCCGTGCCGACATCGTCATCGCTGCCGCCGGAGTGCCGGGATTGATCACCGCAGACATGGTCAAGCCGGGCGCTGCGGTGCTCGATGTGGGGGTGAGCCGTACCGAGGACGGGCTGCGCGGGGACGTCGCCGACGGTGTCTCGGAGGTGGCCGGTTTCGTCTCGCCCAACCCCGGTGGCGTCGGACCGCTGACGCGAGCGTTCTTGCTCACCAACGTGGTCGAGCGCGCGGAACGCACTGCGGCGCAGGGCTGAGCGTACCGACGATGAACGCCGCGGAGGATGCCCGAGACGAGCCCGAACCGGGGTTCCGCGCAGCTGTGGCGCGCAATCTGCCGATCCTCGCGGTCTCTGTCGTCGTGCTGGCCGCACTGATCCTGGTGTTGGCAGATCGTTGGCGACGCGGGTCGTTCATCTTCGGATGTGCCGCGCTACTGGCCGCAGTGCTCAGACTGTGCCTGCCGGAATCGCGCGTCGGCATACTGAGCGTGCGCAGTCGAGGATTCGATGTGCTGGCGCTGGGCGGGGTCGGGGGAGCGATCGTCTTCTTGTCGCTGTCGATCGACCCGCTGGGAACGGACTGACGCCTGCCAGGAGCAGTCTGCAGGGGCAACCGGACAAGCACGTTCGGTGTCAGCGCCGTCCCAAGCGGGCCAGCTCCATCGTCTCGGCGAGCAGCTTCGCCACCGAATCGGCCTCGGTGAGAAAGCCGTCGTGGCCGTCGCGGGATTGGATTACTTCGAGTCCGCGGCACTGCGGGAGTTCGCGGGCGATCTCCTTCTGCAGCCGCAACGGATACAGGCGATCGGAATCGACGCCGCCGACGATCGTCGGAACCGGTACGGACGCAAGAGCTTCGGCGACACCGCCGCGGCCCCGACCCACATCGTGGCGATTCATGGCCTCGGTGAGCAGCACATACGTCGCCGCGTCGAATCGGTTGACCAGCTTCGCTGCCTGATGCTCGAGGTAGCTCTGCGCGGAGTATCTGCCACCGGCCCAGGGGTCTTCGTCGTTCTGCGGCGAGTTGCCGAACCTGATGTCGAGTTCGCTTTCGGTTCGGTACGTCAGGTGCGCGATGCGCCGCGCGATGCCGAGACCGGCCTTCGGTGAGGTACCGGTGTCGTGGTAGTTGCCGCCGAGCCATCCCGGATCGGCCTTGATCGCGGCGATCTGTGTTGTCTGAGTGCCGATCTGGTCGGCAGTTGCCCTGGCACCGACCGCGAGTACCAACGCGGCCGCCACACGGTCGGGATGGCCCACGATCCATTCCAGGGTGCGCATTCCGCCCATGGAGCCGCCGACGACGGCCGCGAACCGCTCGATTCCGAGGACGTCGGCCACGGCAACTTCCGCGGCCACCTGATCCCGGATCGATATTTCCGGGAAGCGCGACCCGTACGGCGAGCCGTCGGGAGAGATGCTGCTGGGGCCGGTGGTGCCTCCGCAACCGCCGAGGACGTTGGTCGCCACGACGCACCACTCGTCGGTGTCGATGGGGCAACCGGGACCGACCATTCCGTTCCACCAACCCGGCAGAGCGTGATCGGCGTCCGACGGACCGGACACATGCGAGTCCCCGGTCAGTGCATGTTCGACGAGGACCACGTTGCTGCGGTCGGTGGCGAGTTCGCCCCACCGTTGCACCGCGACGGTGACCTGGGGGATTCGAGCGCCGTTCTCGAGATCGAGACTGCCGATGTCGATGGTTCCCAGCCGCCCGTCCGGAGACGGAAGAACCGCCTCCGGACGAACGCCTGTGTCGCAGCTGTGACTCAAGATGCCGCCGCGCTGAATCCGGCCTCGAGATCGGCGATGATGTCGTCGATTCCTTCGATGCCTACGGCAAGACGCACCAGGCCTGGAGTGACGCCCGAAGCCAGCTGCTCCTCCGGAGTCAGCTGGGAATGCGTGGTGGATGCGGGATGGATGACGAGTGAACGCACGTCTCCGATGTTAGCGACGTGGCTGTGGAGTGTGAGTGCGTCGACGAACTTCTTGCCCGCGTCCACTCCGCCCTTCAACTCGAACGCGATGATCGCGCCCTGCCCCTTCGGCAACAGTTCCTGCCCACGTTGGTACCACGGCGAGGATTCGAGTCCGGCGTAGTTGATGGACACCACGTCCTCGCGCCCGGCGAGGAACGCGGCAACCTTGCGCGCGTTCTCCACGTGCCGCTCGATCCGAAGGCTCAGCGTTTCCAGGCCCTGGCTGATGAGGAAGGCATTGAACGGCGAAACCGCAGCACCGATGTCACGCAACAGCTGGACGCGTGCCTTCAACGCGAAGGCGGGCGCACCGAGATCGGCGAACACGACGCCGTGGTAGCTCGGATCAGCGGTGGTGAAATTGGTATGACGGCCCTGCGTCCAATCGAACGTGCCACCGTCGACGATGACGCCCGCGATGGCTGTTCCGTGGCCGCCGAGGTATTTCGTCGCGGAGTGCACCACGATGTCGGCACCGTGCTTCAACGGCTGCAGCAGGTACGGCGTCGCCACCGTGTTGTCCACGATCAGTGGGATGCCGTTCTCGTGGGCCACCGCCGAGATACCGGGGATGTCGAGAATGTCGTTCTTCGGGTTCGAGATCGACTCGCCGTAGAACGCCTTGGTCGACGGGGTGATTGCGGCACGCCACTGCTCGAGGTCATCGGGATCGTCGACGAACGAGACGGTGACGCCGAGCTTGGGGAGTGTGTAGTGGAACAGGTTGTACGTGCCGCCGTAGAGCCGCGGGCTCGACACGATGTGGTCGCCGGCCTCAGCGAGGTTGAGAATGGCGAACGTCTCGGCGGCCTGACCCGACGCGAGCAGCAATGCCGCGACTCCGCCTTCGAGGGCGGCGATGCGCTGCTCGACGACGTCCTGCGTCGGGTTGATGATGCGGGTGTAGATGTTGCCCGGCTCGGCCAGGCCGAACAGCGCGGCCGCGTGATCGGTGTTGTCGAACGTGTACGAGGTGGTCTGGTAGATCGGCAACGCGCGAGCGTTGGTGGTGCCGTCGGGGGTTTGGCCCGAGTGGATCTGCTTCGTCTCGAAGCTCCAGTTGGCGGCGGGGTCGGTGAAGGGATCTTCGGTGGGTGCTCCGGAGGCGTCGGTCGGGTCCGGGGTCGAATCGGTCATGGCTGGTGATACTCCGTTTTCGAAGTCGAGTGCGAGGTCGAATGAAGCTCGAGAAGTCGAGCGTTACGGGGCGTATCGGTACAGCAACACATGAGAGAACCTCCTGACTGGCCTCGGTCCATTTCAGGGCCGAGGATTCAGTGGGTCCGCTGCCTGCGGACCCGCGCTTGTCGATTCGGCACTCGGCGTGCCGGATCGGCCCGGTCGTTCACCCGGGGCACCCCACCGCGGTTGGAGGGTTGCCGGCCAGCAAGCCGGGGCTCGATGCTGGCACTCATGACCTGGCGCAGATTCTAGCGGGTGCGACGGGCCTACCGGAACAAGGGCTCGGGCTCGGGTGCGCGGGCGATCACGCTCGAGCAGATGCTCAGGTGAGGACTATCACGGCGCGAGGAGACGAAAACAGCCCTCCACGAGGAAGACAATGGGAAGGTTGGATGTTGCCACGTCGGGTGGATGTGTCGAACCCATCCTCCGAACGTCCATCCTGCTTGTTCTGTCTTCGATCGAAAACGAAAGTTGTACCGCCGTGACTGTCACCGATTCTGCTCGTTCCCGTGTCAGCGCTGTGCGCGGCAAGGTGTCGAGCGGCCTGAGTGTCAGCCATCGACCGCACTCCACCCGCCGCAAGCTTGCGATGTTGGCGCTGTCGATCGGCGGCTTCGGGATCGGCACCACGGAATTTGCGTCGATGGGGTTGCTACCGGACATCGCCACGACGATGGGGATCTCCGAGCCCTCGGCCGGACACATGATCTCCGCGTACGCGCTCGGCGTGGTCGTGGGTGCACCGACCATCGCCGCTCTGGCTGCGCGCCTTCCGCGCAGGATGCTGTTGCTGGCGCTGATGGTGGCCTTCACCCTCGGCAATCTCGGCACCGTCTTCGCACCCAGCTTCGACGAGTTGGTGGTCTCCAGATTCGTCGCAGGACTGCCGCACGGTGCGTACTTCGGGGTAGCGGCGCTGGTCGCCGCGCACCTCGCCGAGCCGGGCAAACGAGCAAAAGCCGTCGCGATGGTCATGATGGGCCTGTCCGTCGCCAACGTCGTCGGCGTCCCGGTGGCCACGTGGATCGGGCAGGCCCTCGGCTGGCGAAGCGCCTTCGCGCTGGTCGCCGTGATCGGTGCCCTGACCGTCACCGCCCTCGCGCTCTGGATGCCACGTCTGGACGCCATGCCGACCACCAGTCCTGTCACCGAACTCGGCGCGTTGCGGCGCAGCCAGGTCTGGATGACGTTGTTCGTGGGCATCGTCGGTTTCGGTGGCATGTTCGCCGTCTACACCTACATCGCGTCGACGCTGACCGACGTGGCCGGTCTCGCCCGTGCGTTGGTGCCGATCGCGCTGATGATCTACGGACTCGGCATGGTCGTCGGAAACTACGCAGGCGGTTGGCTGGCCGATCGATACAAGCTCAAGGGCACGTTCGTCGGGTTGGCCGCGACCGCGGTGAGTCTGGCGGTGTTCGTCGTGGCAGCACACAACCCGATCACGGCACTGTTGCTGGTGTTCGTGATCGGCGCTTCCGGTTCCTCGGTGGTTCCCGGCCTCCAAACGAGATTGATGGATGTGGCCGAGGACGCCCAGACACTCGCGGCATCGCTCAACCACGCAGCATTCAATCTGGCCAACGCCATCGGAGCTGCGGTCGGCGGTGCCGTGATCGCCGCAGGCTTCGGCTACACCGCCCCCGCCGCCGTGGGCTCGGGGCTGGCTGTGGCCGGTCTCGGTGTGCTGGCCACCGCCATGTGGATGGACAAGCGCACCACCGGGTGAGAACGCTGCTGCGGTGTATCGGCAGGTGATCGTCGCCGCGGCACCCGGATCAGGCACGCGGCCGGGTCGACGGTTGGGCGGTCGAACCTTCACCGAACCTCCACATTTCCCGACGGACTCCTGCACGTGCGCCCTCTAGGGTCAGTTCTCATGAGCCGCACAGTTCTCGTCGTGGACGACGAGCCCACGATCTCGGAGGCCGTTGCCGCTCGGCTGCGCGGCGAAGGGTACGAGGTCGTCACTGCCGCCGACGGCCCGTCGGCAGTCGAGGAGTGCGCCCGGATCGATCCCGACGTGGTGGTGCTCGACCTGATGCTGCCCGGGTTCGACGGGCTCGAAGTCTGCCGCCGGATCCAGGCGTCCCGTCCGGTCCCGGTGTTGATGTTGACGGCGAAGTCGGAGGAGACCGACATTCTCGTCGGGCTCGGTATCGGCGCGGACGACTATCTGGGCAAACCGTTCAGCATGCGGGAGTTGGTCGCTCGCGTGCACGCCCTGATTCGCCGCGCCGAGCGGTCGGTGTCCGCCGAACCCAGCGCGGTGCGAGTCGGTGACGTGCAGATCGACCACCGTGCGCGGCGGGTATCGAACCACTCCGGCGACATTCACTTGACCAGAACAGAATTCGATATCCTTTCCTATCTCGCGGCACGGCCCCGTACCGCCGTCTCGCGGGAGACTCTGCTCTCGCAACTGTGGGGCTGGGACGATTCGGCGAGCAGCAGAACCGTCGACTCGCATGTGAAAGCGCTGCGCCGCAAGCTCGGTGGCGACCTGATCCGTACCGTGCACGGCGTCGGATATGCCCTGGAGTCGCCGCGATGACGCCGATGTTGCCACGCCCGTTGGATCCGCTTCGGTCGTTCAAGCTCAAGGTTTCGCTCATCGTCGGCATCGTGCTGGTGTTGGCCAGTGTCGTCTTCTGGATCGGGGCCGGTTGGCAATTTCGCTACACGCTGCTCGCGGCGCTCGTGGTGTCCTTGGCTGCAACGCAATTCGTCGCTCATGGGATGACGTCGCCGTTGCGCGAGATGACCTCGGCGGCGACGGCGATGGCGCGAGGCGACTATTCGACGCGAGTTGCGGCCACCTCGCGGGACGAAGTGGGCAAGCTCGCCGTCGCATTCAACACCATGGCCGGCGATCTGGAAGCAGCCGAGAAGTATCGCCGTGAACTGATCGGCAACGTCGCGCACGAGTTGAAGACGCCGATCGCTGCCCTGCGTGCCGTACTCGAGAACATGGTCGACGGGGTGACCGAGGCCGATCCCGAGAGGCTGTCGGTGGCGCTGCGTCAGACCGAGAGGCTCGGTGATCTGGTCAGTGAGTTGCTCGATCTCTCGCGGGTGGAGGGCGGGGTACTCACCATCGCCCCCGAGGAATTCCCCGTGCGGCAGTTCCTCGAGGACGCCACCGACGCCCATCGGGACCGAGTGTCGATTCTCGTCTCGCCCGAAGAGGCAACAGTGGTGGCCGACCGCTCTCGCATGACCCAGGTGATCACCAATCTCGTGGACAACGCGATTCGTCATTCCCAGCCGTCGACCGCGGTGACACTACGAGCCCACCGAACGGACGAGGCCTTCGTGTTCGACGTGCTTGACGAGGGACCGGGCATTGCGCCTGCCGATCGCCGTGCGGTCTTCGATCGATTCACCCGTGGCGGATCCACCGACGGCGGAACAGGTCTCGGGCTCTCCATCGCTCGCTGGGCCACCGAACTGCACGGCGGAACCATCGAAGTGCTCGACAGCGAAGTCGGCTGCCACATCAGAGTGGCCATTCCCGAGCACTGACCTCCACGATCGATCAGAACCGCGACTGCACGTCCCCGGACCACAGTCGCCGACCTTCCATGCCCGAAACACAGAAAAGGGAAGCGCCATGACCACGATCGACACTCCGATTCATTCGAGAACGAAGCACGGTCACTCCTTGTGGGGGCCTCGCACCTGGCCGGTGCTGCGGTATGGGCGGGCTCCCCGAACGGTGCTCCTCGGGTCCGCTGCTGCCGGACTGGTCGGTTCGGTGACGTTGGTGGACAACACGTTCGGTGTGTTGCTCACCGCCCTGGCTTTCGTGGTCGTCGTACTCGCAGCGCGCAGCGGCAGGCTGTCGCGTTGGGAGTGGGCAGGCGTGGCTGCAGTGCTGGCACTGGCGAGCGTGTCGGCACTGCGCGCGGCCGAGTGGATCGTGACGATGTCGACGACGCTCGGAGTTGTGGTCGGAGTCGTGGTGCTCTCCCGGGCCTGGACGTGGACGGGAATTGCACTCGGCGCTCTCCTGCCGGTGTTGCTGCCGGTGCGGGTCGCTCGGTGGACTCGACGCGGAGCCGGTTCGGTCGATCTGGAGGGGCCTCGGCCGGTGCGCATCGCCATGGTGGCCGCCGTGACTCTGGGGCTCTGCATCGTGTTCGCGGCGTTGTTCGGTGCCGCCGACAAGCGCTTCTCGGATGCGCTGGGCGCAGTGACGCCCGAGCTCGATGCCGCAACGATTCTCGGACGCACCCTCGTCTTCGTGCTCACCACGGGAGCTGCGCTCGCTGCGTGCTACGTCGCGCTGCATCCGCCCAGGTTCGATCGCCTCGCACCGTCGCCGCGTCGATCAGTGCAGTTGTGGGAGTGGATGGTTCCCCTCGGGGCGGTGGTGGCCCTGTTCGCCGTGTTCGTCGGGTTCCAGATTCCGGTGCTCTTCGGCGGCCAAGACCACGTGCAGACCACCGAGGGCCTGACCAACGCTCAGTACGCACGGCAGGGTTTCTGGCAATTGCTCGCGGTCACAGTACTGACGCTGCTCGTCATAGCGGTCACGCTCGCACAGGCTCGACGCGCGGATCGCCGCGATCGAAGCGCATTGCGGGCGTTGCTCGGAGCGCTGTGCCTGCTGTCGTTGGTGATCGTTGCGTCGGCCCTGCATCGCATGTCGTTGTACGAGGAGCAGTACGGGTACACCACCCTCCGATTGTTCGTCACGGCTGTCGAGTGGTGGCTGGGATCGGTGTTCGTGCTCCTGCTCGTCGCTGGTGTGCGGATGTCGGGGCGCTGGCTCCCGCGCGCAGTGGGCGTCGGGGCGGTACTGACCGTGCTCGCCTTGGCTGCCCTGAATCCCGATGCGTACATCGCGCGGCACAACGTGGAGCGCTTCGAGGAGACCGGCCGCATCGATGTCTTCTACCTGGGTGGGCTCTCGTCCGACGCCGACGCGGAACTCGAGCGACTCCCCGAGCACGTGCGTCCCTGCGTCGAAGCTCGCGGTCCGGTGTTCGTCGGCGATACCTGGCACCTGTGCACGGACCCTTCGGTATCTGTACCCTGAGCAACGACTCGAACCATCGGGTAGGCGTCGGAACGGGAGGTGCGCGATGAGATACCAGAGCCTTGTCGTCACCTCGCTGCTGCTCGTGACGCTGTACCTGACGATGCCGGTCGCCACCGCAGACGTGGCCCTGATCCTCGTCGCGGCGCTGGCAACGCTGATGCTGCTCGCGCACCGTGTCGACGTCCCGGCACTGATGCGCCTGCTGCCGAATGTCGGCCCCACCGCAGAGGAACGCCACCTTCGAGGGTCGTTCCGACGTCAGCATCGTCCGGACGCTCCGGGCCGCCCACAGCCACGCGCACCCGGTGCGCCGGTGGGGGCGCTGTAGTTCGAAAGTTCCCCCACACCTTCGCAACCCATTGTCTGCGAGGCTGTCCGAGGAACTGAAGATGCTCGATTCTCGAACCTTTCACCTGCCGCTTCGACGCTACGCCGGAACACTGTTCGGCGTCCTTGCCGTCCTGCTCGTCGTCGTCACCGCCGTCGACGCACAACCCGCCGCACAGATAGCGATGTTCGGTGCGCTACTCGCGGCGTCCCTGCTGGTCCTCGGTGCGCCGTCCGACCTGGCAGTGATTGCGCCGTTGCCGTCGTGCGCTGCCGGTGCGGATGGTCGGCGACTTCGGGGATCGTTCCGCAGACAACAGCAACCCGATGCGCCAGGTCGCCCCATGCCGAGAGCCCCCGGTCGGTCTTCCGACCGGACCGGTGGCTCCAGATCCCTCTGAGCCACTGCGAGATCCGGTCGAGACGCCATCCGACCGACTTCTCTCACAGTGAGGTGCTCCACCATGCTCGATTTCGTCTACTACCCCGTCTCCGCAGTGCTGTGGTTCTGGCACCGCGTGTTCGGAGCCGCGCTCGGCCCGGACAACGGCTTCGCCTGGGCATTGGCCGTGATATTTCTCGTCTTCACTCTGCGGGTGGTGCTGATCAGACCGTTCGTCGGTCAGATCCGCTCTCAGCTGGTCATGAAGAGGCTGAAACCACACATCGAGGCCGTACAGAAGAAGTACCCCGGAGACCGTGCTCGACAGGCGACCGAGATGCGGAAGTTGCAGCAGGAACACGGTTTCAATCCCTTGATGGGGTGCCTACCTCTGTTGGCGCAGGGCCCGGTTTTCCTCGGTCTGCTGCACGTGCTTCGCTCGTTCAACCGAACCGGCACCGGGTTCGGTCATCTGGGTATGACGGCGCAGGACAATGCGAACACCGCGAACTACGTCTTCAGCGCTGCCGATGTGCAGTCCTTTCTCGGGGCACGGCTCTTCGGTGCGCCGATCTCTGCTGCAGTGAACAGCTCCCGAGAAGTGCTGGAGGCATTCGGCCCGTTCGGAGGAGTGCCGTCGGTGTCGAGTATCGCGCTGGTTGCGATCCCGCTGGTGATCACCGCTGCGGTGGCCACCCATCTCAATTCTCGGGCGTCGATCGCCCGTCAGGATGCAACGGCAGCGGCCAACCCGCAGACGGCGATCATGAACAAGCTGACGCTCTGGGTCTTCCCGGCCGGAGTACTCGTCGGTGGTGCGGTGCTCCCGGTCGCGGCGCTGCTCTACTTCACCAGCAACAACATCTGGACCTACCTACAGCAGCACATCGTCTACCGGCGCATCGATCGTGAACCGACTCCGGTACCGGAGGTGACATCGGTGGTCACCGCGCCGAGACCAGGCGCGAAGCCTCGACGGCGATAGCAGAAGCGACCTCGATCGGGAGGCCGCCCTGGCTCTGTCGGTGGTCTCCGTTACCGTCGTCGGCGTGCCGATCACAATTTCCACCGTCAACGTCAACGGAATTCGCGCAGCTGTTCGCAAAGGCATGCTGCCGTGGCTCGAGGCCACCGATGCCGACGTCATCTGCCTGCAGGAAACCCGTGCCAACGATGGGGAGCTGACCAAGGCGTTGGCCCCGGCGCTCGACGCGGGCTGGCATCTGGCCTCGGCCGAACCGTCTCCGAAAGGACGCAACGGTGTGGCGTTGCTGTCGAAACAGGCCCCCGCCGCCATACGTACCGGGATCGGCGCTGCGGAATTCGCCGAGGTCGGCCGCTACATCGAAGGCGATTTCGGAGATGTCACCGTGGCGAGCCTCTACCTGCCTTCGGGGGAGGTGGGCACCGAACGCCAGGACGAGAAAGAACGCTTCATGACGGCCTTCGCGAAGTACCTGGCCACGGCGGCCGAGGCTGCCAAGGCCGACGACCGGGACGTGGTGGTCTGCGGCGACTGGAACATCGCCCACACCGAGGCGGATCTGAAGGCATGGAAGACCAACCGCAAGAATTCGGGGTTCCTGCCGGAGGAGCGTGAGTGGGTATCGCGACTGCTCGCCGACAATTCACCGTGGACCGATGTGGTGCGTGAGATGCATCCGGGCGTCGAGGGCCCGTACAGCTGGTGGTCCTACCGCGGTAAGGCGTTCGACAACGACGCAGGATGGCGCATCGATTATCAGTTGGCCACCCGTGTGCTCGCCGAGCGCGCCAAGGAAGCGATCACCGAGCGGGCCGAGGCCTACGACCAGCGCTGGTCCGATCACGCGCCGGTGACGGTGCGCTACCGCTAGAGCAGAGCCCGCGGAGCGGACCCGGGTGCGATAGGCAAGGCACGCCACCCGCCTCGGTCGGGTCGTGAAAAGATTGCCCTATGTCTTCTCCCGACCCCATCGACACTCCGCAGGGCCCGCGCCGACGGGTGCTCTCCGGCATCCAACCGACGGCCGATTCGTTCCATCTGGGCAACTATCTGGGTGCGGTGCGGAACTGGGTGGAGTTGCAGAACGAGTTCGACGCGTTCTACTTCATCCCGGACCTGCATGCGATCACCGTTCCGCAGGATCCCAAGGAACTACGTCGGCGTACGCGCGTGGCCGCGGCGCAGTTGCTCGCGGTGGGCATCGATCCGAAGAAGTCGACGCTGTTCGTCCAGAGCCAGGTGCCCGAGCATGCTCAGTTGGCGTGGGTTCTCAACTGCATCACCGGGTTCGGTGAAGCCGCACGGATGACGCAGTTCAAGGACAAGTCGGCCAAGCAGGGTCGCGAGCACACCAGCGTCGGGCTGTTCACCTACCCTGTCCTGCAAGCGGCCGACATTCTGCTCTACCGGCCCAATCTGGTGCCGGTGGGCGAGGACCAGCGTCAGCATCTGGAATTGACCCGAGACCTGGCGCAGCGTTTCAACACGCGATTCAAGAAGACGTTCGTCGTCCCTGATGCGCACATCATCAAGGGCACCGCGAAGATCTTCGATCTGCAGGATCCCACTGCGAAGATGAGCAAGTCCGCGTCGAATCCGGCGGGCATCGTCAATATTCTCGACGATCCGAAGGTGTCGGCGAAGAAGATTCGCTCGGCGGTCACCGACAACGAACGCGACATCGTGTTCGATCCGGAGAACAAGGCCGGCGTCAGCAATCTGTTGGTCGTGCAGTCCGCGTTGTCCGGCACGAGTATCGACGACCTCGTTGCCGGGTATGCGGGCAAGGGATACGGCGACCTCAAGTCCGACACTGCCGACGTTCTCACCGAATTCGTCGTCCCGTTGCGTGAACGGATGGACGGGTACATGGCCGACGTAGCCGAACTCGACCGCATCCTGTCCGCGGGAGCGGATCGGGCCAGGGAAGTGGCGAGTCGAACGCTCGCCCAGGTCTACGACCGAGTGGGCTTCCTGCCACCCGGCACATAGCATTTTCGACGTACCGGGTTTCGCTGCGCAGCGATGCGGCAAACCGACGCGATAGGGCCGACGACAGCGAGAAGGTGAGTGCCATGCCCGACTTCAAGGCCATGCTCGACGACCGGCGCGCCCGGTGGCCCTGGCTCGATCACACCGTCGTTGCGGCGCAGCGATATCAAGGCCAGAAGGGCGATTACTACGCCGCCGGAATGACCTATTTCAGTGTGCTGGCGCTGTTTCCGCTACTGATGGTCGCGTTCGCGGTGGCAGGCTTCGTGCTGGTCAACCAGCCGGGGTGGCTGGCCGAGATCCAATCTCAGATCACCGAGAATGTGCCGGGCAGCTTCGGTGAGACGATCAATTCACTGATTCAGACGGCCATCGATTCGCGCGCGAGTGTCGGCGTCATCGGTCTGGTCGGCGCGTTGTACGCCGGTCTGGGCTGGGTCGCGAACCTGCGTGCGGCATTGACCGCCATGTGGGAGAGCCACCGCGAACCGGCGGGCTTTCTGGCGACCAAGGCCAAGGATTTCGCTGCGCTGCTCGGACTCGGTGCCGCGCTGGTCCTGTCACTCGCGCTGTCGGCCTTGGCCGGTGCCGGTGTCATGCGCCGCATTCTCGAGTGGGTGGGTCTCGATGCCGTCCCCGGAGTGGATCTCGCTCTACGTGTGTTTTCGATCCTTCTCGCCCTGGCGGGCACATGGGCATTGTTCACCTGGGTCATCTCACGGCTGCCGCGCGAGCCGGTGTCGTGGCGCAGCGCAGCCAAGGGGGCTCTGCTGGCTGCAATCGGATTCGAGATCTTCAAGCAACTCGGTGCCCTCTATCTGGCATCGGTGACGAGCGGTCCTGCGGGTGCGGTGTTCGGCCCCATCATCGGTCTGCTGGTGTTCGTGTTCACGACCTCGCGGCTGGTGCTGTTCTCCACGTCGTTCGCCGCGACGACGCGTGAGAGTCTCGCTGCAGCCCACGTTCCGGCACCGGAGCCGGCAGTGATTTCCACGCGGGTCGAGGTGAGCGAAGGCCCAGGCGTCGGCGGTGGCCTAGCGCTGGTGGGTGCAGGAGCACTGGCAGCGCTCGGTGTCGCAGGGCTACGTCATCGTCGCCGGTGAACTCCACGGTGACGACCTGACGCAGCCTCAGCGAGTGCGGGAGAGTCTGCGAGCGCCCCACAGCAAGCCCAGCACCACGATCGTGCCGATGACCCCGATCGCGATACGAACGACTGTGTCGCCCTGCGCTTGCAGATCGGACTGACGACTGCCGGACGCGGACGAGGACGGCACCGATGACGGTGGCTGAGCGAGAGTCGGAGTCGGTCCGCTCGACCGCGTGCTCGTCACCGCGGACGTCGACCGCGGCTCGACGAGATCGCCGACACTGCTGCTCGAATCCATGGCGAACCCGTAGTCCAACAGGCGGGCCGCCTGCTCCCACGGACGGATCGGGAGCACATCGCCCTGCATGATCGTCACCACCAGCCGTCTGCCGTCGCGCTCGGCTCCGGCAACGAATGTCTGGCGGGCATCGTCGGTGTACCCGGTCTTGCCGCCGAGTGCACCCTCGTAGTTGTAGAGCAACAGGTTGTCGTTGGACAGGGTGAATACAGGCCGGTCCTGATCCTCGGGGATCGCGGGATCCTTCGGGTAACCGGGAAACTGCACGGTCTGCGTCGAAATCAGTTGCGTGAAAGTCGGATTGCGCATGGCCTCGCGGTAGATCAGTGCGAGGTCGTAAGCGGAACAGGCCATCCCTGGTCCGTCGAGACCGGATGGCGTTGCGGTGCGAGTATCGAGCGCGCCCAGCTCCACGGCCTTGGCATTCATCTTCGCGACGGTGGCACCGTCGCCGCCCATTTGTCTCGACAGGGCATGTGCTGCATCGTTTCCCGACGCCATCACCAGCCCCTGCATCAGTTGCAGATTGGTGTAGACCCCGTTCTTACCGATGCCGACGGCGCTGCCCTCGGCGGCGGCGTCCTCGGCCGTGGCGGTGACCTGTGTGTTCAGATTCAGCTCGTCCAGCGCCACGAGCGCCAGCAGTACCTTGATCGTGCTCGCGGGCCGATATCGGCCGTGCGGATCCTTGGCTGCCAGCACCGCGCCGGAGTCCATATCGGCTACGACGAACCCGGTGGCCGAGATATCCGCGGGTAGCGGGGGAGCGCCGTCCGGGACCACCGCTCCGCACTCGGCCAGCCGATCGCCGCCGACGGCCTCGGCAGGAATCGGAAGTGGTTGTGGGACAGTGCTTCCAGGAGCCGGGACCTCGGACAGGTCGATCGCGGGCGGTGGTGACGCCGCGAACGGGCAATTGTCGGTGTAGGGCGTGGTGAACGGCGGGGTGGTCGTCACCGGCGGTTCGAGGGCAGGCTGCGCCGAAGCTGGTGCGGCACCCACGCCGACCACGGCCATCGACACCGCACACACGACGGCGAAGCTTCTGATCCTTGTCATCGCGAATCACCCTATGCGCTGGGCCGCTCCTTGCTGAAACGACTCGCTTCGTCGGCCGACCAACCGGGTCCGTCGAGGCTCGACAGATGCGACGATGAATGCGGCCGAGGGGTGCGCTCGGGCTGAGGAGAAGTGGGCAGGTACGTGCACCGTATATTTCAACTTTCAACGTAGCGACCGGCCCGGCCGTGTCACGATCGTTCGGTCGTTGGAGAGGATTGGCAATGAAGTTTCGACGGTGGCCCGACGCCGATGCGCTCGGCAGAGCCGGCAGCCTGGCGGGTCGCAGGCCGACCGCTGTGTGCGTGCTGGGTGCCGTCGTGGCACTGGCCGTCGCTGCCTGCTCGAGTACCGGCGGTGCCCCGCGTTCGTCCGACGAGGGCACCAACGCGGGGGTCGCCGATACACCGGTCGCGACGGTAGCGATGATCACGCACGAGGTTCCCGGCGACACCTTCTGGGACCTCGTCCGCAAGGGTGCCGAAGCGGCCGCAGCCAAGGACAACATAGAACTGCGTTACTCCGCCGATCCCGAGGCACCGAACCAGGCCAACCTCGTCCAGAGTGCGATCGATTCCAAGGTCGACGGTATCGCTGTCACCCTCGCCAAGCCCGATGCGATGGCCCCTTCCGTCGAGGCCGCCACCGCCGCAGGCATTCCGGTGGTCGCTTTCAACTCCGGTTACGACTCGTGGAAAGGCATGGGAGTTCAGCAGTACTTCGGCCAAGACGAGACCATCGCCGGTCGGGCGGCGGGTGAGCGCCTCACCGAGGACGGTGCGCGGAAAACGCTGTGCATCATCCAGGAGCAGGGCGCGGTGGCTCTCGAAGCTCGCT
Source organism: Rhodococcus sp. MALMAid1271 (assembly GCF_049195265.1). Lineage (NCBI taxonomy): Bacteria > Bacillati > Actinomycetota > Actinomycetes > Mycobacteriales > Nocardiaceae > Rhodococcus > Rhodococcus sp. MALMAid1271. Next base: position 68,328 of record NZ_JBMIRQ010000120.1, on the reverse strand, counting down.
GCGCAGGCGTCACGCAGGGCTTCACCGGGGGCACCACCGAGACCCTGAACGTCAACAGTAGGGACATGCCGTCCGTGGAGGCGACGATCACCGCCAAACTGCAACAGGACCCGAGCATCGATCACATCATTGCTCTCGCCGCTCCGATCGCCCTGACGGCGGTGCAGTCGACGAACAATGCCGGAAGCGACGCTACCGTCGTCACCTTCGATACCAACGCTGCACTCGTCGATGCGATCGAGTCCGGTGACGTCGCGTGGGCGATCGATCAGCAGCCGTATCTGCAGGGCTATCTGGCCATCGACTCGCTGTGGCTCTATCTCAACAACGGAAACACGATCGGCGGCGGCACCCCGGTTCTGACCGGCCCAGCGTTCATCGACTCGTCCAACATCGACGCCGTCGCCGAGTACGCCCGCAACGGCACCCGGTGAGTGCACCGATTCGGCGCGGAAGGAACCTCATGCCCACATCGGCCGATTCGGCTCTGCCGACACACGCCGTCGCGGTGAACGAGCGGGCCGCAAGGCGCAGGCCGTTGCGGCGCTTGTTGATTCGTCCCGAGGTCGGCTCCCTCTTCGGTGCGATCGTCATCTTCGTCTTCTTCTGCATCGTCGCGCCACCGTTTCGTTCCCCCGAGGCCCTCACCACGGTGCTGTATGCATCCTCGACCATCGGGATCATGGCGATCGGTGTCTCGCTGCTGATGATCGGCGGTGAGTTCGACCTGTCCACCGGTGTGGCGGTGACGTTCTCCTCGTTGATGGCCTCGATGCTGGCCTACAATCTGCATCTGAACGTCTGGGCCGGGTCGGCATTGGCGTTGATCCTGGCGCTGTCGGTGGGTGTGTTCAACGGATATCTGGTGATGCGCACCAGAATTCCGTCGTTCCTGATCACGCTGGCCACGTTCCTGATGCTCACCGGCATCGATCTCGCGGTCACCAAGCTCGTCACCGGCCAGGTTGCCACCCCGTCGATTTCGGACATGGAGGGCTTCGATTCGGCCAAGGCCGTCTTCTCGTCGTCGTTCTCACTGTTCGGAGTTTCCGTCCGGATCACCGTCGTGTGGTGGATCATCCTGACACTGGCCGCGACCTGGGTGTTGATGCGAACCCGAATCGGCAACTGGATCTTCGCAGTCGGCGGCAACCAGGAATCGGCACGCGCGGTCGGTGTCCCGGTCACGAGGGTCAAGATCGGCCTGTTCATGTTCGTCGGCTTCTGTGCCTGGTTCGTCGGCATGCATCTGCTGTTCGCGTTCGACACGGTGCAATCCGGCCAGGGTGTGGGCAACGAGTTCCTCTACATCATCGCTGCCGTGATCGGCGGTTGCCTGCTCACCGGCGGATACGGAACCGCCGTCGGCGCTTTCATCGGGGCGTTCATCTTCGGTATGACCAATCAGGGCATCGTCTACGCCGGGTGGAATCCCGACTGGTTCAAGTTCTTTCTCGGCGCGATGCTGCTCTTCGCGGTGATCGCGAACAGCTCGTTCCGCAACTTCGCGGCGAAAAGGTGAACGATGACATCCCCTGACTCAACGCCCGATGACACCTCGTCCACCGAGGCGTCGGTGCCGCTCATCGAACTGCGCGGGGTGGGTAAGAGCTACGGCAACATCGCGGCGCTGCACGGAATCGACCTGCGCGTCGGGGCCGGTGAAGTCGTCTGTGTTCTGGGCGACAACGGTGCCGGGAAATCAACCCTGATCAAGATCATGGCCGGACTGCACGGGCAGTCCGAAGGTCAGCTGCTCGTCGACGGCGAACCGACGTCCTTCGGCTCGCCCAAGGACGCGCTGGACAAGGGCATCGCGACGGTCTACCAGGACCTCGCAGTGGTATCCCTGATGCCGGTGTGGCGCAACTTCTTCCTCGGCCAGGAGTTACGCAGAGGCAGAATACTCAAATCCCTCGATATCGACGCCATGCGCACAACGACCATCGACGAACTCGGCAAGATCGGCATCGATCTGCCCGACGTCGACGCCCCGATCGGCACCCTCTCCGGCGGACAACGACAGTGCGTGGCCATCGCCCGCGCCATGTTCTTCGGTGCCCGCGTTCTCATCCTCGACGAACCGACCGCCGCACTGGGAGTCAAGCAGTCGGGCATGGTTCTGCGCTACATCGCAGCAGCACGGGAGAAGGGCCTCGGCGTCGTGTTCATCACGCACAATCCACACCACGCGTACCTCGTCGGAGATCACTTCGTCCTGCTCAACCGCGGCAGACTGACACTCGACCGTGCACGCGGCGACATCACACTCGACGACCTCACCACCGAGATGGCCGGGGGCCAGGAACTCGCTGCCCTGACCCAGGAACTCGGTCGCTGAGCGTCGGGGAAGGGTGAGACCGGCACGAGCGGTAGACCAGCGGTAGCGGTGCCCGAGGCTGGCACCGGACGAAGGGGTCATCGGATTCTTCGCCGCGCAGATCGACAGTCTCATCGTCGGCCGCGGCGTGACGGATTCGCGCACGTTCGTCCGAGCGGTGAAACGACAAGCGCCCCATCGCATTCGCGAAGGGGCGCTCGTCGACTTTCGGGCAGTGAGTGCTAGCGAGCGAACAGCAGTGCGCGCTTGACTTCCTGAATCGCCTTGGTCACCTGGATGCCACGAGGGCAGGCGTCGGTGCAGTTGAAGGTGGTGCGGCACCGCCACACACCCTCGACATCGTTGAGGATGTCCAGACGTTCGGTTGCACCCTCGTCACGGCTGTCGAAGATGAACCGGTGGGCATTGACGATGGCGGCCGGACCGAAGTAACTACCGTCGCTCCAGTACACCGGGCACGAGGTGGTGCAGCATGCGCACAGGATGCACTTGGTGGTGTCGTCGAACCGGGCACGGTCTGCTGCGGACTGGATCCGCTCGCGGGTCGGCTCGTTACCCGTCGTCATCAGGAACGGCTTCACGGCGCGGAACGCGTCGAAGAAGGGTTCCATGTCGACGATGAGATCCTTCTCCACCGGCAGGCCCTTGATGGGCTCGATGGTGATGTTCAGCGTCTTCGACGAGTCCTTGGGGAGCATGTCGCGCATGAGCACCTTGCAGGCGAGACGGTTGACACCGTTGATACGCATCGCGTCACTGCCGCAGACACCGTGTGCGCAGGAACGGCGGAACGTCAGTGTGCCGTCCAGGTAGCCCTTCACGTACAGCAACAGGTTGAGCAGTCGGTCGGTTGGCAGGGTGGGGACCTGGAAGGTGTCCCAGTGCTGGCCTTCACCGCTCTCGGGGTTGAAGCGCGCGATCTTGAGGTTCACCATCACCGCGCCGTCGGGGACGGGAGGCAGATCGGACTCGGACTTCTTGTCCAGTGTGGGTGCGCTCATATCAGTACTTCCGCTCCATCGGCTCGTAGCGGGTTTGGATTACCGGCTTGTAATCCAGGCGAATCTCGGTGAGCAGACCTTCGCCCTCTTTGTAGGCCATGGTGTGCTTCATGTACTCGGCGTCGTTGCGATCGGGGTAGTCCTCACGAGCGTGACCGCCGCGCGATTCCTTACGGTTGAGTGCACCGACCACCGTGACCTCGGCCATCTCCAACAGGAAGCCGAGTTCGATGGCTTCGAGCAGGTCGCTGTTGTAGCGCTTGCCCTTGTCGGTGACCGTGATGTGGTTGTACCGCTCCTTGAGGGCCCGGACGTCCTTCAGGGCAGTCTCGAGTCGTTCCTCCGTACGGAACACCGACGCGTTGTTGTCCATCGACTGCTGCATTTCGGAACGGATGTCGGCTGCGCGCTCGTGACCGTGGTCGGAGAGGATGAGCTCGAGCCAGTCCTGCACCATCTTCGCCGGCTCCTCGGGGAGCGGGGTGAAGTCGACCGAGTTGGCGTACTCGGCGGCTGCGATGCCGGCCCGGCGCCCGAAGACGTTGATGTCGAGCAGCGAGTTGGTGCCGAGACGGTTGGCCCCGTGCACCGACACGCAGGCACATTCGCCTGCGGCATACAGACCCGGAACGGTATCGGTGTTGTTGCGGAGCACCTCACCGTGAATCTTGGTGGGGATGCCGCCCATCACGTAGTGGCACGTGGGGTAGACGGGCACCGGCTCCTTGACGGGGTCGACGCCGAGGTAGGTACGCGAGAACTCCATGATGTCGGGAAGCTTCTCGTCGAGCACTTCCTCGGGGATGTGCGTGACGTCGATGTAGACGTAGTCCTTGTTGGGGCCGCCGCCGCGTCCCTCCAGTACCTCGAGCACCATCGAGCGCGCCACGATATCGCGGGGCGCGAGGTCCTTGATCGTCGGTGCGTAACGCTCCATGAAGCGCTCACCCGACTCGTTGCGCAGGATGCCGCCCTCGCCGCGGACCGCCTCGGAGATGAGGATGCCCAGACCTGCGAGGCCGGTCGGGTGGAACTGGTGGAACTCCATGTCTTCCAGGGGAAGTCCCTTGCGGAAGACGATGCTCATGCCGTCGCCGGTGAGGGTGTGTGCGTTCGAGGTGGTCTTGTAGATCCGGCCCGAGCCACCCGTGGCGAAGATGATCGACTTGGCGTGGAAGATGTGCAACTCGCCGGTGGCGAGCTCGTACGCGATGATGCCGGTGGCGACGGGACCGTCCTCGGTCTCGGTCAGGCACAGGTCGAGTGCATAGAACTCGTTGTAGAACTCGACGTCGTGCTTGACGCAGTTCTGGTAGAGCGTCTGCAGAATCATGTGGCCGGTACGGTCGGCGGCGTAGCAGGCGCGACGCACAGGTGCCTTGCCGTGATCGCGGGTGTGACCACCGAAGCGTCGCTGATCGATCTTGCCCTCGGGCGTGCGGTTGAACGGCAGGCCCATCTTCTCGAGATCGAGAACGGCGTCGATCGCTTCCTTGGCCATGATCTCCACGGCATCCTGATCGGCGAGGTAGTCGCCGCCCTTGACGGTGTCGAACGTGTGCCACTCCCAGTTGTCCTCTTCGACATTGGCCAGAGCGGCGCACATGCCGCCCTGAGCGGCACCGGTGTGCGAGCGCGTGGGGTAGAGCTTGGTCAGTACGGCCGTGCGAGCGCGAGGTCCCGCTTCGATCGCGGCACGCATACCGGCACCGCCTGCGCCGACGATCAGTACGTCGTAACGATGTTCCTGCATGTAAGCGTCAGTGTCCTTAGCTCGCCGAGATGTTGGGATCGAAGGTGAAGATGACGTAGGTGCCGACGCCCATGATCAGGATCATCGACAGCACCAGCAGCGTGGTCAGCCAGAATCGCGTCGAATCCTTGCGCGAGTAGTCCGCGATGATCGTGCGAAGGCCGTTGCCGCCGTGGAGCTGAGCGAGCCACAGCATCGTCAGATCCCAGAACTGCCAGAACGGGCTTGCCCAACGGCCGGCCACGAATGCGAAGTTGATGCGGTGCACGCCGTCGTCGAGCATCAGCATGATGAACATGTGTCCGAGCACGAGCACGATCAGTGCCAGTCCGGAGAAGCGCATGAACAGCCATGCGTAGAGCTCGAAGTTGCTCTTGCTCTGGCGTCGCGGTGAACGCGGGTTGGCCAGGCTGGCCGGACGGTCGTAGTTCGTGCCGAGGACCTTGGCCTCGGGACCCTGCGTCGACATCAGTGACCACCCGCCGTGAACATGTTGTAGAAGATTCGTCCCGCGCCGGGGATCATGACGACGAGCCAGATGATTGCGATGACCCACAGCATCGGCTTCTGGTACTGCGGTCCCTTGGACCAGAAATCCACCAGCATCACCCGAATGCCGTTCAATGCGTGGTAGAGGACTGCGGCGACGAGGCCGATCTCCATCAGGCCGACCAGGGGCGTTTTGTACGTCTCGATGATGGAGTCGTACGTTTCGGGGTTGACCCGAACCATCGCCGTGTCGAGGACATGGACGAACAAGAAGAAGAAAACCAAGACGCCTGTGATTCGGTGTAGGACCCAGGACCACATGCCCGGATCCCCGCGGTACAGGGACCGCTTGTGCTCCTTGACCGGAGCGGCTTCCGTCGTGCTACTCATCGAGTGCAATGCCTCCAACGTCGTTGGTGGACGCTTCGAGCCCGGTAGCCGGTGTTGCCCTGGCTCGATTTGTCGCGATTCGGCCCTAGTGCTGGTTGTACTAGCCGCTTGACAGAAACTGTAAACCCATTCGAAACGCGGAACTAATTCGACTCGAGGTTCGTACGCGATCGAAATTTGTTATTAGGTTTGCCTTCCCAATTCGGACACCAGGATCGGGGCAGTTCTCTGCATCAATTCAGACAGCGTGATTGGATGGGGAACCATGGACGAAATCGACTGGAATGCGTTGCGCGACAGTGCCCATGATGCGATGCGTCATGCCTACGCCCCCTATTCGAACTTTCCGGTCGGTGCGGCAGCACTCGTGGACGACGATCGAATAGTCACTGGGTGCAATGTGGAAAATGTCTCATACGGATTGGGCCTGTGCGCCGAGTGTGGGTTGGTCTCGAACCTGCACTCCACCGGCGGTGGCACACTCGTGGCCTTCTCCTGCTGCGATTCTCGTCGTGAGATCCTGATGCCGTGCGGTCGGTGCCGGCAGCTGCTGTTCGAGTTCGGTGGCCCGGACCTGCTCGTCGACACCACCTCGGGACCACGTCGACTGGCAGAGTTGCTCCCGGACGCATTCGGTCCCGACAACCTCGACGAAGGACGCGTGAACAACCATGCCTGACGCAGTATCGATCATCAGCGCCAAGCGCGACGGTCGCGTTCTCGACGACGAGCAGATCCAGTGGGTGATCGCGGAGTTCACCCGCGGAACTGTCGCACCGGAACAGATGTCGGCACTGGCGATGGCAATCCTGTTGCGCGGGCTGTCCCGTCGGGAGCTCGGTACGTGGACCGACGCGATGATCGCGTCGGGTTCGCGAATGGACTTCTCCACGTTGCCGCTGCCCACCGTCGACAAGCACTCGACGGGTGGGGTGGGAGACAAGATCACGTTGCCACTTGCTCCCCTCGTCGCCGCGTGCGGAGCGGCAGTTCCACAGTTGTCGGGTCGAGGGCTCGGCCACACCGGAGGAACGCTCGACAAGCTCGAGTCCATCCCCGGGTGGCGAGCAGATCTCACCGGCGAACAGATGCACCGCATACTGGCCGATCCGGCGGTCGGTGCGGTGGTGTGCGCCGCCGGTGCGGATCTGGCTCCGGCCGACAAGAAGCTCTACGCCCTGCGCGATGTCACCGGAACCGTCGAGTCGATCCCGTTGATCGCCAGCTCGATCATGAGCAAGAAGATCGCCGAGGGCACCGGCGCACTGGTGTTGGACGTCAAGGTCGGTGCCGGTGCGTTCATGAAGAACGTCGAGGACGCGCGCGAACTCGCCACCGCGATGGTCGAGCTCGGAACCGATGCCGGCGTGCGCACTCTGGCGGTGCTGACAGCGATGGACACCCCGCTCGGACTCACGGCGGGCAACGCGCTCGAAGTGCAGGAGTCGGTCGAGGTCCTCGCCGGAGGCGGTCCCGCCGACATCGTGGAGCTGACGATCACGCTGGCACGAACGATGCTCGCAGCAGCAGGCATCGAGGGCATCGACCCGGCCGACAAGCTCGCCGACGGTTCGGCGATGGACCGGTGGCGGACGATGATCGCCGCGCAGGGCGGCGACCCCGATGCCGCACTGCCGACTGCCCGTGAGAGTCAGGACTTCACCGCAACCACGGACGGCGTCGTCACGGGCGTGGACGCGATGGGCGTCGGACTTGCGGCGTGGCGGCTCGGGGCAGGCCGCGAGCGGCAGGGCGAACCGGTGCAGAGTGCAGCCGGTGTGCGGTTGCATGCCAAGCCCGGCGATCGAGTGCGAGCCGGCGACCGGCTGGCGACGCTCTACACCGATACCCCCGAGCGGTTCGAGTATGCGCAACAGGCCCTGGAGACCACCTGGGAGATCGGTGCCACGGCCCCCCAGGTGCGACCTCTCGTGATCGACCGCATCGGGCAGTAGCGACTCAGATCAGGTTGCCCGCCTCGGTCAGTACGCCGCGCAGAATCTGTTCCATGTCGTCGAACTCCTTCTGCCCGCAGATCAGCGGCGGCGCCAGCTGCACCACCGGGTCGCCGCGGTCGTCGGCGCGGCAGTACAGCCCGGCGTCGAACAGGGCGGTGGACAGGAAGCCTCGCAGGATGCGTTCCGATTCGGCGTCGCTGAACGTCTCCTTCGTGGTCTTGTCCTTCACCAGCTCGATACCGTAGAAGAATCCCTCGCCGCGCACGTCACCGACGATCGGCAGGTCGTGCAGTTTCTCGAGTGTCGCGCGGAATGCCGGTGCGGTCTCCGCGACGTGCGCGTTGATGCCCTCGCGCTCGAAGATGTCGAGATTGGCCAGGGCAACGGCAGCGGAGACGGGATGGCCGCCGAAGGTGTAACCGTGCGCGAAGCTCGAGGTGCCGTCGTCGAACGGCTCGAAGAGCTTGTCGGAGGCGATCATTGCGCCGATGGGTGAGTAGCCCGAGGTCATCCCCTTCGCGCACGTGATGATGTCCGTTACGTAGCCGAAGTCGCTACAGGCGAACATCGATCCGATCCGACCGAAAGCGCAGATGACCTCGTCGGAGACGAGCAGAACGTCGTAGCGGTCGCAGATTTCACGGACCCGCTCGAAGTATCCGGGCGGGGGAGGGAAGCAGCCGCCTGCGTTCTGAACCGGCTCGAGGAACACTGCGGCAACCGTATCCGGTCCCTCGAATTCGATGGCCTCCGCGATCCGGTCCGCAGCCCAGATTCCGAACGCCTTCGGATCGGTGTCCAGGGGCGCGGCGGCGCGGTAGATGTTGGTGTTGGGCACTCGGAACGCGCCGGGAGTCAGCGGCTCGAAAGGTTCCTTGAGCGCAGGGATTCCGGTGATGGCCAGAGCGCCCTGCGGGGTGCCGTGATACGCGATCGATCGCGAGATCACCTTGTGCTTGCCGGGCTTGCCGACCTTCTTGAAATACTGCTTGGCGAGCTTCCATGCACTCTCGACCGCTTCACCACCGCCGGTGGTGAAGAAGACGCGATTGAGATCGCCCGGGGCGTAACCGGCGAGCCGCTCGGCGAGCTCGATCGCAGGTTCGGTGACGTACGACCACAACGGGAAGAACGCCAACTCCTTCGCCTGCTTCGCGGCAGCCTCGGCCAATTCGTCACGGCCGTGTCCCACCTGCACCACGAACAGGCCGGAGAGACCGTCGATGTAGCTCTTGCCGTTGGAGTCCCAGATGGTCGAGCCCTCACCGCGGGTGATGATCGGGGGAGTGATCCCTGCCCCGTGGCGAGTGAAGTGGCCCCACAGATGCTTGGCTGCGGAGGCGTCGAGTTCGGCGGTCGTTCTTGTCATCGGGTTCCCCAATTGTATTGCTGCTTCACGAGTTTGAGATAGACCAGCGTTTCGGTGCTGGTGACACCGTCGAGACTTCGGATCTGTTTGTTCAGGATCTGCAGCAGTTGTTCGTCGTTCTCGCACACCACTTCCACGACGACGTCGAACGAGCCTGCGGTGAGGACCACGTAGTCGATGGCGTCGATCGCCGACAACTCCTCGGACAGCGCGTAACTGTCGCCGGTGCATTTGATGCCGATCATGGCCTGTCGCTCGAATCCGACCTGCACCGGATCGGTCACCGCGACGATCTGCATGACGCCGGAGTCCGTCAGGCGCTGAACTCGTTGGCGGACAGCCGCTTCCGAGAGTCCGACGGCTTTGCCGATGGCGGCGTAGGAGCGACGCCCGTCCTCCTGAAGTTGTTCGATGATCGCCTTCGAGACGTCGTCGAGTGCGATGGGCGGTTGCTCGGGCATGGGTCGATCTTGTCACTGTCCCGGTGGAAAACACAACCCTTCGACGATGAAAAACGTATTGATTGTCGACCTGTACAACAGAATCAGTTGTTCAAGTGCCGAAAAACGAGAGAATCAGTGGACTGGCCGGTACTGTGCAGGCATGGCGAAAATACCCGGATGTTGGATCGCTGGACGCGCGGTCGACGGCAGTGGTCAGCGATATGCAGTCGACGATCCAGCGACCGGCGCTGTCGTCGCCGAGCTCGGTCTGGCTACGGCTGACGATGTCGATTCAGCGCTCGCCCAGGCGCGTTCGGCCCTGTCGAGTTGGTCCACCGCCACGCCCGCGCACCGCAGTACGGTACTGGCGGAACTGGCTCGGCTGGTCGCCTCCGAGGCCGAGAACTTCGCAGCGGAAGAAGTGGCGCAGACCGGTAAGGCAATCCGGCTGGCGACGGAATTCGACGTTCCGGGCAGCATCGACAACATCGAGTTCTTCGCCGGAGCGGCGCGGCACCTGGACGGCAAGGCCGCAGCTGAGTACTCCGGTGAGCACACCTCCGCCGTTCGCCGCGACGCCGTCGGAGTGGTCGGGTCGATCACCCCGTGGAACTACCCGCTGCAGATGGCGGTGTGGAAGGCGATGCCCGCGCTGGCGGCCGGGTGCGCAATCGTCCTCAAGCCCAGCGAACTCACCCCGCTCACCACCTTGCGGTTGGCGCGCTTGGCCACCGAAGCAGGCGTGCCCGACGGGGTCTTCAACGTCGTCACCGGAACCGGGATCGACGCAGGCGTCGCGCTGTCCTCGCATGCGTCCCTTGACCTGATGACCTTCACCGGTTCCACTCCCGTCGGCAGGCGCGTCATGGCCCAGGCCGCCGAGCACGGCACGCGGGTGCAGCTCGAGCTCGGCGGCAAGGCACCGCTGGTGGTGTTCGAGGACGCAGACCTCGAGGCCGCCATCCACGGAGCCGTCGCGGGGTCGTTGATCAACGGCGGTCAGGACTGCACGGCCGCCACTCGCGCCATCGTTGCCGAATCCCTGTACGACGATTTCGTCGCCGGAGTCGCCGAGTTGATGGACCGCGTCGTCGTGGGAGACCCGACCGATCCGGCAACCGACATGGGCTCGCTGATCTCCATTGCACACCGAGATCGGGTGGCGGCGATGGTGGATCGCGCTCGCGACAGCGGAGCCAGGATCGTCACCGGAGGTCGCGTCCCGGCGGGCTCTGGCGCCTTCTACCCACCTACTCTGATCGCCGATGTCGGAGAGCAGGACGAGATCTATCGCGAGGAGGTGTTCGGTCCGGTGCTCACGGTGTCGAAGCACCACGGGGACGACGATGCGATCCGGCGCGCCAACGACACCGAGTTCGGTCTCGCTGCCTCGGCCTGGACCCGGGACGTGTACCGCGCGGGCCGGGCGACGCGAGAGATCGCGGCAGGGTGCGTGTGGATCAACGATCACATCCCGATCATCAGCGAGATGCCGCACGGCGGGTTCGGTGCGTCGGGATTCGGCAAGGACATGTCGAGCTATTCGCTCGACGAATACCTCACCGTCAAACATGTCATGACCGACATCACGGGTGTGGCCCGAAAGGCCTGGCATCGAACGGTGTTCGCTGCGGCCGGTCCCGACGTCGAGGAGGGCGTCCGATGAGTGGGGTATGGGCAACCGCACCCACCGCTCGCGGCGTGGCGATGGTGGCGAACGCACAGCCGGAGTCCTACTGGCTCGACCGTCCCGAACGCCCCGCACCGCGGACCCGGCACACCGGCTCGACTTCGGCGGATCTGGTGATCGTCGGCGGCGGCTTCACCGGCCTCTGGGCGGCACTGCACGCGGCCGAGGAGAACCCGGACCGATCGATCGTGGTACTCGAGGGTGCCCGCATCGCCGACGGCGCGAGCGGACGTAACGGCGGATTCTGCGCCGCCAGCCTGACCCATGGGTTCGGGAACGGGCTCGATCGCTACGCCGACGAGCTTCCTGAGCTGCTACGCATGGGAACCGAGACACTCGATGCGATCTGCGCGACCGCGGCCAGGTACGGGATCGACGCCGATATCGAGCGCACCGGGGAGCTCGATATCGCCAACTTCGACTGGCAGGTCGGCGAACTGCAGGAACTCGCCGTCGAGGCCGAGCGGTTGTCGCAGCCGATGAAGTACCTCGACGCGGCCGCGGCGCAGTCCCGGATCACCTCACCGATGGTGCGCGGTGCACTCTTCGATCCAGATGTCGCGATGATCGACCCGGCCAAGTTGGCCTGGGGCCTGGCCGATGCGGCCGAGTCGCTCGGCGTTCACTTTCACGAGAACACCCGAGCGCTGTCGATCGGCAAGTCCGGCAACGGAATTCGAGTGAAGACGGGCTACGGCACGATCGAGGCCGCCAAGGTGCTGCTGGCCACTTCGGCATCGAAATCGTTGCGCCGCAAACTCCGCCATTGGATCGTTCCGGTGTGGGACTACGTGATCATGACCGAGCCGCTGACGCCCTCGCAGCTCGCCGACATCGGCTGGTCCGGCCGCGAAGGGTTGGCCGATTCCGGCAACAGATTCCACTACTTCCGGTTGACGGCAGACGACCGCATCCTGTTCGGCGGCTGGGACGCGCACTACTTCTACGGCAGTGACACAGACCCACGCCGAACCCAACATCCCGAAGAATTCGCATTGCTCGCCGAACACCTGCTGCAGATGTTCCCGAGCCTCGAAGGCATCCGCGCCACCCATGCCTGGGGCGGAACGATCGATACCTGCTCGCGGTTCAGCGCGTTCTGGGATCTCGGCATGAACGGACGGGTGGCCTCGGTGGCCGGGTTCACCGGACTCGGCGTCGGCGCGTCGCACTTCGGGGCCCGCACCGCCCTCGATCTGCTCGATGGCAAGGACACCGACCGGACACGCCTGAACATGGTGCGCAGCATGCCACTGCCGTTCCCGCCCGAGCCTTTCAAGTCGATCGGCATCAACATCACTCGCGCAGAGCTCGCCCGAGCCGATCGCAACGGTGGCCGAAAAAGTCTGTGGCTCAAGGGGATGGATGTGATGGGTCTCGGCTTCGACAGTTAGAGCGGCCGCGCCGCACGTGCACGGAAACTCGACCTCTGCTACGAGCTTCTGCTCACGTGCGGCGAAGCCGCTCTAATCGTGCGGAACGACGACCACCGGCACCGGAGCGGCCCGCAGAATTTTCGCTGCACTCGATCCGAGAAACACCCGCTTGGGAGCTGCCAGTCCACTCGAGCCGAGGAACAGCACATCGCCCGGCGACCATTCGAGATTTCCCATCGCCTCGTCCAGCGTCGACCCGTCGGCGACCACCGACTGCAGTCCCTCGATATCGGGGAGACTGCGCACTGCGAGATCGAGATTGTGCTGCGCGGCAGCGACCTGTCGTCGCCGGGTGTCCAGCGCTGTCTCGTCACTCGGTGCGGCGGTCGACTCGAGCGAGACCAGTGACACCAACCGCACCGGCACGTGCGCCGCGCTGGCAAGAGTGATGGCGAAAGGCAGCGGATTGGAGGCGGAGTCCCGAGTGGGGACGGCTACGGTCAGGTCGGTGACCGGTGCATTCGAGAGCCGGTAGCCCCGAGGGGCAAGTGCCAGCGGCACCTGCGACGCATGCAGCAGTTGACTGGCGACCGACCCGATCGAGTGCCGGTTCAGCAGGCCGTCACCGGCACCGCCGACGACGATCATGTCGGCATCGGTGTTCACCGCGAAGTCGATCAGGGCGCGAGCGAACGACTCGTCGGTGAGCACGTGCGTGGTCACCTCGATGCCCGACGGCACCTGGGCGGCTGCGTCGTCCAACCAGCCTCGCGCCTGGGCGTGGAGAACTTTCCGGTACGGCCCGCTTCCTTCCATGACAGGGTCGTCGACCGACATGACCAGCACGATGTCGATGGAGGCGTCGAGCGCACGGGCGAGGGCGGTGGCCAGGGCTACGCCGTCGTCGCCGCTGGGAGTGGCGAGGTAGCCGACGGTGATCTTCATCAGGTGCGGTCCTTCTCTTCTAGTAAGTGTCCGGAACCTTGACTTCGGTGGACGCGGTGAGTGTCTTGCCTTGGAAGAAGTCCCGGTTGCCCACGAAGCACAGCAACATCAGCGGAATGCCGAGTACCAGCATGCCGACACCGAGGACGAACACACCGCCGATCGGTCCGTAGACGGTGTAGCCGTAGTCGGGTTTGATCATGTCCACTGCGCTCTGCACGAACGCCCACGTCATGGACAGTCCGCCGAGAAGAGGAAAGATGCCGCGCATGAACAGGTTTCGGGCGGAGGAGAACAAGGTCCGGCGGAAGTACCAGGTGCATGCGTATGCAGTGATGCCGTAGTAGAAGGCCACCGCGAGACCGAGAGATGCCACCGAATCCTGCAGCGCGTTGGCACTGACGAAGGTGAGTACCAGATAGAACATCAGGGCTGCGGCACCCATCACCAGCGTGCCGAAGCCGGGCGTCATGTATTTGGGGTGCACGCTGGCGAAGCGCTTCGGGATTGCTTCGTAGACGGCCATCGACAGCGTGCCACGGGCGGTGGGCAGGATGGTCGTCTGTGTCGAGGACAGTGCCGAGATGGAGACCGTCAACAACAACAGCGACGCGGCGATCGATCCGGCGACCGGATCGCCGAGAATGCTGAGCACATCGTCGACGTTGTCCGGATTGTTCAGCCCGATCCCGGTATCGCCGAAGCCGGCAAAGGACTGCACGGCGTATCCGACGAGCACGTATGTCGCGACCAGAATGAGCGTGGTCATCACCGCGGCGCGTCCCGGGGTCTTCTCCGAATCCTTGGTTTCCTCGCCGACGGCCAGGCAGGCGTCCCATCCCCAGTAGATGAAGATGCACAGGATGATGGCCTGTGCCGCGTCGGACATCGTCACCCCTGTCGGCACCAACCAACTGAGCTGCGGCGTGATGGCCTGCGGCCCTGCGGTGCCGGTCCCCACTTTGACCAGCGCCGTCACCGACACGCCGATGAGCACCGCGAACTGCACGAAGATCAGTACGTTCTGCATGCGTTCGCTGATCAGGATGCCGCGAAAACTGACGTAGGTCATCGAGGCGATGAAGAACGAGCCGAGGGCCACCTTGGCCGCGGTGGACTCCGCCAACCCCGACAGTCCCAGAAACTCGAACAGGTAGATGGCAGCGATCTCGGCGACATTTGCGAGCACGATGATGGCCGACACGGCCAGCCCCCACCCCGCCATCCAACCGACCCAGGGGCCGAACGCCTTGGTGCCCCAGGTGAAGGACGTTCCGCAGTCCGGCGTATCGCGACCGAGTTCACGGTAGGCGAACGCGGTGAGCAGCATCGGAACGAAAGCAACGAGAAACATCGAGGGCGCTTTGTCCCCGACGGCGAGGACGACGTACCCGAGGGTGGCCGCAAGGCTGTAGGCCGGGGCGACCGCCGACAACCCGATGACGATGTTGCCGACCAACCCGAGAGCTCCGGTGTTGAGTCCTTTACCGGCAATGGTGTTCGGCGGTTCCGCAGTGGACATAGGTCTCTCCGAGGTTCGAGTCGACCGAGTGCGTCGGAGGGTGCCCGACAGAAACGGTCGAGTGCAGTGGATGAAGACTACGATTTCCGTCGCGAAAATGCGGTGTATCGACGGATTTGTTTTCCTCTGAGTAACAATGCAACGAAATGGGTCGCAGAAATGGCGCTGTTCGCGGGAATCCGCGGACTCGCCGAGGGATTCCGGCAGACGCGCGTGCGCGCGGACTGCACGATACCGTCGACACATGAGCACCACGGAGAACATCCAGTCCTCGATCGGTGGCAGTGCGCCACTCGATCTCCCGTCGATCAGGACCGCTCCGAAGGCGTTGCTGCACGACCACCTCGACGGCGGCCTACGCCCCCAGACCGTGCTGGAACTGGCCGAGGAGTGCGGCTACGACGACCTCCCCGCCACCGACGGCCCGGCATTGGGCGCGTGGTTTCGCGAGTCCGCGGACAGCGGCTCGCTCGTGCGCTACCTCGAGACGTTCGCGCACACCGTGGCTGTGATGCAGACTCCGGAGGGACTGTTCCGGGTGGCGCGCGAATGCGCCGAGGATCTCGCCGACGACGGCGTCGTGTACGCCGAAGTACGCTTCGCGCCCGAACAACATCTCGAACGCGGCCTGACCCTCGACGAGGTCGTCACCCATACCCTCGCAGGATTCGAGGCAGGAATCTCCGCGGCCGCGGTACGAGGCAAGAGCATCACGATCGGCACCTTGCTCACCGCGATGCGACATGCTGCCCGGTCGCGCGAGATCGCCGAGTTGACGGTTCGGTTCCGCGATCGCGGGGTGGTCGGGTTCGACATCGCCGGTGCCGAAGCGGGCTTTCCTCCCAGCCGACATCTCGACGCCTTCGAGTACATGCGGGCGAGCAACGCCCATTTCACCATTCATGCCGG
Source organism: Rhodococcus sp. MALMAid1271 (assembly GCF_049195265.1). NCBI lineage: Bacteria > Bacillati > Actinomycetota > Actinomycetes > Mycobacteriales > Nocardiaceae > Rhodococcus > Rhodococcus sp. MALMAid1271. The sequence continues at coordinate 52,142 of NZ_JBMIRQ010000120.1, read as the reverse complement.
AGAGGCGTTCGGTCTGCCGTCGATTCAGGAAGCGGTGGCGTTCTGCGGTACAGACAGGCTCGGTCACGGGGTTCGAATCACCGACGACATCACCCTCGGCGCCGACGGCACCCCTGAACTCGGCTTGCTGGCCGCCTACGTGCGTGACACGCGGATGCCGCTCGAGCTCTGCCCGAGCTCCAACGTGCAGACCGGTGCCGTCGAGTCCTTGGCGACCCACCCGTTCGATCTGCTCGCGCGACTACGCTTCCGGGTCACCGTGAACACCGACAATCGACTGATGAGCGATACGTCGATGAGCCGCGAGATGGTCAAGCTCGTCGAGACCTTCGGCTACGGGTGGAGTGACCTCGAGCGGTTCACCATCAACGCGATGAAATCCGCCTTCCTGCCGTTCGACGAGCGGCTGGCGCTGATCGACGACATCATCAAGCCCGGGTACGCCGTCCTGATCGGCTGACCTCGAACGCGCGACCGGCGCTACTTCTTGCGTAGACGGCTCTCGAACTCGCGCTCGAGCGCGCGCCATGCCTCGGCCTCCACGGCGAACGGCGCGCTCGGCGCGAGCCGATCCGGAGTCGGTTCGAGGGTGTAGGAGACGTACCAGCCCAACGGAGTCGATGTGGCGAGCGCCTCCTCGACCGAGTTGTCGCCGGCGAAATCGGCTGCATCGGTGAACAATTCGACGGCCAGGTCCAGCTGGTCGGCATCGACTTCGGTGGGGCCTTCGGCGAGATCATCGGCCAATCCCGGCAGCACGTACACGTTGTCGTCGGTGATCTGGATATCGAGAGAGCCGTCGATGGCGGCGGTCTGGATGTCGGAGAACGTGCTGACCTGCGCGAGATCATGGTCGTGATCGTCGGCGAGATACCGGGCCAGTGCCCGCTCGGAGCCGAACACGCTGATAGCGCCGCCGCGCCCCAGGAACACCGGCTTGTCGCCGAGATAGCAGCGCAAGGTGTAGACCGTGTCGTCCGAGGTGATGATCCGAATCGGATCGATACCGACGGTGGTCCAGAACGTCTCTTCGGCAGCGGCCGCAGCGATCGGATCACGATCGACGTCCTCGATGTCGTCCTCGTCCTCGTCCTCGTCGGAATCGTCCTCGTCGTCCGAATCGGCGTCGTCCGTCGCATCGTCGACGTCGACGGCATTCTCGGCCGCCGCGGTGAGCTCGGCTTCGGCGACGGCAACCGCCGCGGCGTCGACGTCGGGGGAGGTGACGATGGCGTCGACGGCATCGAGCACGTCGTCCCAGTGCTTGGCGACCGCTGCTCCGATTCGGTCCCACAACTCGGTTCCCTCGCGCCCGAGGAAGTTCTCGACGCCTCCGCCGACCGCGCCGACGAAGGAATTGCTACCGAAAAAGCTTGTGATCGGACGCAGTTCGCACACATCGCCGATGGCGGACACGATGCCGAAAGTTCCTTGCAGTTCGGCGAGGACATCGGCTTCGGGGTCCGAGGCGACCAGTTCAGGCACCGCCACCAGATCGAAGCGATGCATATCCTCGGGCTCGAGCTCGTGCGCCGCCAGCGCGGAGACCGTCGTCCACGAGGGATGGTCGACGAGATCGTTGTCGTCGTCGGACCTGACGAATGCCGCGAGCTCTGCGACGGTCGAGAATCCGTACAGATCGTCCTCGTGTCCGAGGAATGCCTCCCACTCGTCGTCGCCTTCTCGCCACTCCGGTGCCCACAGTGTCGAGAAGTCACCAGCGGTGAGACCGAGTTCGATCGGGATGATGTCTCCAGCCATGGCGCGAAGCCTATCTCAGGAGTCTGTGAACGAACCCTGCAGACTTTGCAGGATCGCCTCGCGCTGGTCGAGCGCCGCAGCGGCGGCCTGAGCGGCCACTGCGGTGATCGTCGACGCGAGTGCGTGTGCGGCAACCGATCCGAGATTCTCGGCGAGTTCGAGTTCGACCATCGCGCCCGATCCATCGGCCACGACGGTCACCAGCCCGTCCGGCGAGGTGAGGCGAACTCTGATGCCGTCCAGGCGCTCGTTGGCCTCGTGCAGCGCATCCAACCGTTCTCGAGCGGCGCCGACCAGAGCATCGAGGGCGGTGGCGTGGGCGGGCGTCATACCTGCTTCAACCAACTGGTGGGGGCGAAGTCCTCGGCCAAGTCCTTGTTGGCGTCGGCGGCAACCTGGGCGCTCGTAGGCAGTCCGAGGCGATCGAGAACGTCCACCGGGACACCGTCCTCGGCCAGCAATGTGCGGCGCTCGGCGCGGGCTGCGGCGGTGGCCCGCTCACAGTGCTGCAGAATATTCGCTGCCAATGAGCTTCCACCGTAACGCATTTCGCGCTCGTCGATGGCGATCGCGATCGGTAGCCCGTGCTCGGTTGCGCGCACCGTCACCGATCCGGATCGGGTCCCCGATACCGCACTGACGACGGTGGGGATCGAGTCGTTCATTGCCTGTCTCTCATTCGGTCCGGCTCTCATTCGGTTGGACGGAAGAAGCCCTTGAAGCCCATCCCGCTGTTGGTCGTTCTGATCGGTCCGACCTGTACCGGGTCCCCGGCCTCCACGAGCTGGCCATTGCCGATCACCATGGCCACATGCCCGTCCCAGACCGCGAGGTCGCCGGGCATCACCTCACCCGCTGTGACAGCCGAACCGATGTCCTGATCCTGAGCCAGGCGGGGGATCTCGACGCCCTGCTGCGCGTACGCCCACTGCGTCAATCCGCTGCAGTCGAGCCCGCTGCCCGGTGTCGTGCCGCCCCAGGCGTAAGGCACGCCCTGTTGCGTCAGTGCACTGCGGACGGCTCCGGCGGCCTCGGCGTTGGGCGCGGTGACGATACTGCCGTCGGGTAGCCGTATCGAGACTCCTCGGTCGGTGCTCTCGGCGGTTCGGGAGGTCTCGCTTCCCGGACTGCCAAGGTAGTTCTGTGCACCGCCGATACTCGGCGACTCGGCCGCGGTACCAGGAGAAGAGACAGCAGGAGAAGAGACGGACTGCGCAAAAGTTCTCGCCAGCTTCTCACCGGCCTCGATCACCTGCGAGGTCGCAGGTGAGGTCATGAGATTCCTGGGCGAGCCGGAGGCAGGAGGAGGTCCGGATCCCACGGGCGCGGGCACGGTCGGCGGCGCGGCGAGTGCGCCGACTTCGGCTGTGTGCACGGCCAGTTCGGCGCGGACGCGGGCCACCACCACGAGGGCACGTTCCAGGTGCTCGATAGCGGCCGAGATCACCATGCTCTGCCCCACCGGGGTGCCGATGACCGGCCCGGCGGCCAGTGCGATGCCCACGAAAGACTGCACTATTGCCTGAAGTTCGAGGAAACCCTGGTTGGTGTCGCGACAGGCCCGATCGACGACGGCAGCGATGTCCTCGGCGTGGTCCGCCAAGGCGATAGCGCTGGTGTGTGCGTTCTCGGCATACCGAATGGCTGCGTCGGCGGCGTCACCGTTCCAATCGGTGGCGAGCTCGGTGATGGCAACCCGGCCGAGTTTCTGCGCTGCGTCGATGGCCGCCGAGGACATGCGTAGTACGTCGGCGGGGCCTCCGCTCGGCAGTGTTCCGTTTCCGAAGGCTCCGAGCAGATCGACGATGGGTCGCGCCAGCAGATCTATCACGGCCGCTACCGAGCGTCCGGCCTGATTGCGGCACCCGAGGCCGCGACTGTGGCACCGGTGCCGGCGTCGGTGAGGGCATACGAGACCGCAGATGCGGTGGCGGCAGAACCGATGCTGGCCACCGCTCCCGCCAACCGCACCACCGCATCGGTGTGCGCCAGATGGGTGCCGGAGACGGCACCGAGAAATTCCTGGCCGATCAGGCCGAAGACCGGTGCCAGCACAGCGGGACCGCAGGCAGCGGCGGCAGCGCCCGCTGCGGCGATCTGTTCGGCCATGGTCGACGCCACCGCGCTGTATGCGAGCACCCCCTCGTTGTCGACGACGAGTTCGGCCATCAGTGCCCCCTGAAGATGCGTTCGGTCACGGTCGCCGAGTGCGACGCCCACTTGGTTCGACGCGGACGCACTCGATTCGGTTCCCCTGGCTTGCCGATCCGTGCCACCCCGTGAACCCAACCCCCGAGGTCCTATTCTTGACGGTATGGAAACACACGTGGTCGACCACCCACTGGCCGCAGCCCTGCTCACGACGATGCGCGACGAGCGCAGTGACAACGCCACGTTCCGATCGGCTCTGCGTCAGCTCACCAACATGCTGGTCTACGAGGCCACCCGCGACGCAGACATCGACACCTTCGAGGTTCGGACTCCGGTAGCGGTGACCGAGGGCACCAGATTGGCTCGCCCGCCGTTGCTCGTCCCCGTGCTGCGAGCGGGTCTGGGCATGGTCGAAAAGGCGAGCAGCCTGATCCCGCAGTCGCGCGTCGGTTTCGTCGGAATGGCCCGGGACGAGCAGACGCATCAGCCCGTTCCGTACATGGAGTCCCTGCCCGAGGATCTGTCGCAGACTCCGGTGTACGTACTGGACCCGATGCTGGCCACCGGTGGCTCGATGGTCCACACGATCGAACTTCTCGTGGGCCGCGGCGCAGCGGACGTCACGGCCATCTGTGTCGTTGCCGCTCCGGAAGGGGTTGCCGCGCTGGAAAGCTCGGGTCTGCCGGTGCGACTGGTCGCCGCGAGCATCGACGACGGTCTCAACGACGACGCGTTCATCGTTCCCGGCCTCGGTGACGCCGGCGATCGTCAGTTCGGTCCGCGCTGACCCCCTCTGTCGCAGGTCGATTGGTCCTGGGCGTCTCCTGGCCCTCGGAAACGTCACCTGCACCGCGCCTGAGATTGCGGGTGCTCGACGTCGACACCGAGCAGCTCGAGTTCCAGGAACTGGTCGGCCGCAGGCTCGGCTTCCGTGCGCCGGGTCCTGCGACGGATCGGTACTGCACCGGGCGCATGGCCTTTCGGTCGGACGGCCCGCCGCGCTACGTGCCGTGCCCCGGCCGCGAGCGGGCCGTCGCGTCGGGGCAGTGCGCGACGTGCGCCGACAAAGACAGCTTTCGGTTCGTGCACACCGTGCATCGCAGCGGATTCGTCTCACGTGATCTGGAAAAGCATGTGATGCAACCGCATTGGCTCTATCTGGCGGCATTCGCCAACGGCACCTTCAAGATCGGGACGGCAGCCGACACCCGCAAATGGGGCAGGCTCGCCGAGCAGGGCGCCATCTGCGCGCAGTACGTCGCTCACGCCGACGACGGAAAAGCCGTCCGGGTGGCCGAGGATCTCGTAACCGAAGCAATGGGGCTTCGGCAGGCAGTGCGCTCCGCAGCGAAAGCCGCATCGCTGTGCCTGCCGATCGATGTCGACAAGCTCGAGGCCGCCACCGCGCACCGGGCACAGCAGGTTCGCGAGATGCTGACCGCCGCCGGCATCTCCGGGTGCACCCCGATCGACGAGCGCTGGATACCGCCCGTGGGCCGCGAGGCGCTGAGCGCGAATATCAGTCGCGTCGGATATCCCGCGGACATCGCGACCGGATCTCACGGACTCGAGATCGAGACATGCGTCGGGCAGGCGGTGATCGCCACCGTCGGCGGCGAGACCTACGTCGTGGATCTGGCCCCGCTGAAGGGGCGGCGCATCGAATTCGGGGAATTCGACTCGGACTTGCCTGCGGTGCAGTCGGCGTTGTTCTGAGCTCTAGAGCTGCTGAGCGAAGGTGGTCAGCTGGGTGAGGACCTCGGCTGCTGCCGCCCGGGCTCGGTCCAGACCATCTCGGTTCTCGACCTGTTCGACCACTTCGAGGTAGGCCTTGAGCTTCGGTTCGGTTCCGGAGGGGCGCACGATCACCCGCAGGCCAGGGCCACTGATCTCCACTGCGTCCGTGCGCAAGTGGTCTTCGCGCCGGCTGTAGTCGCTGACGGTGGCCTCGCGGCCAGCCAGGTGTGTCGGCGGCTCACTGCGCAACCGGTGCATCATGTTCGAGATCTCGGCCAGGTCCACCACTCTACGCGAGACCTGCGCACCGAGGTGCACCCCGAATTCGATCGCGAGATCGTCGAGCACGTCGAGCAGACTGCGGCGGTCCTGTTTCAGCGCGGACGCCAAATCCGCGAGCACGACAGCCGCTGAAATGCCGTCCTTGTCGCGCACCACATTCGGATCGACGCAGTGTCCGATCGCCTCCTCGTACGCGTACACCAGGCCGTCGCCGGCACGAACCAGCCATTTGAATCCGGTGAGGGTGCGGGCGTAGCGGGCACCACGCGCCGGGGCGAGCGCGGAGAGCAGTTGCGAGGAGACGATCGTGTTGGCCACCAGGGAGTCCGGGGGAGCGTCGTGGAGCAGATGATTCGCGAGCAACGCTCCGGTCTCGTCACCGGTCAACATCCGCCATCCGTCCGGCCCCTCGATCCCGACCGCGCAGCGATCGGCGTCGGGGTCGAGCGCAAGGGCGATATCGGCATCGACCTCGGCCGCCAACGCCAGCACCGCGTCGGCGGCGCCGGGCTCCTCGGGGTTGGGGAATGCGACCGTCGGGAACGCCGGGTCGGGCTCGTACTGTTCGGCGACCACGTGGACATCACGAAAACCCGCGCCGCGCAGAGCTGCCGTCGCGAGCTCGCCGCCGACGCCGTGCAGCGCGGTGAGCGCGATGCGGATACCACGTGCCGTCGAACGAGGCAGTGCAACAACGGAATCGAGGTAGCGTGCAGCGATGTCGGATCCGCTGGGTTCGACGATCGTGCGGGGGATGTCGGCGGCGTCCGCGGTGTCGGCGATGAGCGCTTCGATCTCGGCGTCACTCGGCGGGATCAGCTGTGAACCGCCGCGCAGATACACCTTGTATCCGTTGTCCGCGGCGGGGTTGTGCGACGCGGTGATCTGTACGCCGAGTTCGGCATCGCGCGCTCGCACGGCGAATGCAACAACGGGAGTCGGAAGTGGTCGAGGCAGCAGTACCACGGTGAAACCTTGGGCGGAAAAAGTCTCGGCGGCGGCGTACGCGAACTTCTCCGAGCCGTTTCTGGCATCGCGACCGACGATGACGGTCGACCCGCCGAGGCCCTTGTTCTTCAACCACTGCGCGATACCGGCGGAGGTCTTGACCACCACGGCCACATTCATCCCGTTGGGTCCGGCCCGCACCGGGCCGCGGAGGCCCGCGGTGCCGAAAGTCAGTGGCCCGCTGAACCGATCGGCGAGTTCGGCATCGGGCAGGCCGTCGAGTTCGTCCCGGGTCGCGGAGTTGGGATCGCCTGCGATCCAGCGCTGTACGCGTTGGGTGAGCTCCTCGGTCACAGCCGGGAGACCAATTCGTGCAGCAACGCGCCCATCCGGGCGGCGGAATCTTTGCCTGCCGCGAGTACTTCGGCGTGATCGAGGTGCTCACCGGTCATTCCGGCGGCAAGATTGGTCACCAACGAGATGCCGAGCACACGAGCGCCCTTCGCGCGCGCCGCGATCGTCTCGTGCACCGTCGACATGCCGACCAGATCTGCTCCGAGCGTGCGCAACATCCGGATCTCGGCCGGGGTCTCGTAGTGGGGGCCGGGCAGGCCCGCGTAGACGCCGTCTTCCAGCGAGGGATCGATCTCGGATGCGAGCGCGCGGAGTTCGGGAGAGTACGCGTCGACCAGATCGACGAACTCGGCACCGATCAGGGGCGAGCGCGCGGTGAGGTTGAGATGGTCGGAGATCAGCACGGGTTGCCCCACACTCATGCCGTCGCGGATGCCGCCTGCGGCGTTGGTCAGCACCACGGTCGTGGCACCTGCGGCGATCGCGGTGCGCACGGGGTGCACGACGCGGCGAAGGTCGTGTCCCTCGTAGGCATGCGTGCGACCCTGCAGTAGCAGCGTGTGCGTACCGCCGACGTCCACCGAGGTGATTGTGCCCGAGTGGCCCGACGCCGAGGGCGGTGCGAACCCGGGCAGGTCTGCCATCCGGACGGTAGCCGTGGGGGTGCCGAAGACATCGGCTGCTGCCTGCCAGCCGGAACCGAGGACGATCGCCACGGAATGGGTGTCGATTCCCGTTGCCGAGGCGAGCGCCTGAGCGGCGGTGCGTGCAGCCGCTTCGGGATCGGTCACGGGATCGGTCTCATGTGCGTCGGTGATTGCCACGAGTAACAACAGTAGGAGATCGACGCCGCGGATGTGCGACCGATCGAAGTTACTGTTGGGTAGTATCCGCTGCATGCCTTATCTCGAACGCGACGGCGACGTCCACATCCTGTTCCTCGGTGCCAGGGACGGCGCGGACAATCCCGAGAACCGATTCAACCCGGAGTGGATCGACGCCACCCACGCGTTGCTCGACGAGGTCGAGGCATCGACCGGCCCGGCAGCGCTGGTCACCACGTCGGCGGGCAAGTTCTACAGCAACGGTCTCGACACCGACTGGGTGTTCGCCAACCTCGGCGAGATCACCTGGTACCTCGACCGAGTGCACACTCTCTACACCCGGCTGCTCGCGTTTCCGATGGCCACCGTCGCTGCCGTGCAGGGGCACGCATTCGGCGCGGGCGCGATGTTGGCCACCTCCCACGACTTCCGCATCCAACGCGTCGATCGTGGGTTCTACTGCCTACCCGAGGTGAACCTGAACATGCCGTTCACCGTGGGGATGTCCGCATTGATCAACTCCCGGCTGCCCAAGCAGACCGCTGTCGAGGCGATGACGACCGGACGTCGGTACGGCAGTGCAGACGCCCTCGCTGCCGGAATCGTCGAGGCGACGGCACCGGAGGAATCGCTGCTGTCCGACGCGGTGGCGAAAGCCGGCGCGCTCACGAGCACTCGCGGTGCGAACCTGGCGGGCATCAAGACTCGCATCCACGTGGATCTGCTGGCCGCCCTGAACACCGCGACCGACGACAGCAACTTCAGCTTCGGTAAGTAGCAAGACGGTACAGCTGTTCCGACAGTCGGCCGCGCTAGTGACACACTGTCTCTCGTGATCGACGAATCGAACAGTGCCGACGTGGGCGACGCGATGGACCGTGCCCTCGCTGCGGCAACCGAGGAAGTCCTCGCACTCTCGCACTCGATTCATGCCGAACCCGAGCTGGCGTTCGCCGAACATCGCAGCGTCGCGAAAATCCTCGACACGCTTCGAGCACACAGCTTCGAGATCGAGACGAACGTCGCGGGCCTGGACACCGCTTTCACCGCGTCGTTCGGAAGCGGCGATCTGGTGATCGGAATCTGTGCGGAGTACGATGCCTTGCCCGAGATCGGTCATGCGTGCGGGCACAACATCATCGCGGCCTCGGCCGTGGGTGCTGCACTCTCGCTCGCTCCGGTCGCAGATGCCCTCGGGATCACCGTGCGGGTACTCGGCACACCTGCCGAGGAGACCGGCGGCGGCAAGGTGCTGATGCTCGAGCGTGGAGTGTTCGACGGCATCGGTGCGGCGCTGATGGTCCATCCGGGGCCCTTCGACATCGTGGGTGCGACGTCGCTGGCCCTGGCCGATATCGCCGTGCAGTTCACCGGCCGCGCCGCGCATGCGTCGGCCGCCCCGGAGTGGGGAATCAATGCAGGCGACGCGGTCACCATCAGCCAGGTGGCGCTGGGTCTGTTGCGGCAACACCTGGAGCCGGGCCAGCAGTTTCACGGAATCGTCAGCGACGGCGGTGCCGCCCCGAACATCGTTCCCGGTCATGCCGAGTTGCTGTACTACCTGCGTGCCAACACCACCGAGTCGCTCGAGACGCTGACGAGGAAGGCGTTCGCGTGTTTCGAGGCCGGGGCCGTGGCTACCGGGTGTACACACGAGATTCGGACGGTGTCACCGACCTACGCGGCCTTGACGCCCGATTCGTGGCTGGTCGCGGTATTTCGTCAGGAGATCGAAGCGCTGGGCCGTTCGCCCTTGGCTCCGGAGTTGGAAGGATTTCGCCCGTTGGGCAGTACAGACATGGGAAACGTGACCAATGTTCTACCCGGTATCCATCCCGTCGTCGGGCTCGATGCAGGCGGGGCGGTGACGCATCAGCCGGAGTTCGCCGCGGCCTGTGTCACCGAATCGGCCGACCGTGCATTGTTGGACGGCGCACTCGGTCTCGCTCGAACTGCCGCGAAGGCGGCTTCCGATGCCGATACCCGCGCGCGCCTGCTGGACGGCGTGAGTGCACGAGCGGCGGCCCGCACATGAGCGCGGGAGAAGACGTCACGATCGGGGTGGACGCTCGCGAGGCCGCGATCGATCGGTGGATCGGTGATCACACGGAGGACCTGTCGCTGTGGCGTCGGCACATCCACGCCCATCCGGAGCTTGCTCGACGCGAATTCGCCACCACGTCGTTCGTGATGGATCGGCTCCAAGCGGCCGGTCTGTCGCCTCAGCCGCTCCCGGGCGGAACCGGGTTGATCTGCGATATCGGACCCTACGGGCCCCGGGTCGCGTTGCGAGCAGACATGGACGCGCTGCCACTGCAGGAGAAGACCGGTGCCGCCTATTCCTCGACGGTCCCCGGGGTGTCGCATGCATGCGGGCACGACGCGCACACCACGGTGCTGCTGGCGACCGGGCTCGCGTTGGCGTCGTTGCCGAACCTGCAATTCGGGGTCCGATTGATCTTTCAGCCCGCCGAGGAGGTCATGCCGGGCGGTGCCCTCGATGCGGTGGCCGCGGGTGCGCTCGACGGTGTCACGAAAATCTTTGCGCTGCACTGTGATCCGAGACTTCAGGTGGGGCAGGTCGGCATGCGGGTCGGTGCGATCACCTCGGCCGCCGACACGGTCGAGTTGCGGCTGGACTCGCCCGGCGGGCACACCTCGAGGCCGCACCTGACCACCGATCTCGTCTACGCGCTCGGCACCGTCATCACTGGCCTTCCCGGGATGCTGAGCCGGCGGGTCGATCCGCGTACCAGCACGGTCATGGTGTGGGGAGCGGTGGTAGCAGGTCAGGCTCCCAACGCCATTCCGCAGACCGGAATGCTGACGGGCACGGTGCGCACCGGTGACCACGAGACATGGGCATTGCTCGAGCCGTTGGTCCGCGAGATCGTCACCGGGTTGCTCGCACCGACCGGGGTGAAGTTCGAGCTGCACTACCGCCGCGGTGTGCCCCCGGTGGTCAACGATCCGGTGTCCACCCATACCTTCGAGAAGGCGATCGCGCGGGTCGGGCCGAGCGCATTGGCCGATACGGCGCAGTCCGGCGGCGGTGAGGACTTCTCGTGGTACCTCGAACGAGTACCTGGGGCGATGGCTCGACTGGGGGTATGGCCGGGTACCGGACCACAACTCGACATCCACCAGCCCACGTTCGATCTGGACGAGCGTGCACTGGCGGTGGGCGTGAAGGTGATGACCGCGATCGCGTTGGATCCGAACTGATGGTTCCGTCTCGGGGAGCTACGAGGCGGTACCAGGGCCGACGTTACGACTGTCGCGGGTTCGCAGGTCTCGCACGTATTCCGCTGGTGCACCGGCGATTTCGGCGGCTTCAGCCATGACGCCGAGGTAACGGGCCGAGGGCAGGCCGCCCTCGTAGGCGTCGAGCACGTACATCCATGCCAGAACCGGCTCGCCGCCGGTCTCGATTCGCAACCGGATCTTGCGGTGGATGCCGAGCTCGGAGCCCTCCCAGCGGTCGAGGCTCTGCTCGTCCTCGTCCGACACGTCGTAAAGCACCACGAAGACCTGCGACTGGGGATCTTCGACCACGGTGGCCAACGCGCCCTCCCAGCCGATGTCGCCACCGGCGAAGGTCAAACGCCATCCGTGCAGCCACCCGGTTCCGGAGAGGGGCGAGTGAGGGCATCGCTGCAACATCTGCTCCGGATGCATGTTCGATCCGTAAGCGGCATAAATTGGCACGTCGGCCAGCCTAAACCGTTCCGGGGCCCGTTGACGTGTCGTGGTCGTGTTTCGGTGAGTCGCCGCTGGTCCGCCCTCGCCTGGAACGAGTGAAGCTAGCCTTACCGACGCACGGGGACGACCTCTCGAATACCGTTGACACCGGACAGCGTGAGATTTCGAGCATGTGAGAAGAGGATCAATGACCCGGATTGTGATCATCGGTGGTGGTCCGGCAGGGTACGAAGCAGCGCTGGTTGCCGCTCAGCACGGTGGCGATGTGACGCTCGTGGATTCGGACGGAATCGGTGGTGCCTGCGTCCTCTGGGACTGCGTTCCGTCGAAGACGTTCATCGCGTCGACGGGAATTCGCACCGAGATGCGGCGTGCCAGCGATCTCGGAATCTCCCTCGATCCATCGCAGGCCGCCGTCGCGCTTCCGCAGATTCACGACCGCGTCAGGAGCCTCGCGCAAGCACAGTCGGCAGATATCGCGCACCGGGTGACCTCGGTGGGCGTCGAGCTGCTGGCGGGTCGCGCCGAAATGATCGACAGTCAGGTCGGTATGGCGTCGCATCAGATCAAGGCTGTGTTGGCGGACGGTGAGGAGCGCATTCTCGACGCCGACGTGGTTCTCGTCGCAACCGGTGCCCGGCCCCGCGTACTCGGGGGCGCCGAGCCCGACGGTGAGCGAATTCTCAATTGGCGTCAGCTCTACGACCTCGACGGACTGCCCGAGCATCTGGTGGTGGTCGGATCGGGTGTCACCGGTGCCGAGTTCGTCTCTGCGTACACCGAGATGGGCGTCAAGGTGACAGCGGTGTCGAGCCGTGACCGCGTTCTTCCGCACGAGGACGAGGATGCGGCACTGGTGCTCGAGGACGCGTTCAACGAGCGGGGTGTGACCCTGGTCAAGCATGCCCGCGCCGATTCGGTGGTCCGGACCGAAAACGGTGTACTCGTCACGCTGTCGGACGGGCGAACCGTCGAGGGAAGTCATGCGCTGATGACGGTCGGATCGGTTCCCAACACCTCCGGTCTCGGCTTGGAGAACGTCGGAATCGAGCTGGACAAGGGTGGCTATCTGCGGGTCGACCGCGTATCGCGCACCGCGGTCGCCGGTATCTACGCTGCCGGTGACTGCACTGGGTTGCTACCGCTGGCCTCGGTCGCCGCGATGCAGGGACGTATCGCGATGTACCACGCGCTGGGGCAGGCAGTGAGCCCTATCAAGCTCAAGACCGTGGCCTCCGCGGTGTTCACGCGGCCCGAGATAGCGTCGGTGGGTGTCGCGCAATCGGCCATCGATTCCGGCGACGTTCCTGCGCGCACCGTGATGTTGCCGCTCACCACCAATCCCCGGGCGAAGATGAGCGGGCTCAAGCGCGGTTTCGTCAAGATCTTCTGCCGTCCGGCCACCGGTGTCGTCATCGGCGGTGTGGTGGTCGCTCCGAGTGCGTCGGAGTTGATTCTGCCCATCGCGATGGCGGTACAGAACAACCTGTCGGTCAACGACCTGGCGAACACGTTCTCGGTGTATCCGTCACTGTCGGGATCGGTCATCGAGGCTGCGCGTCAGCTGATGGCACACGACGATCTGGACTGATCTCACAATCTGAGAAGTACGTTTCATATTTCGGTTTCACATGAGACAGTCGAGAGGCGGACACACCCGTCCGCCTCTCCTCGACTCAGCGGATCCGCGGGCCGTTTTCCCATTCCTGCTGCCCCGGAGTCTGTTTCATGTTCCCTTCACACCCCAACCCCGGCCTGGCCAGACGTGCCGATTCGCTCTCGAGCTCCGCGATCCGTGACCTCCTCGCTCTCACCGCGCGCGAGGACGTCATCAGCCTGGCCGGTGGCCTGCCGGCAACGGATCTGATTCCGGTGGAGCGCCTCGCAGCGGCAGCCGAGGCCGCGCTGCGGACCCCGGATGCCGTCCAGTACTGCGAGACTCGCGGCCACGGCACACTGCGCAGCGTGCTCGCGGCCAGAGAAGGCGCCGTGCGGGGTGGCGCGGCGGTTCCGGTGGAGACCGTGGTCGTCACGCACGGATCGCAACAAGCGCTGACGCTGCTGGCGCAGGCTCTTGTCGATCCAGGAGCCGTCGTCGTGATCGACGAACCCGCGTATACCGGTGCATTGCAAGTGTTCTCGATCGCCGAAGCGCAGATCGTGGCCATCCCGATCGACGCCGATGGAATGGACACCGTCGAGCTCGAACGACGATTGAGGGCAGGACTGCGTCCGGCGGTGGTCCACACCGTGGCCAACTTCCACAATCCCCGCGGGGTCACGATGAGCGATGGGCGTCGACGGCATCTCGCCGCACTGGCCGAACGCTTCGGCTTCTGGGTGATCGAAGACGACCCGTACGGTGAGATCTGGTTCGCCGCCGAGAACTCCGCTACGTCCGGCGCGGGCGCTCCGCCGCTGCCGATCGCGTGCCACAGCGACCGCGTCATCCGGCTCTCCAGCGCCTCGAAGATCCTGGCTCCGACGCTGCGCGTCGGGTGGTTCGTCGCCCCACCTGCGGTGTGCGCGGCGGTGGAACTGCTCAAACAGGGTGCCGATCTGTGCGGTTCCTCGATGACGCAGCTCATGACGGCACACATGCTGGCCGATACCGCATGGACGGACACCCATCTGGCCACCCTCCGGCACCAGTACTACTGCCGTGCAACAGCATTGACGGCTGCTCTTGCGACCGAGTTCGGGCAACGCCTCACCGTCTCCCGACCCGCGGGAGGAATGTTCGCCTGGGCCACCTTCGAAGACGAGACCGACACTTCCGAGCTGCTCGGCGTTGCTTTGGACCACGGCGTCGCCTTCGTGCCCGGCACGGCATTCGCCGCCGCCGAGCAGTATCGGCACTCGCTCCGGCTCAGCTTCGCGGGCTCGACCCCGCCGCTGCTCACCGACGCCGTTCAGCGACTGGGTTCGGCGCACTCGGCGCTCGCGTACGCGCATTGAACGGCAGGCAGCCGCTGTCCACAGGTTCTGCGCGGGGCGCAGAAGGGGCGGTAGCCTGACATCCACGCGGTGCACGAGGATTTTCGACGGAGAGGGAGCCTGAACGTGAGCAACCGATCGAACACGAAGTTCCTCGGACCGGACCAGCGGGTAGAGGCCTGGGACCAACTCGGATCCGAACAGTTCGACGTGGTGGTCGTCGGCGGCGGCGTCGTCGGCTCCGGAGCAGCCCTCGACGCGGCGACACGAGGACTGAAGGTAGCCCTGGTGGAGGCGCGAGACTACGCGTCGGGAACGTCTTCTCGCTCGTCGAAGATGTTCCACGGTGGGCTTCGTTACCTCGAACAGCTCGAGTTCGGGCTCGTCCGCGAGGCCCTGCACGAGCGGGAACTCTCGCTGTCCACACTCGCCCCGCACTTGGTCAAACCACTGAAGTTTCTCTTCCCGCTCACCCACCGCCTCTGGGAGCGCCCGTACATCGCGGCGGGAATCTTTCTCTACGACCGGATGGGCGGGGCCAAATCGGTGCCTCAGCAGAAGCATCTGACGCGGTCCGGCGCGCTTCGTATGTCGCCCGGCATCAAGCGAAAGTCGTTGATCGGCGGAATTCGCTACTACGACACCGTGGTCGACGATGCCCGGCACACGATGACCGTAGCCAGAA
This sequence comes from Rhodococcus sp. MALMAid1271, assembly GCF_049195265.1. Taxonomy (NCBI): domain Bacteria; kingdom Bacillati; phylum Actinomycetota; class Actinomycetes; order Mycobacteriales; family Nocardiaceae; genus Rhodococcus; species Rhodococcus sp. MALMAid1271. Next base: position 36,761 of record NZ_JBMIRQ010000120.1, on the reverse strand, counting down.
CAGCCGCTCACTACGGCGCGGTTGTGCGGACATCGACCCAGGTCGTCGGGTTCCTCCGTGAGGCTGATCGGATATCGGGTGTGCGAGTTCGGGATTCGGAAACCGGAGCCACCACCGAGGTACGCGGACACGTGGTGATCAACGCCACCGGCGTGTGGACCGACGAGATCCAGTCGTTGTCGAATATGCGTGGTCGTTTCCGAGTGCGCGCCTCGAAGGGCGTGCACATCGTGGTGCCTCGGGATCGGATCGTCAGTGAGAGCGCCATCATTCTGCGCACCGAGAAGTCCGTGCTGTTCATCATCCCGTGGGGTGCGCATTGGATCATCGGTACCACCGATACCGATTGGAATCTCGATCTCGCACATCCGGCCGCCACCAAAGCCGACATCGACTACATCCTGGACGAGGTCAACGGCGTGCTCATCACTCCGCTCACCCACGACGACATCGACGGCGTTTACGCAGGCTTGCGACCATTGCTGGCAGGGGAGAGCGACGAGACCTCCAAGCTCTCACGCGAGCACGCGGTCGCACGGGTGGCACCCGGGCTCGTCGCCATCGCAGGCGGCAAATACACGACCTATCGGGTGATGGCCGAGGACGCAGTCGATCTGGCTGCCGAGGACATTCCGGTACGGGTGGCATCGTCGATCACCGAGAAGGTGCCGCTGGTCGGGGCCGACGGCTACTTCGCGCTGGTCAATCAGGCACCGCACCTGGGCGAGAAGTACAACCTGCATCCACATCGGGTGACCCATCTCCTCGATCGCTACGGCTCCCTGATCGACGAGGTTCTCGCCTTGGCGGACGGCAAACCCGAACTGTTGCAACCGCTCACCGATGCACCCGCATACCTGCAGATCGAGGTCGTCTACGCCGCGGCTGCGGAGGGTGCGCTGCACCTCGAGGACGTGCTCGCGCGTCGTACCCGGATTTCCATCGAGTACTCGCACCGGGGGATGAACTGCGCGGGGCAGGTGGCGGCGTTGATCGCACCGATCCTGGGATGGGACGAAGCGATGGTCGATCGTGAGGTCGAGACGTACCGGGCCCGCGTGGAGGCCGAGATCGAATCGCAGCGTCAGCCCGATGACGAGTCTGCGGACGCCCTGCGGGTGGTCGCTCCCGAGGCCCGCCAAGAAATTCTCGAGCCGGTGCTCGCCACTCCACCGCCACAGCAGGGGTAGTACTCCCCGCACGTTTCCCCTCGCACCGTCCACGTTCGCCCGTCCTCGGGCGTGCACTGCAGCGGACCTCACGGCGGAGCTACGGCGTCTGTGTGGACAGCTTGACCGCCGCGTAACGGACGGAGCCATTCGACGTAACCGCTGCTCTCTACCTTCTGTGGCATCGACTTCGGACATTCGATCCGGACGGAAGCCGTGAAGATGGGGAGGTCCATTACCGATGACCAGCACTCTGGAACGTGACGAGAAGGCCGAGGCACTGGACCTACGGGGACACTGGATTCACAACTGGGAACCGGAGAACGAGACTTTCTGGAACTCGATCGGTCGTCCGGTTGCACGCAAGAACTTGATCTTCTCGATCTTCGCCGAACACATCGGCTTCTCGGTGTGGCTGCTGTGGAGCATCGTGGTGGTTCAGATGACGGTCGGGGCCGACGGTTCTGCCGGTCCATCGGGCTTCGCGCTGTCCACCAGCCAGGCCCTGTGGCTCGTTGCCGTGCCCAGTGGGGTCGGTGCCGTGCTGCGACTTCCGTACACGTTCGCGATCCCGCTGTTCGGTGGCCGCAACTGGACTGTCATCTCGGCGCTGCTGCTGCTGATCCCATGCCTCGGGCTCACCTGGGCGGTGTCCAATCCCGGTATCGACTACGGGTTGCTGCTTCTGATCGCCGCGACCGCAGGCTTCGGCGGCGGCAACTTCGCCTCGTCGATGGCCAACATCTCGTTCTTCTACCCGGAGCGCGAAAAGGGCTGGGCACTCGGACTGAACGCGGCAGGCGGAAACATCGGTGTCGCCGTGGCTCAGAAAGTCGTGCCGCTGCTCGTCGTCGCCGGTGGCGGCGTCGCGCTGACCCGCGCTGGCCTGCTGTACGCCCCACTCACCGTCGTCGCCGCAGTGTTGGCATTTCTGTTCATGAACAACCTCGCCGAGGCGAAGGCAGACGTCAAACCAGTCCTGGATTCGTTGAAGCATCAGGAGACCTGGGTGATGTCGTTGCTGTACATCGGCACCTTCGGATCGTTCATCGGCTACTCCGCGGCGTTTCCGTCGCTGCTCAAAGCAGTCTTCGATCGCGGCGACATCGCCTTGACATGGGCGTTCCTGGGCGCAGGCATCGGATCGATCGCCCGTCCACTCGGCGGCAAGCTCGCAGACAACATCGGCGGCGCGCGCATCACGGCGGTCAGCTTCGTCATGTTGGCGGTCGGTGCGGCCGGAGTCCTGGCCGCCGTGAAAATGGTCAACCTGCCGTTCTTCTTCGCGGCCTTCATGTTTCTGTTCATCGCCACGGGAATCGGCAACGGGTCGACATACCGGATGATCTCGAAGATCTTCCGGACGAAGGGTGAGGACGCAGGCGGAACGCCGGAGATCATGCAGCACATGCGTCGTCAGGCCGCAGGCGCGCTCGGCATCATTTCCTCGGTCGGTGCCTTCGGCGGATTCATCGTGCCGCTGGCGTACGCCTGGTCCAAGAGCACCGTGGGCAACATCGAACCCGCCCTGTGGTTCTACGTGTTCTTCTTCGTCGCTCTACTGGTGGTGACCTGGTACTTCTACATTCGCAAGAGCACCCGCATGGGCCAGGCAGGCGTCTGACGCCCTCGACCCACAGCCGTGTGATCTGCCGACCCCGGGGGAGTCGGCAGATCACACTCGGTGCAGGGCACCCGGTCGAACCAGAGTGCGCGGTGCGCGAGCGGCAACCGCGCCGGACGCGGCCATCATCAGCAGAGTGAGTATCGCAAGTGTCAACATGGAATCCATGGTGATCGGAAAAACTGTGAGCAGGCTTGGTTCCTACTGATAAGGAGTTGTCAGGTCGGCGGCCGTTGGCAGTACGGGCAGTAGTAGATCTGGCGTTCTTCGAGCGGGTTGTCGCCGAGGAGGCCGAATTCGATAGTGGTTCCGCAGCGTCGGCACGGTTTGTTCTCGCGGCCGTACACCCAGAAATGCCGGCCGGGTCGCCGATCTCCGGTGGTGACCCGCTGGTTCCGGTTCTTGTTCGCCGTGATCGTTCGATGCGAGAGGTCGATCATCTTCTGTAGGTCGCCCGCCTGTCCTACCGGGGTGCGGGGGTCGACGCCGCGGAGGAAGCAGATCTCGTTGCGGTACACGTTGCCGAGGCCCGCAATATTTCGCTGATCGAGCAATGCAAGTCCGACGGGCCGAGCAGCGTCGGCCGCCAACCGGGTCAGGGCGAGGTCCGCATCCCAGTCCGCACCCAGCAGATCCGGCCCGAGATGGCCGACGGCCTCGTCCTCGTCGTCGAGGATGTCGAGCACTCCGAGTTCGAAACCGATGGCTTGCGCGTTCGCGGTGGTCAAGATGATGCGGGCCTGAAACGCCGGGCGACGCCACCGCGCACCGGGTGCGTAGACGTGCCAGGTGCCCTCCATCTTCAGATGCGAGTGAATCGACCAGCCCCCGACTCGAATCAGCAGGTGTTTTCCGCGTGAGGCAACCGAATCGACAGTCTCTCCGGTGAAATCGACTGTGGCGTATCGCGGTACGCGCACATCACAGGATGTCAGCTGCTGTCCTTCCAGCGCCGCACGCAAGGTGTTGGCAGCGCGCCAGACGGTATCGCCCTCGGGCATCGGTGTCCTCTCTTGTGCTTCCGGGTGTCACGGGCCGGTCGGTGTCACGGGCGATTCAGCGGCGGAGCCGAAGACCTCGGGGAGTTGCCGAGAAGCCTGCCGCGGTCAGGGTCTTGGCGAAGTCGGTCCCGTGGATGTCGTGCCCGTCGACGCGTTCGACGAGCAACTTGTCCACTCCACCGCGTCGGACCGTCGCTGCCAATGCAGTTGCCGCAGCACCGATGTCGTCAGGATTCTCGCCGAACGTCAACACCGACTTTCCGCCCCGCTCGACGAACATAGTCAGTTCGCCCCGGACGAGCACGACCAGTGCTCCGGCCTTGCGGCCCGGGCGGTGCTTGGTGGTCTCGTCCGTCCTCTCTCCGAGACCGTGGTATGCGCCCCCGGCTTTCGGCCAGGGCAGCGCCGCGCCGTACGGGTTGGCCGGATCGCAGGAGGCCAGCACCACTGCGGCGGCCTCCTTCTTCGGTTCGTCGTAGCTGCGCAGCCGATCCACCACATCGGAGGTGGAGAACTGAGCGCCGCCGAGCGAGTCGACGAAGTATCCACGACGGCACCGCCCCGAGTCCTCGAAGCCGGTGAGAACCTTGTACATGGTGGCGAATCCGCCGGGGACGCCTTCGTTCATCACCGAACCACGGGTGAGGACTCCATAGCGTTCGAGCAGCACATCAGCGGTGGCGTGCGCACGCACCGTGGGATCGGGTTCGAGTTCAGGCAATCTCGACCACCGACCGCCGGCGGTGGGCGGGCCCGTTCTGGTGGGCAACGATGGTCGCTCGAATTGACGATACGAGCGTAAACGTGGTGTGCGACGGGGTGATCGATGGCTCGGAGCCGATCGGGTTGCCGTCGAGTTCAACAGAGCACGCAGCGGGGCGAACGTGTCGTTGCTCAGGCGCCCGGCCCATACCAACTCCCACAGTGCGCTCTGCAGCGCCGAGTCGTCGGTGCTACCGACATGGTCGGAGAGCTGGCGGAAGAAGTACGCGCCGCCGCCCGCCACAGCATCCTGTACGCGCAGCTGCAGATCGGACAGGTCCGATTCGGCTGCGGCCGCGAGGGTGAGCGGCGCGGTCTCGGCCATGTGCAAGCTCACCCAACCGTCCTTCGACGAGATCGCTCCGTGACCCGACCACAACACTTCACCGGTGGAGGTCAGCTCGTCGAGCATCGCCGGGGTGTAGTCGGTCACCCGCGCTGCGAGTACCAGCGATTCCCAGGCCGATGCCGGAACCGGTACGCCCGCAAGTTGTTCGATGACGGTGGCGACACCGTCGATCCCGCTCAGCCGTCGGCTGTCGACGTGCTGCCAGGAGGGAAGGAACCGGCCGAGCGTGGCGGTCGAGACCGGCTCGACTTCATGTCTGGCGGCCGCGAGCGACCGCCGTCGTACCCGCCTGAGTACCTCGGCATCGCACCATTCGCTACCGGTTGCGCCGGGTCGAAATTCGCCCTCGACGACGCGTTTGTCCACGGCCAGTCGGCGCAGCACATCGCGCACCACCGCGGTGCCGACACCGAATCGCGCCGCTGCGTCCTCGAGGGCGAACGGGCCGTGGGTTCGGGCGTACCGGCTGATCAGATCCACCAGTGGGTCGTCGACGGGTTCGATGAATGCGGCGGGAGTGCCGATGGGGAGCGGTACACCCAATGCGTCGCGCAGCCGAGCCGCGTCCTCGATGGCCGTCCACCAGTGCTTGCCGGCGAACGAGACCTCCATCGCCCGCTTGGCATCGGCGAGTTCGGTGAGCCACTGCCGATATTCGTCGCCGTGGGTGCGCAGGCCGACTTCCTCGACGGTGAGTGGTCCGAGCAGCCGCAGGAGATCGGCCACTCCTTCGATGTCCTTGGCGCGGCGGTCCTCGGGGAGACGTTGCAGTTCGCGTTCGGTGGCGGTGATGACGCCCTCGTCCAACAACTCTCGCAGTTCGACGCGTCCGAGCAGCTCGGCCAGGAGCGCCGAATCGAGCGACAGGGCGGCGGCTCGGCGTTCGGCCAGCGGGCTGTCGCCCTCGTACATGAACGCGCCGACATAGTTGAACAGCAGTGAATTTGCGAACGGGGACGGCGACGGCGTCTCGACATCGACGATCCTGATCTGCCGCCGACCTATTCGGGCCAGGATGTCCTCGAGCGCGGGAAGGTCGTAGACGTCCTGCAGGCACTCGCGGACGGTTTCGAGAAGAATCGGGAATGTCGGGTATTTTCGTGCGACGTCGAGCAATTGGGCGGAGCGCTGCCGCTGCTGCCACAGCGGCGCACGCTTGCCGGGGTTGCGGCGGGGGAGAAGCAACGCGCGCGCAGCGCACTCACGAAATCGAGAGGCGAACAGCGCCGATCCGCCGACCTGCTCGGTGACGATGTCGGCGATCTCGTCGCGCTCGAACACGAACAGTTCCGCCCCGGGCGGTCGGTCGTCGGTATCGGGGAGCCGGACGATGATGCCGTCGTCCGAGGCCGTCGGCGCGGCGTCGATACCGTAGCGCTCGATCAGTCTCGCGCCTACCGCGAGCGCCCACGGGGCATGTACCTGCTGGCCGTACGTCGAATGCAGCACCAGACGCCAGTCACCGAGTTCGTCACGGAACCGCTCGACGATCATCGTCTTGTCGGTGGGAAGTTGGCCGGTGGCCTCGAGTTGTTCGTCGAGCAAGGCGATCAGATTGGTGACCGCATTGGTATCGAGACCGTCGCTGCTCAACCGCTCGGCGAGGTTGCCGCGGTCGGTGGTGCTGCGCAGGAATTCGCCGAGAGCTCGGCCCAATTCGGCCGGTCGGCCGAGTCCGTCACCGTGCCAGAACGGGAGCCGGCCGGGTTGCCCGTACGCCGGGCTGACCAACACTCGGTCGTGGGTGATCTCCTCGATGCGCCAGCTGGTCGCACCGAGCGCGAACACATCACCCACCCGTGATTCGTAGACCATCTCCTCGTCGAGTTCGCCTACCCTGGACTGCTTTTCACCCACCATGTACACGGTGAACAGTCCGCGGTCGGGAATGGTGCCGCCCGAGGTGACGGCCAGTCGTTGTGATCCGGGGCGGCCGGTGAGGGTATTGGCGTCGCGGTCCCATACGAGCCTTGGGCGGAGTTCGGCGAACTCGTCCGAGGGGTAGCGGCCCGAGAGCAGATCGAGTGTCGATTCGTAGGCCGACCGGGGAAGTGTGGCGAAACTGCCTGTTCGGCGTACCGATTCGAACCAGTCCTCGGCATCGATCGGTTCGAGTGCGCACGCTGCAACTGTCTGCTGGGCCAAGACATCGAGCGGGTTGGCGGGTACGAAGAGCGCCTCGATCTTGCCCGTGGTCATGCGTTCGACGGTGACCGCGCAGTGGATCAGGTCGGTGCGGTGTTTGGGGAACAGTACGCCTTTGGAGATCTCGCCGACCTGATGCCCCGCGCGCCCGACGCGTTGCAGCCCGCTTGCCACCGATGGCGGTGCCTCGACCTGGACGACCAGGTCGACTGCGCCCATGTCGATTCCGAGTTCGAGGCTGCTGGTGGCGACGACGCACCGCAATCGTCCGGTCTTGAGATCGTCCTCGATCAGTGCGCGCTGATCTTTGCTGACACTGCCGTGGTGGGCTCGGGCCAAAACCGGATCGGCACCGTGGTTGACGTCGGTGGACGCGCCGATCTGTGACGGCGGCCGGTGCTGCGTCTCGACTCCGACCCCGATGCGCTCGGTGTACACCTCGTTCAATCGCGCCGTGAGGCGCTCGGCGAGCCTGCGCGAGTTGGCGAACACGATGCACGAGCTGTGTTCGAGGATGAGATCGACCATCTTCTCCTCGACGTGCGGCCAGATCGATCCCTGCGTCGGAGGAGCGGCGGAGGTGTCGGCATTCGGGTCGCTCACGCCCAGTTCGGTCATGTCCTCCACCGGCACCTGCACGGTCAGGTCGAAGGTCTTCGGAGCGGGCGGGGCGACGATCTCGATGGGAGCTGCCCCGGCCAGGAATCGGCCCACCTCTTCGTGCGGACGCACCGTGGCGGACAGGCCGATACGTTGGGCGGGCTCGTTCAGCATGCCGTCGAGGCGTTCGAGCGAGATCGCCAGATGTGCGCCGCGTTTGGTGCCGGCGACGGCGTGTACCTCGTCGACGATCACCGTATCGACCTCGGAGAGAATCTCTCGCGCCGCCGAGGTGAGTATCAGGAACAGCGACTCCGGAGTGGTGATCAGGATGTCCGGGGGAGTTTTGATCATGTGTCGGCGGTCGGCGGCGCTGGTGTCACCCGACCGAACTCCGACCGAGATCTCGGGTGGGTCGAGGCCGAGCCGCTTCGCGGTCTGGGTGATACCGACCAGAGGTGCGCGGAGGTTGCGCTCGACGTCGACGGCCAGAGCCTTGAGCGGGGAGATGTAGAGAACCTTGGTCTTGCGTGTGCTGTCCGCACCGAGTTGTGCCAGCTCGTCCAGCGCCCAGAGAAACGCAGAGAGGGTTTTACCCGAGCCCGTCGGGGCGACCACCAGGGTGTGAGAACCGCTCGAAATCGACGACCACGCGCCCAGCTGCGCAGAGGTGGGGGCCGGAAAAGCTCCGTCGAACCACTCACGGGTGGGCTGAGACAGCTTCGCCATCACCGACGACTCGTGCCCTGTGTCGGTGCCGTCGGGCGTCCCCGTGCCGATGCTGTCGCTGGCCATCTCACTATCATGCCCCCGGGCACCGACAGGTAATCCCCCGCGCAGCTCCGGTTCAGGGGTCGGTGTCGATTCGGTCGATCCGGGTACACCCTGCCCATGACCGACGACCAAGAGATCATGCAGAAGATATCCGCGAAACTCGACGCTCTGCTCGGCAGCAAGTCCACCGGCCTGCAGAACGAGGTACCTCCCGGGGCCAGCGTCCAGTCCGACGAGGACGACGCCGAGCAGGGGCCGATCGGCCGCGACTATCACCTGGCGAGCAAGTACGCGCAAGCGCTCGCCATCGACGAACCCCAGGTGATCGATCGCGAGGAATTCGATCGACTGGTGGCCGAGTACGGCTGAGAAGGCCTGCCCCGGTCGACGACGTCGAACCTGGCGTCGGTGGTGGTACCGGATCTACAGTCGATGAGGTGACCGAGCGCAAGAAACCGGGAGTCACGTTCGAGTCCTGGGTCGACAAGCAGATTCGCCAGGCGCAGGACGAGGGTGCCTTCGAGGGGCTCGCGGGCGCAGGCAAGCCGATACCGATCGGCGATCCTGCGGACGAATTGTGGTGGGTTCGCGGCTATCTGAAGCGGGAGAATCTGCCTGCCGACGCGTTGCTGCCCACTGCCCTGCAGCTGCGCAAGGAAATCGAGCGGCTGCCGTCCACGTTGATCGACATCCGACGTGAAGAGTCCGCGCGAGAGACCTTGAACGAGCTGAACGCTCGCATCGTGGACTGGATTCGGTTTCCGACACCACCGATCGTGCCGCTCGGCCCGGTGGACGTGGAGGTCTGGCTCGACAAGTGGCGAACGAACCGGGCCGAGGTCGATCGGCTCGAGCGCACGCAGCTGTCGCAGTCGGCCGGGCCCCGCGCCGCGACCCCGGGCCGGCCGGGAACGTCGTGGCGGACGCGTATTCGCGAGGCCCTCACCTGGTGGCGCTGACCGCCCGTGTCGTGCACAGGGCAAGAGCCTCGGCTGCGGTCGACGCGTAGGGAATATCGGCGGTTCCCTCGGCCCGGGTCCTCGGCGGCAGCAGCCCGTCGCTGTGGTCGGGTTCTTCCATGGTTTTCCAGCCGGTCGCTCGCCTGAGAATCCCGCCGATCAGCGTGTCCACCGCGTGGCGGGTACCGCTGCGCACGGTCACCGGGACGGTCTCGAGTTCTACTCGAGCGAATCGTAGGGCCGCGTCGATGGCCTCGGTGGTCTGCGCTGCCGAGGACCGACCTCGCGGACCGGTGCTGAGTCCGTGCCCGGGCAGGTCGAGGACCACGACGTCCACGCCTGCGGCGGCAATATCGGCAGCCAGCGTGGTCAGATAACGCGCGTGCGTGCCCACGTCGGCGAGGAGTACCACCGACCGGGTGGATTCGGTGGGCGCTCGATGGATCTCCGCGTGCACGCTGCCGTCACTGGTATCGAGTTGTCGATGCTCCACCGACAGGGCTGCGATCGCCGAGCGCGACAATCCGACGGCTTCGGAGGCCGGACGAAGCGCCGCTTCGCAGGCGATACCGCGTGTGAGAGCGTCACCGCGTCGCAGCAGTGACTTGCCCTGCAACAGGATCATCATCGCGGCGCTCTCGTGCGCCGTCAGTGTCGGTGCCCAGCCGGTGGCGCGGCCGAGTGCCGAGGAATCGACGATGGGTTCACCAGGTGTGACCCACTGGCCCGAGAAGGGTGTCAGGCCGAGCCGAAAGGCGATGTCGGCCACCCGGGTGGCCGCTTTCTGGGGTACGTCGAACATCAGCTGGCCCTGCATCGCGGCAAGCTCGCGCACTCCCACCCAGTCCACCGGACCGAGGTTGTACGGACCGACGAGATCGGTTTTGGCCGCACGATGGAACGCATCGGCCATGTCGTCCTGGTACAGGAATTGATACGATGCGCGATCCGCTTCGGGAAACGCTCCGACCGGACCGGTGAACTGGTCGATTCCGTCGTTCGCGAAGTCGGGTCCGACGATGTAGGTGCACCGCAGCATCGAGATGGCCATCGCTCCGGGGTGTCTACGTAGCCACCACTCGGCGTAGTGCTCCACCTCCGCCTTGTCGTAGAAGTAATAGCGATTGGGATCGCCTGCAGGATAAGTGTTCTCGGTGAGCGGCTCCGGAGCGATATCGGCCCCGTATGCATTGATGCTCGACGCGATCACCACCCGCGACGCGCCCGCTCGATACGCGGAGTCGATCACGTTCCGCGATCCACGCAGGTTGATGTCGTGAGTCTCGGCCTTGTCTCGCAGTTCCTCGACCACGAATGCCAGATGCAGCACCGCGTCGCATCCGGCGAATATTTCCTCGAGGTCCGGAGAACGAATATCCGAGCGCACCGAGGTGAGCTTGGGATGGACGAGACGGGCCGGCCGGCGAGCAATTCCGACGACCGAGTCCACCTCGGGATCGTCGAACAGTGTCGGAAGGATCGCGGCCGCGAAGTCGCTGGTGGCTCCGGTGACCGCGATGCGTAGGCCACGCGGCTGCTGGGTCATGACGGTAATCCTGCGACCGCTTCCACTATCTGCTCGGTCGCGGTGGCCAGTTGCTGCTCGGTGTGCGTGGCCATCACGCACAAGCGAAGCAGAGCACCGGATTTCGGCACCGCTGGGTGCAATGCCGCGCTGGTGAATATTCCGCGGTCGTACAAGGTCTTCCACAGGCCCATGGCGACGAGATCGTCGCCCACGTGCAGTGACACGATCGGTGAGGCAGTATCGCCGGTGGGCGTATCGGACCGTCTGGCCACATCGAGGCCGGCCGATTGCAGTCCGCCGCGAAGGATTTCGGCATTGTCGAGGACCCGTCGAGCGCGATCCTTGCCCTCGTCACTTCGGATCAGACGGACCGAGGCCAGAGATGCACCGACGGCTGCGGGAACACCGGAGGTCGTGAACAGAAATGCGCGGGCCTTCACGCGAAGCGTGTCGATGAGGTCGCGGGAGCCGGTGACGAAGCCGCCGGTGGAGCTCGGGCTCTTGGACAACGACGCCATTGTGACGTCGACGTCTTTTCCGATCCCGAAAAGTTCAGCGGCTCCGGTGAGTTCGCGTCCGTAGACACCGAGGCTGTGAGCTTCGTCCACCATCAGCGCTGCGTGGTAGCGCAGGCACAGATCCGATACCGCATCGAGCGGTGCGAGATCGCCCTCCATCGAGTACAGGCCGTCGACGATCACCAGGACGGCTCCGTCATCGATGACGGGCTGCTGGAGTTTGGCCTCGAGATCGGCCATGTCGTTGTGCCTGAACTTGACGACCGTCGCGCCGGACAGCGTACTGCCGTCGCGAATCGAGGCGTGCGCCGCCGAATCGACGATCACGGTATCCCCAGGACCGACGATCGCGCTGATCGTGCCCAGGTTGGTTTGATAGCCGGTGGTGAACACCAGGGCGTCGTCCGTGCCGTGCCACTGCGCGATTTCGTGCTCTAGCTCGAGGTGCAGGTCCAGGGTGCCGTTGAGTAGCCGGCTTCCGGTCACTGCGCTACCGAACGTGTCCAACGCGTGCTGGGCACCTTCTACGACCTTGGGGTGGTCGGCGATGCCGAGGTAGTTGTTGGAGCCCAGCATGATCTTGTCCTTGCCTTCGACCCGGACGACCGGCCCGACGGCGGATTCCATCTTCCGAAAGTACGGGACCACGTCCGCTTCCCGTACCGCGCGAAGCAGGTCGACTCGTTCGTCCCCGCCGAGCCGCTTCATCAGTCTGTTGACAGCCATAATCGACCAGAACTCCTTACAGAGTCAGATTGCAATTTTCGCGAATTCTGAGGTAATTCGTAGCGGTGGCGTCGACCGATGGGTATCGAGGCGAAGAATATTCGTCGGTGGTTTGCGTGGTAAAGATCTGAACAGGCCGTTGGAAAAGAGCAGCAAAAGTATGTGAGTAGTCTCTTTGTTTCAGCGACCTTTAAAGAAACTTTACGTTTATCCATGCTGGTCGCGGGGTATCGTCGACGGTCAGCGCGAATTCACCTGCTTCAACGCCAGACTGAACACCACCAGTACATGACTGATTTGTCGCACTCAATCAGTGACACAAGGAGATTAGCTATGACTGCCCTTATGGTGCGCGAAAGAGAGACTCTGGAGCAATACCTTCCGGGTTTGTGGGCGTATCTGGACCAGACGCCCCTCGCGCAATTGGAAGCTCGAGATTCCGATGCAATCGACAAATTTCGTGAGTTCGGCGGAACCGGCTTGGTCGTTCCCGCCGAGCTCGGTGGCTTGGGCGCACCGGCCATCGACGCGGTTCGTGCGCAGCGGGCCATCGGGTCTCGCTCGCCGTCGCTCGGCGCGGGAACCACGATGCACCACCTGTCGGTTGCCTCGCTGACGGAGTTCGCGCGCGGTGCCACAGACGACGACCGGGCGCTGATCAAGGCTCTGATCGATCAGAAGGCAATTGTCGCCTCGGGATTCTCCGAGGGCGTCACCGGTGGGAGCGTGTTCATTCCGACGATGACAGCGGTGAAGAAGGGTGACAACTACATCGTCAACGGAAGCAAGAAGCCGTGCAGTCTGGCTCGCTCGATGGACATGTTGACGTGCAGTGTCGAGATCGATTCCGGCGAACGTGCGGTGGCGCTGATTCCGTCGAGCCTGCCCGGGATGAGCGTGAAGCCGTTCTGGACCACCGACATACTGGCCGGGGCACAGAGCGAGGAAGTAGTGCTCGAGGACGTCGAGGTTCCGGTGAGTCTCGTCCTGCCCAACAAAGAAGACGATCCTGACGGCGTGCACGAGATGACGGGCTATCTCTGGTTCGGAATGTTGATCTCCGCCAACTACATCGGGGCAGCGACCTCCCTGCTCGAGCGGATGATCGAGCAGGACAAGGGGGACTACGAGGGGTACGTGCGGGCGGCTGCCGAATTGGAGACATCCATGGCGGCGATCGAGAATGTTGCCAGGGCCTTCGACGAAGGTGAACGCGGGCAAGACATCTCGGTCCGATTGCTGTTCAATCGGGTAGCGATTCGCGATGCGTTGGTGCGCGGTAGTTCGGCGGCGGTCGAATCTCTCGGTGGGATCGGGTTCATCAAGTCGCCGGAGATCGGCTACATCGCAGCGGCGTTGCATGCCTTCGCATTTCACCCACCATCACGACGGTCGATCTCGGAGACTCTCGCTCGGTTCCACGCCGGCGACGAGTTCGCCTTCGTGAAGTAGCGGCCTACTGCTCTGCTTCTCGCTCCTCGTCGGCAAGCTTGTCCTCGCCGCGGTTCCGGAAGAACTTGAATCCGGGAATGCCGATGACGGCTCGTCGGACGTCCTTGGTCACTCCGAGCAGCTCGTGGATCTCGGGCGACACCGTGTCGAGGGTGGTGAGGATGGGAAGCAGAGCCTCCATGTGGTCGAGGAGCCCGGGTAGCTGATCGACCATCGCGATCGCAGCGTCGACCTCGTCCTCGGACAGGTTGTCGACGAATCTGCGCGCCATGGGTGCAGATTTCTCGGCGATGGGAGCGAACAACTCGATCACACTCAATGCGCTCTCGGAGGCGGCCGATGCCGTCGTGACCACAGCGTCCGCGGCACCGGTCGTTCGCTCCACCCTGGCCACGACCGCGTCGGCGGAGTCCACCACGGCGTCGATTCGTGTCATCAATGTCTCTATGTTGCTCAACAGTGCTTCGATTCGGCCGGGCAGGGTAACCGCCAACTCGGTCGTGGTCAGCAACCAACTCGCGCCGACCCTGGCCACCGCGACTCCGCGTCGGAGCACCGTTTCGGTACCGAGGGGATCGGGGAGGACCACGCCTGCCAACACCAGAGCCATAGGAGCGACAATGCCATACCGACGCAACGCACCGAGTGCCGTTAACCTCGACCTATGAGAGCCCTCGTCACCGGTGCCAGCGGATACGTCGGGTCACGACTGGTGGCAGCCCTCCTCGCCGAGGATGTCGACGTCGTTGTCGGGTCGCGCACGCCCGCGAACCTACGCGCTTTCGACTACTACGACTCGGTGACCGCGGTCGCCCTCGACGTGACCGACGAACAGTCCTGCGCGGCGGCGTTCGAGGAATCAGGTCACATCGACGTGGCCTACTACCTCGTGCATGCCATCGGCGAATCCGACTACCGCGCCCAGGACCGTAGGTCTGCCGAGCAGTTCGCCGCCGCCGCGGCCACCGCGGGAGTAGGCCGAATCGTCTATCTCGGCGGATTCGTACCCGACGACGATCGGCTCTCCGAGCATCTCGCGAGTCGAGCAGACGTCGGGGAAGCGTTGACGGTCGACGGCGTCGAGTTGGTCTGGCTGCGGGCGGCCATCGTCCTGGGTGCCGGGTCCACCTCGTACGAGATGTTGCGTTACCTCGCCGACCGTCTGCCGGTGCTCCCTCTCCCGAGCTGGCTCGACGAACCCGTGCAGCCCATCGCCATCGACGATGTGCTGCACTACCTGGCCGCATCGGCCGATCCCGAGACAGTTCCCGCGGGTTCCTACGACATCGGCGGGCCGGACGTGGTGCCTTACCGCGATCTGGTGTTCGCCTACGTCGAAGCTGCCGGTCTCCAACGCATCGGCGTTCCGGTGCCGTTCGTTCCGACCTCGGTCGCAGGCAAGGTGATCGGCAGAATCATCCCGGTGCCTGCCGGGCTCGCCGAGGACCTGGTGGGTTCCTTGCACAACACGATGACCACATCCGAGAGCCGCATACGCGCACTCGTCCCCGACCCGCCTCTCGGTCTGACCACCATCGCAGACGCCATGGCCCGCGGTGTCCTCGGTCAGGTCGGGGAGCCTCCCGGTGTCTGTGCGCTCAAGGATCCGCTTCGGCTCGCGAACACCGACGCAGCATGGAGCGGCGGCGACGCACTGGGAGTCCGGCGACGCGGTGTCGCGGCATCGTCCGATGGCACCTGGGGTCTGATCGAAGCTCTCGGTGGCCGTCGGTTACTTGCCTCGAAGCCCGTTGCGGCCGCAGTACGCACCAACCTCGACGTGGCGGCCGGTGTGAATCGACGCGTGAGTTCCGCCCTGCGTCGGCTGACCGATACCGAGGAGGCCTGATGGGAACGTGGTCGACGACCGCGCTGAACGTGATGAAATCCGCTCTCGTGGACCCGGTAGAGCGGGACCACAGAGAATCCGACGCCGCGTTCCGCAAGCGGCGAATCATCGTGTTGATCACGTTGGTGATCGGTGCCACGGTGCTCTACTTCTCCCTCCAGGTCGAGCCCGGGGACCCGTCCTTCTACACGCTGACGCTGCTGTTGGCGGCGGTCTGGACGGTGGGCGGATTACTGTCCGGCCCGCTGCACCTGGGGCGGATAGTGGTCGGTGGGTCGATCCGGCGACCGATTGTCACCCCGATTCTCATCGGTCTCGCCGTCGGTGGGGTGTTCATGCTCGGCGGCCTCGTGGTTCGACAGATACCGCCGCTGGCAGACTTCACCGAGAATGTGCTCGCGCACGCCAGGACCGGTTCGCTGGTGCTCATCGTGTTCATCACCCTGCTCAACGGCGTTGCCGAGGAGATCTTCTTTCGCGGGGCGTTGTATGCGGCAATCGGAATCAGGCATCCGGTCGTCATCTCGACGGTCATCTATGCCATCGCCACCCTCGCCTCAGGCAACCCGATGCTGGGCTTCGCCGCAGCGCTGCTGGGGTATGTGATGGGCCTGCAGCGACGGGCCTCCGGCGGAATCCTCGCCCCGATCCTCACCCATGTCAGTTGGTCGGCAGTGATGGTTCTCGCCCTTCCGCCACTGTTCATGTGACGACAGGTGGACAAAAAAAGGCGAAAGCACCGATTCGACCCGCAGGATCGGTCCTGTGCGCTGGTTCGCGGCGGATCTGAGCTAGATTGCGCAGGTGAGTGAAAATCTCGATCGTGTGGATCGCCTGATCATCGACGAACTGGTGTCCGACGGCCGCGCCACGCTGGCAACGCTGGCGGAGAAGGCGTCCCTGTCCGTCTCGGCCGTTCAATCCAGAGTTCGGCGGCTCGAGTCGCGTCGCGTCATCCGTGGTTACACCGCGCAGGTGGACCCCGAGGCCCTGGGCCGGCCGTTGTCGGCGTTCGTCGCCATCACTCCGATCGATCCGGCCCAGCCGGACGATGCCCCCGCCAGACTGAAGCATCTCTCGGCCATCGAGTCCTGCCATTCGGTTGCCGGCGAGGAGAGCTACGTCCTGCTGGTTCGAGTCGAATCGCCGCGGGCGCTCGAGCGGTTGCTGCAGGAGATCCGGGCGACCGCCAACGTGCAGACCCGCAGCACGATCATTCTGCAGACGTTCTACGACCGCTGACGGCCCGCCACACGCGATCCGAGGACATCGGAAGCCGGGTGAGTCGGACTCCCACGGCGTCGCGGATGGCGTTCGCCAACGCCGGCGCGACGGGGTTGTACGGGGACTCGCTCATCGACTTTGCGCCGAACGGACCCAGGCGATCGTAGGTGTCCGCGAACACGACTTCGGTCCGAGGGATGTCCGCGAACTGCGGGACGTGGTAGCTCCGGATGGAATCGGTGGTGACCAGACCCGCACCGTCGGTACGCATGTCCTCGTACAGGGCCGTGCCGATGGCCTGAGCGACGCCACCTTCGACCTGCCCGCGGCACTGCTGCGGATTCATCACCGTTCCCGCATCCGCACTCTGCACCGACTGCAGAATTTTCACGGTGCCGGTGTCCTCGTGCACCGCCACTCGGAAAGCCTGGACGTTGAACGCCAGAGAACGCGGCAACCCACCACTGTCGCCCTCGGTGACGAGAGTGCCTCCCGCCCGTGCCAGGATCTCGTCGAGGGTGACGAACCGATCGCCGCATCGAACACCCTCGGGTCCGAGCGTGCAGTCCGAGTGTCGGTGGCCGGTGAAGCGCGCGGCGAGATCGAGGATTCGTGCCGACAGTGCGCGCACTGCAGCGTAGAGCGCTTTGCCCGCCACCACGGTGCCCGCGGAACCGAAAGCACCGGTGTCGTAGGTGACCGCATTCGTATCGGATTGATCGACGAGAATGCGCTCGACCGAGGTGCACAGTTCACTCGCCGCGATCTGAGTGTGCACGGTGGTGGTACCGTTCCCGAATTCTGCTGTTCCGACGCGTATCTCGTAGCGACCCTCGGGCAGCAAAGCCACCGATGTCTCGGCGCGGTGCCCGCGCGGTGGAATGGTGGCGATCATGGCCACGGCCATGCCTTCGCCCACCTTCCAGCCCTCCGGCGCATGCTCACCGTTGCCGCGTCGTAGGGCTGCCTCGGCAAGGTCGATGCACTGATCGAGCCCGTAACTCCCGAACTGTAGGTCGTCTTCCTCGACCTGCGCGGCGACGATGTCGTCGCCGGGGACGATCACGTTGCGTCGGCGAAACTCGAACGGATCGAGGTCGAGTTCGCGCGCAAGATCGTCCATTGCGGACTCGATTGCGAACGCCACCTGTCCCAGTCCGTACCCCCGGAAAGCACCGGAGGGAACATTGTTGGTGTAGACGGTCTTCGCATCGACCCGCTTGTTGGCACAGCGGTACACGGCCACGGATTCACCGCAGCCGTGGAACATCACCCCGGCACTGTGATTTCCGTACGCGCCTGCGTCGGTGAGCACATCGATCGACAGGGCGGTCAAGGTGCCGTCGGCACCGGCTGCTGCGGTGACGTCGACCCGGAACGGGTGCCGGCACGGTGCGACGGTGAACTCGTCGGTCCGGGTGAACTCGAACTGCACTGGCCGTCCGGTGCGCAGGACAGCCAGGGCGACGACGTCCTCGGTCAGCAACTCCTGCTTGCCGCCGAAGCCGCCGCCGACCCGCGCCGCAAACACCCGTACGCCCGCACGCGGCAAGCCGAATATCTCGCAGATTTCCTCGCGCACCAGAAACGGAACCTGGGTGCTGGTGCGCAGGTTCAGCGTGCCGGTCTCGTCCAACCATCCGATGGTGCCGTGGGTCTCGAGGTGCACGTGCTGCACGCGCTGTGTCGTCCACCGGCCGGTCACCACCGCCGCTGCTCCCTCCACGGCAGCGTCGACGTCCCCGGTTTCACCATGCAGCTCGGCCACCAGATTTCGGGACGGGTCCGCGATTCGAGCCGATACGTCCTTGTCTCCGTGGATCTTCGGCGCATCGGGTGCGAGCGAGGATTCCGGATCGAACACGGCGGGTAGCACGTCGTACTCGACCACCAGCGCTCGGCAGCCCTCCTGCGCGGCCGCGATCGACTCTGCGACGACGATCGCCACCCGCTGTCCGATGAAGCGCACGACCGCGTCCAGGACGTGCGTGTCGTCGGGGTCGTCGACACGGCGATCGTGTCGGGCCGTCGAAAATGCCGTTGGCGGGCTGTCTTTCGCGGTGAGGATCACGTGCACCCCCGGTACCTGCTCGGCGGCGGTGGTGTCGATCGACACTATTCGCGCATGGGCGTGCGGGCTCCCGAGCACACTGGCGTGGAGAAGTCCGGGCGGTGAATGGTCGAGGGTGTAAGGCTCGGTTCCGGTGACGATCCGGGCACTTGCCGGTGCCGCGACGGATCGTCCACACGCCGGACCGTCGAGCGTCTTGTCGATATTGCGCACCCCGCAGACAGCGTCGGCAATCGCACGGTACCCGGTACAGCGGCACAGGTTTCCCTTCAGCCGCTCGGGGAGCTCGTCCAGATCGTCCTCGGTCAAGGTTGCGGCGGTCACCACCATTCCTGCAGTGCAGAAACCACATTGGAATCCGGCGGCCTCGACGAACCGGCTCTGCATCGGATGAAGATCCTCCGGCGTGCCCAGCCCGGCAACCGTGGTGACGGATCGGTCGGCTGCACGGAACGCAGGGAAGATGCACGAATGCACCGGCTCGCCGTCGACGAGTACCGAACACGCGCCGCAGTCGCCTGCGTCGCATCCTTTCTTGACCTCGAAGTGCGCGTGCTCGCGCAGCATGGTCCGCAGACACTGACCCGGCCGGGCGGTGACGTCGGTCGGTACGCCGTTGATGTCGACGATCATGACAGTTCCTCGCGAATCTGCTGCGCTGCAGCGCAGCTGATGTGTCGACGCCAATCCGGTGCCCCGTGCGGGTCGTCGTACCAGTGTTGGGGGCCGATGGACTCGTCGAGCGCGTCCCCCAGCTCGGTGGCCGTGGGTAGGGCCGGAAAGCGCAGGACGAATGGACGTACGGTCGACGCACTGACCGTCAGGACGAACTGGCCGTCGGCATCGACTCTGCCGATCACCACCGCCGCAGATCGGCCGAGGGGCGAGAGCGCCAACTTGCGCATCGCAGTTCTCGCTTCGAGCGCGTGCCGCGGAATCATGATGCTGCGCAGCACATCTCCAGGTGCGAGCGCGTTGGCATGCGGGCCGGTGATCAGCTCGTCGATCGCGAGACGGTAGTCGTGATCGGGGCCCGAAGCCGACCACACCTGCCCGACGCCGTCGAGCGCCGCGGTCAACGAGATCATCGCACCGGCAGGCAGGCTGAGCGCGATATTGCCCCCTACGGTGGCGGTCTTCCAGATCTTGAACGAGGCCAACAACGCTGCGGCGCAGCGAGGGAACAGCTCGGTTGCCGGCCACTGGGAGTCGAACCGTGCGAGCGTCTCGATCGTGCAGGTGGCTGCGATCTCGAGCCCTGCCTCCGTCACCGACAACGGCTCCCAGCCCAATGCCGTGACGTCGACGAGGGTACGTAGATGATCCTGCTTCTCCGAGAACAACCAGGTGCCGCCCGCAAGGACCGCGGTGTCTGCTCTGCCGGGCGGCAGATCTGTGCGAGTGCTCGGAAGCAGAATGTCGTCGACAGTGCCGAGATCCATGGCCTTGGTTCACCTCATCTTCGCCTGCAGGTCCACCGCCCGGTGTGCCACCTCGAACTGTAGTGAATTTCTGTTACCGATCCTCGGTGGTCTCGCGATACGCCCGAAACTCGACCGAAACAACCCGCCCATACTGTCGAGATCTACACGCTCAGCCATGGCGAGCCGAGGGAGGATCGCAATGCAGGTCAAGGACTTGCTCGACGCCACACATCTCGGCATTCGTTTGCTGACCTCCGATGCCGACGCTCTGAGCCGCACGCTGAGGTGGACGTACACGACCGATCTGCTCGACCCGTCGCGCTACATCGCAGGAGGAGAACTGGTCATCACCGGTCTGGTGTGGCATCGCACGCCAGCAGACAGTGAGATGTTCGTCCGGGCCGTCGCCGCATCCGGGGCGTCGGCACTGGCTGCCGGGGAAGGCCTGCTCGGCCACATACCTTCGGACTTGACCGATGCATGCGAGCGGCACGGGCTACCTCTGCTCGCAGTACCCGAAACCGTCTCGTTCGGCGATGTGACCGAGTTTCTCGTCGGCCGCGTCACCGGTGACCGAATCGCCTCGCTCAACAACTCGCTCGTCCGGCAACGCCAACTGCTCACCGCGATCGCGGATGGTCGCGCCCTCGACGAGCTGGCATTGCACGTCTCCAGAGAAACCGGCAGGACGTGCCTGATCTTCACCGCGACGGGACGTCGTTTGGTAGCCGAGGTGTCGGCGTTCTCCGATGCCGACGTCGACACCCTGACCCATGCGGCGTTGTCCTGTGAAAGGCTGCCTACGACAACCACTCTCAGCGGTAATGCGGTGTACAGCATCTTCGGTATCGGGCCGTCGCTCGCACAGCGAACGACCCGATGGTTTCTGGCGGTCGCAGGAGATCTGGATACGTTCCCCCCGCCCATCTCCGATGCGTTCGGACAGCTGGCCGCCATCGCCGCCCTCGACCGCGCTCGACGTGAGGAGGGGCGGCTGGTCCGACGCGAGATCGCCGACCAGGCAGTAGCCCTGATCGAGGCCGACAGCACCAGCCCCGAAGCGTCGACTCGACTGCGTCAGGCGGGCGTCGACCCCGACCGTTCGCTGGTCGTCGTCAGGGTCGTGCACACCGGACGCATCGACCTACGCGAGATGCTACGTACTGTTCTCAGTGACACGTTGACCTCGTTCGGCGGCGGCTGTGTCGGAAGCAGCAGCCACGGCGACATCGTCGCGATCGTGAACACCGACGATCCGAACATCGTCGAGACCCTACGAACCCGACTGTCTCGGTTGGGTTCCGGCATCGGACACAGTCGTCTGCTGGTAGGCGTCAGCTCGGAGGCGACCGGCAACACCGTCGACGGTGCGCTGCGATCGGCGCGGTACGCACTGGAGATGAGCAGGCAGGGCAGTGGTTCGGTCACCGTCACCGCGGGATCGCAGTTGACCTCGGCGGTGTCGATGCTGTCGGCACTACCGGACGATGTGCGTCGCTCGTTCGTCGAGCACGTTCTCGCGCCGCTGCTCGAGTATGATCGGCGCACCGACTCCGGCCTGACCGACACTCTTCGTGAGTTTCTGGCCACAGGTGGATCATGGAACCGTACGGCCGAGTCGTTGCATGTCCACCTCAACACCGTCAGGTATCGAATCAAGCGAGTCGAGGAGTTGCTCGGCCGCGATCTGAACTCGACCGAGGACAGACTGGATGTCTACCTCGCACTCAATTCGATCCCTCGATCCTCGGCCACCGGCGCGGCCTAGGATCGAAAGATGACTGGTTTCACCGGAATCCCATTCGCTGCACTGGACTTCTACGAGGACCTCGAAGCCGACAACAGCAAGCACTGGTGGAACGAACACAAACAGGTGTACGAGAGCGCCGTCAAGGGACCGATGACTGCGTTGCTCGCCGATCTCGAACCGGAGTTCGGTAGCGCCAAGATCTTCCGCCCGTACCGAGACGTTCGATTCTCCAAGGACAAGACCCCGTACAAGACCCATCAGGGTGGATTCGTAGCTCGCGGTGACAGTCTCGGGTACTACGTGCAGATAGACCCGGCCGGGCTCTTCGTCGCAGGCGGGTTCTACCACGGTTCTTCCGACGCGATCGCGCGGTACCGCCGTACCGTCGACGACGACGTGCGGGGAGCCGAACTCGAGGGGATCGTGGAGACTCTGGCCGAGGCCGGATACGAGATCGGCGGCGACAAGCTTGCTACCAAGCCTCGGGGGTACCAGCTCGATCACCCGCGGATCGACCTATTGCGCCACAAATCGCTCACAGCCGGGAAGCATTTCGGTTCACCCGACTGGTTGAAGACCCCGAAGGCCGCAATCGAAGTGCGCGATGCATGGCGTGCCCTCACGCCACTGGTGGAGTGGATTGCGGCCCTGCACACGTGAGTGCAGGTCTTTACCCGACGACCGAGAAGGTATTCCAGGCGCTTCCGGCGTCGGGGGCATCCTCGCGTTCGATCGTTGCCTGAATCAGACCGTAGGGCCGATCGTCGGCGTTGAACACCTCCAGGTTGTTCTCGATACCGAATCTGCCCAGGTGGTAGACGAAGTGATGTTTGTTCGGTGCCGACATCCTGATCTCGGCGATGAACGGGAACTGCTCGAGCACGGCTTCACCCATGGCGTACAACGTCTGCTGCAGCGCCAGCGACTGCAGATTGGCGAACCGCTCGATCATCACCTCCTTCACCCCCGCGTACACCGCGTCCCATTCGACATCGGTGGTGGTGTAACGCCATTGGGCCGTCAGTGACGTGGCCATGACGCGGTCGGTGGTGGGCTCGAGAATCGTCAGGTCGTCCTCGAGAAACCCGTGGAACTCCGAACCCGTCGACTTCAGGATCACCATGTCCTTGAAGCCGCTGATCACCCACGTCTGTTGCGCATCGCCTGTGCCTTCGACGGTCACTGCCGAGGTTCGGATCTCCTCACCCTTGCGTGTCCACGTGTGATCGTGCTCGACGCCGTCGATGACCGCGCGAGCCCAGGCGTACTCTTCGAGCTCGATGAGAGCACCGTCGACGGGTTCGACATCGTCGACGTAGTGGCGAGCGAGCGCGAGGCCGTAGCTCTCGAGGTGCACAAGCCCCTTGGTCTTCGCGTACGCGTACGCCGTCTGCTTCTGGGTGTCGGTGGGCAGCACGTTGGATTGATCACCCACCAGGTGTGCGGGGGAGAAGTTGCCGCGCAGCGCGCTCGAGACGTTGATGTCGTGGATCTCGTGGCGCGGTGAGTCTCGGTAGATCCGCACGACACGGTTCTCCGCTTTGCCGTACTGATTGGATCCGAGGACGATCTTGCCGGTCAGGTCGGTCATGTCAGCTCCCGCGATAGGTCGAATAAGCGAAGGGGGACAACAGCAATGGCACGTGATAGTGAGCATCGGGATCCGCGACGGTGAACGAGATGGACACCTCGGGGTAGAAGGTCGGTGTCGCCCTCGCCTCGAAATAGTCGCCCGTGTCGAAGGACAGGCGGTAGACGCCGGGAGCGATCGGTCCCGGTACTAAGTCACCGATGCGTCCGTCCCCGTCCGTGGTGGCTGTGGCGATCACGCCCTCGTCCGGGTGGAACAACCGCACCCGCATGCCCACCGCGGGTGTGCCCGAGGTTGCGTCGAGCACGTGGGTCGACAGTCCGGTCACTGCTCCGGGCCTAGCATGCGGCCGAGACGAATCCGATTGATCTTCGCCAGTTCCACGCGCAGCACCCGTCTTTCGGTTTCGGCATCGTTGTCGAGTCTCTCGTCGAGAATAGCGAGCAACTCCTCCGCCGACCTCCCGGTGGCGCAGACCAGGTAGACGTGCCCGAATTTGGCTTCGTAGGCGCGATTGGCCGCGGCCAGCTTTTCCCGCACCTCGGTACCTGCCGTCGTCACCGCGGCCTGCTCGCGCTTCGACGACGGGTTGTCGGCGTTGCCGCCGATCCGAGGATGCCCGTCCAGCGCATGATCGATCTCGGGCTCGGGCAGTTCGGCGAGCACTCGATCTGCCCTGTCCAACAGCAGGTCTCGACTGTCGAAGGGTCGGCCCGAGGCGACTCGACGGGCCCAGATCGATGATGCGCAGCACTCGTACAACGCATGCATCGCTTGCCGATCAGTGAGCCGATTGAACCCGTCGAGCCCTATCCATTCGTGTAGCACTCTCGCTCGCTATCTGAAGTCGTTGATGCGACCGAACCGCGCGGCCGCAATCGGGTTGGCATCGGCCACGAGATCATCGAATCGGTAGTTCGCGATCTTGGCTATCTCGATCATCGCGAACGACCGTTCCGCCGACGGCGCATTCTCCACCCGAGACCACCCGTTGGCCAGAACTCGATCGTAGCGTTCGGTCTCTCGGGCGCAGATCACCAGCGGGAAGCCGAAGTGCTCGCGGTATTCGGCGGCGAGCTGGACGATGTTGTCGTGTTCGTCCTCCTCGAGGTTGGACAATCCGACGTGATCGGCCGCGTTGAGGGTGCCCGTCGCATCCTCGCTGCCGAGATCCGGATAGCGCTTGATGAGTTCGATCTGTTCTTCGGTGGTGCCGGCGAGGAGTGCTTCCTGGAACGCTTCGCGCAGACCGTGAGCATCGGCGAACGGTCGTTGCTGATAGGCGCGCTCGACCACCCACGGAGTGCCCTGCACCAGTCCGCCGAAGGTATCGGCGAACTCCTCGGAGGACATCTCGTTGACCCGGTCGAGGGTGATTCCCTTCCCCGGGCCGCCGGCTACGGCCTGGCCGCGATTTCCGATGTGGAAGAACAAGACATTGAGCACGATCGCCGAGACCGCGCCGAGCACGATTCCGCTGCCGAACAGCATTTCGAGCCAATCGGGAACGCCCTCCGAGACCGTGGGCTGAATGGTCACGAGCATCGCAAGTCCGAGGCTGGTGGCGACGATGATCAGATTGCGGTGGTCGGTGAAGTCGACCTTCGACAGTGTCTGGATTCCGACCACGGCGACCGTCGCGAACAGAGCCAACGCTGCACCGCCGAGCACGGGTGGGGGGATGGACGCGACGACCGCGGCAGTCTTGGGGAGCAGGCCGAGCAGAATCATGAATCCGCCTGCCGCCGCCACCACCCACCGACTGCGAACACCGGTCAGGCGAACCAGACCGACGTTCTCGGAGAAGGCCGTGTACGGGAACGAGTTGAACGTGCCGCCGATGACGGTGGCAACTCCGTCGGCGCGCAGAGTCGCGGCGATATCGTCCTTCTTGATGCGCTTGCCGACGATCTCGCCGGTCGCATACACACTGCCGGTGGTTTCGACCGCGATGATGAGCATGACGACGATCATCGAAATGATGGCGATGACACTGAATTTGGGTACACCGAACAGGAAGGGCTGGGTGAAGCCAACCCACGACGCGTCGGACGTACCGTCGAAGTTCATGTCTCCCAGAATGAATGCCACGGCACTGCCGATCACGAGCCCCAGCAATACCGCGATGGTGGCCATGAACCCCTTGAAGAACCGTTGGATGAGCACGATGATCAACAACGTGCCGATCGCATACGCCATCCAGCGTCCGTTGGTCGGATCCTGTTCGTGGGTAGAGGGATTGGTCACCGCATCGTTCACGGCCACCGGGAGCAGAGCGACGCCGATGATCGTGATGACGGTGCCGGTCACCACCGGCGGGAAGAAGCGCAGCAACTTGCTGAAGTACGGTGCCATGAAGAAGGTGACCAGTCCGGCCACGATGACGGCCCCGTAGACGTACAGCAACCCCTCGGTGCCGCCGCCGTTGGCCATCGCGATGGCGATGACCGGTGAGACTCCGGCAAATGTCACGCCCTGCAGCAGCGGAAGACGCACACCGATCTTCCAGAACCCCACCGATTGAATGATCGACGCGATGCCGCAGGTGAACAGATCGGCGTTGATCAGGTGGATCAATTGTTCGTTGGTCAGTCCGATCGCGCTGCCGATGATGATCGGCACCAGCACCGCGCCGGCATAGAACGCGACGACGTGCTGAAATCCGTACGCTGCAAGTTTCGGAGCAGGGAGAACCTCGTCGACGGGATGGACGCGTCTGCGTGTGGTGGGCAAAACGGACATGGTGGCACCTCGCGGAAGCAACAGGGCAGGATTCCTGCGACGCTGCAGGAGAAGTGCACTAAGAATCAGCCATCACGCCTATCCTCGCTAGTCGAGCAAGTACAAACTTTTGGACGTAGTCGCCGCAGGAGTTGTGCGAATATCCAAGACGCGGCCGAATGATCGAAGGAGCAGATGTGTCGGAGTGTGCCGTCGGCGTGCTGCTGGCTGCCGGTGCAGGAACACGGTACGGATCGCCCAAGGTGCTCGCGCACGACGGGGCGTGGCTCCGCGCGGCCGTGCAGGCATTGCGCGACGGTGGCTGTGACCGCGTGGTGGTGGTGCTGGGTGCGGCCGAGACCTCTGTGCCGGACGGTGCGACTGCTGTCCTCGCGCCCGATTGGCATCGGGGGATGAGCGCATCGTTCAGAGCCGGGCTGGCCGCGGCATCGAACGCGGAGTACGCGGTGGTGCACGTGGTCGATACCCCGGATGTCGGACCCGATGTGGTGCGGGCCGTGCTCGACGCGGCGGCCGAGACCGGCCTGTCACGAGCGGTGTTCGACGGACGTCCCGGCCACCCGGTGGTTCTGGCGGGCCGACATTTCGATGCAGCCGCGGCGTCGGCGTCGGGCGACTTCGGTGCGCGGAACTTCCTGCGGGGTCGAGACGATGTGGTTGCCGTCGAATGTTCGCAATGGGCAACGGGAATCGACCACGACTATCGGTGAGCTGCAGCGCCGAGATGTCGCGCACAAGTCGTGAAGCGGCTGGGCCCCTGTGCGCTGGGCGAGAGAATTGACACCCAGGCCGACTCGTGCGGCCGCGAATGAGGCGAGCAGGCCCATTGCCGGACTCCCGGTGTGCTCTCTCTTCGGATTGCTCCACCGATGAAGAACACACCCTGTGGGGATCTGCGACCGAACCGGGTGATGAAGCTACAAGCACCCTCGCGCGATCGAGCGAATATGCCTCTGCTATCGGGCCGGTTCTCAACGGGCGGCCGCCGGTGCACGGCGGCGGACGCCCGTTGAACGAGGGTGATCAGCTCGCTCGGCCCATCCCTAGTGAAATCCCGCCATCTACGACCAACTCTGCACCGGTGATGTACTTGGCGCGGTCGCTGGCCAAGAAGAGTGCAGCGTGTGCGACATCCCAGGCCTCTCCCATGCGACCCATGGGTACCTGCCGATCACGTTTGCGCCACATTTGTTCGACGTCGGTGCTGGTGTACGCCTCGGCGATTCCTGAGACGCTCTCCACCATCGGTGTTTTGATCAAGCCGGGCAACACGGAATTGACTCGGACACCACGGTCGGCGAATTCAGCAGCCGTGGTTCGGGACAGGTGGTTCAACGCGGCTTTGCTGGCGTAGTAGCCGGCATATGCGACTCCGCTCCATCGGATACTTGCCACCGAGGAGATGTTGACGATACTGCCACCACCTTGTGCCACCATTGCTGGAATGACATGTCGCATGGTGTTGAAGGCACCGTCGAGATTGACCTTGAAAACGCGTTCCCAGTCCGTTGGCTCGACGTCGGTAACACCTCCTACGGCAGCGATCCCGACGTTGTTGTCGAGAACATCGATGCGTCCATGCTGATCGAGAATTGTGCGGACGGCATCGGCGACCTGGCTCACGTCGGTGATATCGAGGGTCAGCACGTGGGCGTCGTTACCTTCGTCCCGGATCATTTCAGCTGTTGCCGTGGCCGATTCGGTATCCATGTCGGCGCAGATGACCGTCGCACCTTCTCTGGCGAAGGTGATGGCTGTGGCGCGGCCATTTCCTAATCCTGTTCCGATACATCCTGCTCCGGCGACGACGGCGATCTTGTTTTTCAGCTCGTTCATTGCTTTCCCTCTTGTTCAGATCTGGCGAACGGAAGTGGTCCAAAATGTCTGTCGGACTTCTTTTTTGAGCACCTTTCCGTTTACGCTGCGTGGCAAACGGTCGACGAAGAACACCTGCTTGGGCGTGCGTACGCCCCCCAATGCGTTCCGACAGAGGGCGATGATTTCGTCTTCTCCCGCGTCGTGGCCGGGTTTGAGTTCGATGACTGCCGTGACGCGTTCGCCCCAGTCGTCATCGGGGGCACCGACCACTGCGCAGTCCTCGACAGCCGGATGGCCCCAGATCACCTGTTCGACCTGGCCAGGGTAGACATTGAAACCTCCGGTAATGATCATGTCCTTCTTGCGATCGGTCAGGTGAAGGTAGCCCTCGCCGTCGATGCGGCCAAGGTCTCCGGTGTGCAGCCAGCCGTCCTTGATTACGTCGGCAGTTTTGATCGGGTCCTTGTAGTAGCCCTTCATCACCAGGTCGCCACGTACGCAGATCTCGCCGGTTTCGTTGTGTGCGAGTCGCTGCCCGGTGTCGGGGTCCTTCACTTCGACGTCGACCAACGGATACGGTCTGCCGCAAGAAGACAACCGGTCGTCGGGCGCGATGTTGCCGTCGACGAGGTGCTCCTCGGGTCGGAGAAAGCTGATGCCAGCAGGCGCTTCCATCTGCCCATAGCACTCGATGAAAACCGGCCCCAAACGCTCTAGGCCCAGACGCAGTTTTTCGCTCGACATCGGAGCGGCTGCATAGAGTAGGTAGCGCAGAGTCGAGGTGTCGGCCGCGCGAGTGGCCAGAACGTCGAGCAATCGGTAGACGACGGTCGGCGGTAGGAATATCTCTGTCACACCGTAGGTCTCGATCGCCGTCAGGATGAGATCCGGTGCTGCACGCTCTATGACGACGACCGTCCCGCCCCGAGCGGAAGTCTGCAGTGTCAGAACCCCGGCGGTGTGCGTCATCGGTGCCGCCGCCAGGTTCACCACAGGCTCGTGTGCTTGGTAGGTCAACGCAAGCATCTGGTGGATCACCATGACCGAAAAGCTTCGATGCGTGTTCATCACGCCCTTGGGTTCACCCGTTGTTCCTCCAGTCGGCGATACGGCGATGACATCGTCCATGCGGTAGTCGATGTCGGGCGGAGTCGCCGGATGCGGTGCGACCCAGTCGGTGAGATCGAGTGCGTTTTCGTCATCGCTCAGCGCGATCAGGGTGATGCCGGTATCGAGTTGTCGCAAGTGATCCACGTGAGCGCGGAGCGAAGGATCGTAGAACAAGACCTCGACATCGAAACGCTGTAGGAGTGTTGCGGTTTCGGTCACGGGATTCGCCGGATTGAGCGGAACCCACGCGCCGCCTGCTCGCCACACCCCGAGCACACAGATCCATGCGAGTGGCGCGTTCGGCGAGAGCACCGCGACAGTGCTCTCACGCCGTAGTCCCATGTTCAACAGGGCATTGGCGATCCGGCAGGACATCTCGCCGGCGTCCTGGTAAGTCCAGATCTCCTTGTGTGTTCGGTAGGCGATGGCGTGCGGCCCAGCACGCCATCCGCGGTCGAAGAAGTCGACGATGGCCATCGGTTATTTTCCTTTCAAGATGACGACGGAGGTGACGGCTTCTTCGCCGCGGTGAAATCCGCCCCCGTTCTCGGCCAGGGCGATTCGGGCACCGACGACCTGTCGGGCACCTGCGCGACCACGAAGTTGGTCGGTGAGCTCGAAGATCTGTCCGAGCCCCGTCGCACCGAGGGGGTGGCCCTTGGATTCGAGGCCTCCGGAGGGATTGATCGGGATGCTGCCGCCGATGCTGGTGTGGCCGCGTTCTGCCGCCGCTCCGCCCTCGCCGGGCGGGACCAACCCGAGCATTTCCGATTGCAGGATCTCGGCGAATGCTGTTGCATCGTGCACCTCAGCCACGTCGACCTGGTCGGGCCCGACGCCGGCCTTGTCGTATGCACGTTCGGCGACGTGCTGTGCAAGATGCCCGTCGAAGGTGGTGGTGTCTCGGTCCGTGCCTGTGCCGACTACGGTGGCCAGGACCTCGATGGGATGGTCAGCGTGCAGCCGCGCGAGTCCTGCATCGCTGCACACGATGACCGCCGCGCCGCCGTCAGTGACCGGTGCGCACATCGGGACGGTCAAGGGATGTGACAGCCGCCGTGCTGCGAGAACGTCAGCGACCGACAGTGCGCGACGATAGTGCGCGCGGGAGTTCTCGACGGCGTGTGCGTGATTCTTGGCGCTCACTGCCGCGATCTGCTGCGGTGTCGAGCCGTAGATACGCATGTGATTTCTCGCCATCGCGGCGTAGATGTCCATGAAGATCGACCGGTGCCCGAGGTCCGGTTCGTCCAGGTCACCGCCGAGCTCCACCAGGGTCTGTTCGAGGGCACCACGATCGGTGACATCGAACCCCGCTTCGAACAACGACATCGTCTTCTGCGGATCCCCGACGTGCATCTTTTCCGCGCCGACGGCCAAGGCCACGTCCGCCTCGCCCGCACGAACGTGTGTCACTGCGAGGTTGAATGCGGATGCACCGGTTGCACAGGCATTTTCGACATTGTGCACCGGTATCTTGTCGATGCCCATTCCGCGCAGAGCGATCTGCCCCGAAATGGTCGCCTGGCCTTCGAGGAACCCGTGGGCGGCGGTGGCGTAGAACGCCGCGTCGATCATGCCGATATTCGCCGTGACGTCAGCGTCGCTGAGTGCGTCGCGGGTTGCACTTCGTGCAAGGTCGTAGTTGGAACTGTCAGGGTGTATCCCGAAGGGGGTCATTCCCACTCCGGCGACCCATACGCGTGAACTCATGTATTTCTTTCGTGGTCTGTTTCTGTGTACCTGCGATAGAGAACCGAAATCTATTATCGGAGAGTGCTTTTGCCAGTTTCCGGAAGGAAGAGATAGACCGCTGTGCTCACGGCTGCGACCGCCGCGATGTACCAGGCGAAGCGATCGCCTTGCCCGATCTCCACCAACCACGTTGCAATGTAGGGGCCCGTTCCACCGAATACCGCCACGGCCAACGCGTACGGGAATCCGATGCCGGAACTTCGCAGTCTGGACGGAAAGAGCTCCGCGACTATAGCTGCGCTGATACTTGCCCATGCTGCGATGAAAAGCAGGCCCGTGATCTGGACGAACAGCAAACTCCCCATGGTGGGTTGTAGTGAGGACAGCAGCGGGACCGTCGCGATGGTGAAGAACAGCCCGAACGTGACGAGCAGGGGTTTGCGGCCGACCCGGTCCGACAATGCACCGAACAACGGCAACGCGAGCAAGAAGATCGTCAGGGAGATCACGCCGGTGATCAGGCCCTTCTGCACATCGAAGCCGACCGTGATACTGGCGTAGGTCGGAAGGTAAGCGGTCCAAACGTAGAAGGCAAGAGCTGGCGCAGCGGTGAGACCGAAGATCTGTAGAGCGGACTTGGGGTGCTCTCGGAAGAAGTCGAACATGCCGACGCGGGCGCTCTTGGGCTTGTCGATGACGTCCTCGTGCAGGGTTTCTTGGGCGTGTCGGCGCACCCACAGGCCGACCATGGCCGCAACCGATCCGAGGATGAACGGAATGCGCCAACCCCAGGACGTCATGTTCTCCGAGGACAGAGTGGTGGCAAGGAGGGCACTGAGGCCGATGGCGGTGAGGTTGGCCGACGTCGCGCTGATGTAGAGAACGCTCGAGAACAGCCCGCGTCGACCGGGTGGGGCCGACTCGACGATGAAAGCCGAACCGGCCGCGTATTCGCCACCTGCGGATGCGCCTTGGATGATGCGGGCGATCAGCAGAATGATCGGTGCCGCGACACCGATCTGTTCGTAGGTGGGTACAGCGCCGATCATCAAGGACCCAATGCCCATGCCGACGATTGTTCCGCTCAGCGCACGCCGTCGACCGAATCGATCTGCCAGAACACCGATGACGAGCCCGCCGACCGGCCGAGCGAAGAACCCTACCGCGAAGATCGCGAGCGTCGACAACAGAGGAAGGAGGCTGTCTTCGCTCGTTTTGGGAAAGAACTGACCCGCGAAGTATATGGCCAGAATGGAGTAGATGTACCAGTCGAACCACTCCACAGCATTGCCAACCGATACGGCCACGAGCTGACGGGCCCGATTCGGCGGCTTCACGAGAACAGTTCGGTTCGAGCTGAGTTGTTTTTCGGTCACAGTTGTCTCCGGTACGCGATGGCGGCCTCCGTGGCCGCTGGTGGGCGTCGAGCGGTGGTGCTGCACGACGACTCAACTATGCGATCCAGATCACACCGAAACTACGGACAGGGGACCAAGGTTCGGCTGCGCTGTTCGTAACTGGCTACGAAGTTGCGATGTCGTCAGATCGGAGGGCCCACGACAGTTCGATGATCGTGTCGGTGTTCGACAGTGATTCGCCGGTCAGTTCCTCGAACCGCGCAAGGCGGTATCGCAAGGTATTGACATGCACGTGCATCGCATCAGCGGCAAGGGGGATGCTGCGGTTGTGTTCCAAGAAGGCTCGTACTGCAGCGATGATCGGTGCTGCCGAACCGCGCGTTCTGTGCAACGGATCGAGGTGGCGCTTGCGAAGAAAAGCGGCGAGTTCGGAATCCATCGGCACCCCGAGCCGCCACCCAAGAGTGTCGAGGCTGTGCACCCCCAATTCGGTGGGAGCTGTCGCATCGAGCACGCGTTTGGCAACGGCGAACGCATTGTGCAGGCGAGCCGGCTCAGTCGCCGGGCCTACAGCGAGGGCAACATCGTCGATTGCCTTCGGTATTCGCGACATCAGTCCCAGGAGCTGTTGTCCCTTCGGCACGACGATGCACACCTCACCTCGCGAGTGACCGGCGAGGGCTCGTTGGAGTGTCGCCGAATCTGCGGCATCGGTGCGGCGAGTGACAAACGGAACATACAATCCGTGACGATCGAGCCCGAGTACGGCCATCCCGCGGTCGAAGGACTCGGCCGCAACAGGGCCGGCCAAAAGTGCCAGCAGCATCTCGTCCCTCAGGCGTTGTTCGGCCAGTTCGCTCGCCACTCCATACTGTCGGTAGCTGGATGCCGCTTGGGCCGAGAAGACGTCGCCGAGTTTCCACAACACGCGCGTCAATCGGACCACCTCGGATCCTTCGATCTTCAGTTCTGCGGCGAGCTCCACGAGGCGATCCTGAATGCATGAAATCGACACGCGAAACCCGGCCATCACATCCTCGATGGGGACTCCGGCACGCAGCCTCTCCTTGATGGAGGTGTCGGCTTCCCAGATGTCCTGCATTTCTGGCACTGTGCCGTCTCGAAGCGTGCGCACCGCTCTACGTAAGTTGCGTTCAGCGGCCGCTGCGATGGCAGCGTCGGAAACTGAAGCATATGCAGTGATTTCTTCTCGGATGCGCGACACCGTGGGGCCGACCACGTGCCCGTCGGCCTCCAGGGCATTCAGCAGCGCCGAAGTAGCGCGAGGCACGGTCATCTGTTCATGATGGCCGACGGCAAACGCGAAGCCCAGTTCGCCCACGCCGCACCCCTCGCATCCCACCCGGACAGCGATGAAATGCCTTGGCCCGAATACACCGATTCAGTGATGGCCGGTTGCGTGCCGTTGATACGAAATTCCTGAGGCACCACAGAACAAAACTCGTCACAGAAAATTCATGACCTCATGCGAAGTACATCCGCGTCGAGTATTGCGCGTAGTGGCTTCTGGGCGTCCTCGGTGCAGCCCTTGCTGATCTGCTTGTCCGGGATCTTGGTGTGGCCGAGAAAGTACTGCTCAGATGCAGACAGATCGACGCTGCGCCGCCCACGAGTACTGTGGCACTGGTGTTTTCGTCGATAGCCGCGGGGAGGTGTCGATTCGTGGGATCTGTGACATCGCCGTCCATCGGACGACCACGACGGAGTTGTCCACGTCCGTGCTGCAGAGGTTTGGGCGGACTCGATGCTGTGACCAATGCCGCAGTCGGAGTTGCCCGTTCGTGAGGTTTGCGTATGATCTCGATTGTGTGGTTTTCGCATTCGGCAGCTAGGGCGAGAAACAGTCCTTGTCCAATTCCGCGTTGGCCGCGTGGGATGTACTCGCAGAGTTCACCTGCCCTCGAGCACGACGTCCTAGGGCTCGGGCATCGCTCGTCACAGTCCATCGCGTCTTTATCGCAACGGAGGAAACTATGAACGATTACGCTGCAAAAATTCGCCGGCTGCAGGAACTGGGCCCGCGTAGCTCGGGCAACGATGCCCACCGTGCGCTCATCGAGGAGGTCGCACTTGACCTGACCGACCTGGGTCTCGATGTGAATCGGGACTCGCACTCGTTCGAGCGGTGGGATGCCACCCCCGACCAGATAGGCCTTACCGTCAAGGGGCGCAGCATCGTTCTGAGTTCGGCGTGGCCATATTCTGGCGAAACACCGGCAGCGGGGGTTACCGGGCCACTGATCATGCTGCGCGGACGATTGAAGAACTGGAAATCGGCGTCCGGCAAGATCGCCGTGATCGAGGCCCGCAACATCGACGTTCCGGCTCATCTGCTCTTCGACACGTGGGGCGGGGAATTGCCGTTTCACACGCTCTCGAATCCCGTCGTCGGGTCGGAACTCGCTGGAACCGACTTGGCGAGAGCACGCAAAGCGGGGGTCCTCGGCGTTGTCGCCATCTGGCGCGACCTCCCCGATAGCGCCGCGCATGCCCAGTACCTCCCGTTCACCCGTGACTACCAGGGGATTCCAGCGGTATGGGCACCCGAGTCCGAAGCGGACGCCCTCGTTCGTGCTGCCGAAGCGGGGGAAGAAGCCACACTGACACTCGCTGCTGACCGGACACCCGGAGCCTCGATGGACACGCTATGGGCCGTCTCGCCCGGCACGGGACCGCAGGCGAAGGAAGCAGTCCTGGTTGTCACTCACAGCGACGGCGGGAACGCAGTCGAAGAAAACGGTCATCTCGCTCTCCTGGCGCTTGCACACGAGGCAGTGACCGTCCCGCACAACCGGACGATTGTGTTCGTCTACACCGCCGGTCACCTGCGCATTCCTGCCGTCACCAAGCACGGACAAGCCACGACCGCCTGGCTCGACAAGCACCCCGAACTGTGGTCACCGACGGGCGGCGGACTTCATGCCGTTGCTGGCCTCGCGATCGAGCACCTCGGAGCGAAGCATTACAGTGTCGACTCGACTTCCGGTCACTACGGACCAAGCGGCACCTTGGAACCGGAGCTGCTCTACGCAACGACCGCTGAACTCGCCGAACTCGTGCGTAGCACCTGGAGTGGCGTCGAAGTCGGGAAAGGACACCCCGTCAAGCCCGGGCCGATCGTGCAGTTCGGAGAAGGCGAACCCCTGTTGCAGCACCACATACCCGCTGTCTCCCTTATCACTATGCCGCAGTATCTACTCGCCGAAACGAACGACGATGTCGTCGACATAGACGCCCTCAGTCGGCAAGTCGACAGCTTCCGCAAGTTACAGACGCATCTTGCGGGCAGCGTCGACAGCTCCGCTTTCGGAAAAGTCACAGTGCCCGGCAAAGTGAAGAAGCTATTCGCCGCCATCCGAGCGTTTCGATACGCTTCTTCACACTGATCGTCGACTTCGTCCACGTTCTTTCTGCCCGAGTTGATTGCGGCTCGCTGAATCCCCGCTGCGCAATTCGTCGTACCTCTGACGCTCGCCGCGAACTGGTTCGTCATCAACCGGCCTGCCCAGCTCCTACAACCTGTCGATCGACTGAACGAGTTTCCACAACGCGGGGTGTAGTTCGACAAGGCCATCCGGCTGGTCTCGTAGCCAACGCTCGAGCTCGCCGGTCACCGCCAGCGGTTCCGCGACAATATGATTCTGCCCCTCGGCGTCGGGAGACTGACCGAATCCGAACAAGACGTCCGACCACGGGGAACTGGGGTCGATCAGAGCACGCATCGTTTCCCGCTGCGTATCCGCAGTCCATCGTGCCAGTGTGACGCATATGGAGTTCGCGTCGTAGAGCTGGTGGAGTGCTGCCGTTGCGGCGGCACGATCGGATACCAGAAACACGAAAACGTAACTGCCGTCTTCTATCTCGACGGAGGTCCGCGAAACGACAACGCCAGAACTGCGCAGCTCTTTCTCCTCGTCCGTCCACTCCTTACGCGGATTCGGATGGCCGACCCATCCACCGGAAGGGGCATCGCAGGGTACGGCCGGGCGATCAACAGACTCGCCCGGCACCGGCGACCGGTCGAGGATCTCCGCATCAGTCAATTCGATTCCACGGCCACGCCAGCGACCACGAATCGCCACCCAAGGGCGTACGGGATTCACCTGTGTCGCCAGCGTCTCCGCTACCGGTCCCGTCAACTGTACAGCCTTGTCTGACAGTCCATCTGGCGGCTCGAAGCCCGCACCCATGAAGTAGGGCTTGCCATCTTCGATGGCAACCGCGCCGTGCCCACCGATCTCGACACCGTCATCGAAGAGCTGCCGGTCCAGCATGTCGATCTCCTTGTTCCTCGATCGAACAGAGCGCTACCCGGTCCGTTATACCGTCTCCGGCGGACAGAACGACCTGGTTCTGGCCCTCCTCGCGACAGACGAGAAAAGGGTGTCCCGCTCAACATCACCAGCGTGGGAGCAGGTCGGAGGATCAGGGAACGGTCCCATTTTCACAACGGGTCGAACTCCTGGCGAACCGAGTCGGCCCCCGTCGTGCGCCTTTTGCG
>NZ_JBMIRQ010000106.1:0-66237 GCF_049195265.1 Rhodococcus sp. MALMAid1271 | reverse complement strand
CTCAACATCGACGCCAGCGTGCACTCGACCGCGCGTACGTCAACCACCCCGAACGCTATCGGTCGCGACCGACAGCCCCCGACCTCCCCGGACCCACCGGGATCAACACCAATCTGTCTCAGACAGGTTGACAACTTCCGTGAACCCCGGCGCGCGGTCGGCAGAAGGGGTGTGAGGTCCCGTGAATCCTCGCGCGATACCGTCGAACATGCCCGAAATGTCCGATAACCGTTGAGCGGCACCATGATCGAGACAACATTCGCGAATCGGATCGCTTAGTCTGCGATCGTGAATCACTTCGCTGCCCGCCTGGTGCCGATGCGTCCGCGCGATCCTCACGAACCGCATCGCGCGGCGAGCCCGCTCGAATTGTTCTTCGACCTGGTGTTCGTCGTAGCGGTGAGTTCCGCCGCGATTCAGCTCCATCACGCCCTCGCCGAGAATCACGTGGCCGACGGTCTGCTGAGTTACGCGCTCGTCTTCTTCGCGATCTGGTGGGCGTGGATGAACTTCACGTGGTTCGCCACCTCTTTCGACACCGACGACTGGCTGTATCGCGTGCTGACCGTGGTGCAGATGGCCGGAGTGCTGGTTCTCGCCGCCGGAGTAGAGCCGGCATTCACCGATCAAGACTTCACCATCGCGGTGATCGGCTACATCGTGATGCGCATCGCGATGGTCACGCAATGGCTACGAGCGGCGCGCAACCCCGAACTTCGCACGACGGCATTGACGTACGCAGCGGGGATCGCAGGCGTACAGGTGTTGTGGATCCTGTGGGTGCTGCTGCTCGACGGCACCGCCGCCGTCGTGATGTTCGTCGTTCTGGCGGCGATCGAGATTTCCGTTCCCCTGTTGGCCGAACGGAAGGCGAGCACCCCGTGGCATCCGCACCACATCACCGAACGCTACGGGCTGTTCACGCTGATCCTGCTCGGCGAAAGTTTGCTGGCCTCCGCCAACGCCATCATCGAAGCGCTCAACGACGACACGGCTCTGGCACCGCTGATCTCGATCTCGGCCCTCACACTCGTCGTTACCGCGAGCCTGTGGTGGATCTACTTCTGGCCCCCGCATCATCGCGCAATTGGTGACTTCGGGAATTCGCTGTTCTACGGCTACACCCACTACTTCATCTTCGCGGCCGCCGGCGCATTCTCGGCCGGCATCGAGGTCGAGATCGACGTGCTCACCGAACACAGTGAGCTCGGCGACGTCGCCGCGTCGTTCACCGTGACCGTCCCGATCGCCGTGTTCGTACTCGGAGTGTGGTTGGTCGCCATCCGGGCCAACGCCGACCGCCTCGTGAACTTCGCAGTTCCGATCGGGGCGGTTCTGGTGTTGTTCGATCCCGTCATCCCCGTCCCGATCACCCTGACCGCCGTCGTCATGATCGCCGTCGTCGCGGTCCTCGTCGCACGCGGGCCGATTCCCAGCTCGCCACCCGGTCGATCCGCAGGCCCCACTCCCGAGGCCGGCACATGAGAAACTGACCACATGAGTATCGGAACCTTGATCCTGCTCCGTCACGGCGAGAGCGAATGGAATGCCTCCAACCAGTTCACCGGTTGGGTGGACGTGCGATTGACCGAGAAAGGCGAGGCCGAGGGCGCACGAGCAGGCAAGCTTCTCGTCGAGGCCGGAATCGCGCCGGACCTGCTGTACACCTCACTGCTTCGTCGCGCCATCAGCACCGCCAACCTCGCGCTCGACGCCGCCGATCGGCACTGGATTCCCGTCGTGCGCGATTGGCGTCTGAACGAACGGCACTACGGTGCGCTGCAGGGACTGAACAAAGCCGAGACCAAGGACAAGTTCGGCGACGAACAGTTCATGCTGTGGCGTCGTAGCTACGACACCCCGCCGCCGCCCATCGAGACCGGTAGCGAGTACAGCCAGGACGCCGATCCGCGATACGCCGATCTGGACAGCGTGCCGTTGACCGAATGCCTCGCGGACGTCGTCGAGCGGCTGATCCCGTACTTCGAGGAGACGATCGCCGCGGATCTGAAGGCAGGCAAGAACGTGCTCGTCGCCGCCCACGGCAACTCGCTGCGCGCTCTCGTGAAGTACCTCGACAACATCTCCGACGCCGATATCGCCGAACTCAACATCCCCACCGGCATCCCACTGCAGTACGACCTCGAAGAGGTCGACGGAAAACTCTCGCCCACCAACCCGGGCGGAACGTATCTCGATCCGGAAGCCGCCGCCGCGGGCGCAGCTGCCGTCGCGAACCAGGGCGGAAAGTAGCTTCGACCCGCTCGAAGCGAGGATTTGTCGGAACTGCAGGTGAACGATCGAAGAACACTGCCGACGGGGACTATGACGACCAGGGGAATGCCTGCACCCTGCGTATGTGAGCTGTCCATCGAACGTACGATTCCGGTGTGAGTGTCGCATCGGCCGTACTACTGGCAATCGCAGCGGCCTTCGTGGGATACCTCGTCGGCGGTGTTCTCATTCCCTACCTCAACACTCGACACGCGGAGCGTCGTCGAGTCACCTCCGGTCTGACGATGTCGCAGGTACTGGACCTGATCGTGCTCGCATCGGAGAGCGGCATCGCCGTCGTCGACCAATTTCACGACGTGGTGCTGTTCAATCCCCGCGCCGAGGAGCTGGGCCTGGTGCGTAACCGCCTGATCGACGACCGGGCCTGGGACGCCGTCCTGAGGGTCCTCGCCGACGGCAACCCCGTCGAAGCCGATCTCAGCTCGAAGAACCCCCGAACCGGCCGCGACAAGATCTCCGTCCGATGCGTCGCACGTCTGCTCAGCAAGGAAGACAAGCGCTTCGTGGTCTTGTTCGCAGACGACGACTCCGAGCAGGTCCGCATGGAAGCAACGCGTCGGGACTTCGTGGCCAATGTCAGCCACGAGCTCAAGACACCCGTCGGTGCCATGAGCTTGCTGGCCGAGGCGCTGCTCGAATCCGCCGACGACCCGGAATCGGTCCGGCACTTCGGCGGCAAGGTCGTCGCCGAGTCCAAGCGGCTGGGCAACATGGTGACCGAACTGATTGCACTGTCGCGGTTGCAAGGGGCCGAGAAGCTCCCCGACCTCGAGGTGGTCGACGTCGACACCGTCGTCAACGAGGCAATGGACAGGTCCAAGCTCGCCGCCGAGAACGCCGGAATTTCCGTCACCACCGACCATCCCAGTGGGCTCGAGGTCCTCGGCGACCAAGCCCTGTTGGTCACCGCACTGGCCAACTTGATCCAGAACGCGATCGCCTACTCCTCCAACGGCTCACCCGTCTCGGTCAGTCGGGCACTGCGAGCATCGAACGTCGCATTCGCCGTCACCGACCGCGGTATCGGCATCGCCAAGGCCGACCAGGAACGGGTCTTCGAGAGATTCTTCCGCGTCGACAAAGCTCGCTCGCGGGCCACCGGCGGCACAGGTCTCGGCCTGGCCATCGCCAAACACGTCGCAGCCAACCACAACGGCAGCATCTCGCTGTGGAGCAAGCTGGGCACCGGATCCACCTTCACCCTCCAGATCCCTGCGTACTTCGAAGAAGAAGACGACGCTTCGGTTACAGAAAGAGAGAATCAGTGACCAACGTTCTGATCGTGGAAGACGAAGAGTCGTTGGCCGATCCACTGGCCTTCCTGCTCCGCAAGGAAGGTTTCGAGGCCACCGTCGTCGGGGACGGACCGTCGGCGCTCGCGGAATTCGACCGGGCAGGCGCAGACATCGTGCTGCTCGACCTCATGCTCCCCGGCATGAGTGGAACCGACGTGTGCAAGCAGCTGCGTTCGCGTTCAGGCGTTCCGGTGATCATGGTGACGGCGCGCGACAGTGAGATCGACAAGGTCGTCGGCCTCGAACTGGGAGCGGACGACTACGTCACCAAGCCGTACTCGGCCCGCGAACTCATCGCCCGCATCCGCGCGGTGCTGCGCCGCGGCTCCGATGCCGAGATCGACGGGGGAGTCGATACCGGCGTGCTCGAAGCCGGGCCGGTGCGGATGGACGTCGAACGCCACGTGGTGATGGTCGGATCCGAGCAGATCACATTGCCGCTCAAGGAATTCGACCTGCTCGAGTACCTGCTGCGCAACTCCGGGCGGGTACTCACCCGAGGGCAGTTGATCGACCGCGTATGGGGAGCGGACTACGTGGGCGACACCAAAACACTCGACGTGCACGTCAAGCGACTGCGCTCGAAGATCGAGACCGACCCGGCCAAGCCGGAACACCTGGTGACGGTGCGCGGGTTGGGTTACAAGCTCGAGGGGTAGAGCCTGCGGCATGTGAGTGGAAACGGGTAGCCCACTACGAGTTTCCACTCACGTGCGGCGCCAGCCGCTCTACCGGCGCTGCGCCTCACGAGTGGCGGGATGCACAGCGATCAGCCCGAGTCCGCGGCGACGCTTGCACAGGGAGGCCAGTTCCTCGTAGGCCGCTTTGCCGAGCAGTTCGGTCAACTCGGGCTTGTAGGACTCGAACACCTGCTTCGAGCCGACATGCGCGTCGGGGGAGCCGGAGCAGTACCAGTGCAGATCGAGACCACCCTCACCCCAGCCGCGCCGGTCGTATTCGCCGATGGTGGTCTTGAGAATCTCGGAGCCGTCGGGCCGCGTCACCCAGTCCTGGGTGCGCCGGATCGGTAGCTGCCAGCACACATCGGGTTTGACCTCGAGTGGTTCGATGCCCTTGCGCAATGCCATCGAGTGCAGTGCGCACCCGATGCCGCCGGCGAACCCGGGACGATTCTGGAAAATGCACGCACCCTTGTAGCGGCGGGTGCGCAGGGACTGCTCGTCGTCGAGATCGTCGTATTCGACGTACCCCTTCTTGCCGAGGCCCTTGTCCATCAGCTGCCAGTCCTGAGGAGTGAGCAACTTCACCGACTCGTCGAGCTTGCGTTTGTCGTCTTCGTCGGACAGAAACGCGCCGTGGGAGCAGCAGCCGTCGTCGGGCCTGCCTTCGACGGTTCCCTGGCATGCCGGAGTGCCGAACACGCAGGTCCAGTTCGACAACAGCCACGTCAGATCGGCGGCAATGACGTGTTCCGAATTATCTGGGTCCGGGAATTCGACCCATTCTCGGGGGAAATCCATCTCGACCTCTGCAGCGAACGGTGGCTGCTCACGAGCTGCTGTCACAATCGACGACGGTAGACCCAGTACCGTGGGCTTGTGCGATCAGGGGTGCTCGACGTCGGTGGCAACACCGCGCGTCCGCGTGTCGAATCGCTCAACACGAGGGGTTCGAGACAACTCACTGCCTCGGTATCACGGAGGACTGTCGTCGACCGTGCAGAATTGAAGGGCGTCGGCGCCGACAGGTCACCAGAACCTGTGGCCGGGGCACTGGTAGCGGAGGCGAGCATGCGGGCATTGACGGTGAGGTCGGTCGAGATCTGCCCGCGGGTGCCGAGGGAAGGTTTGATTGTGCGGAAGCTGGACACCGAAACCGACGGCGATCTGGTGGTGAGTGCGAGATGAGCGATGCCAACCCGGACGACACCGGGCAGATCTCGGTCGCCGAGCTACTGGCCCGAAACGGACAGAAGACGAACCTGACTGCGGGCGGCCGCCGTCGCCGCGGCGTCAAGGGCGGAATCTCCGTCGCCGAGCTGACCGGTGAGATCCCCGTCGTCCGCGATGAACCGGACAGTCGCAGCGCCCCGGTGGTCGAGACGCCCGCTGCTCCCGCACCCGAACCCGAGACCGACGGCGAAAGTCGCGCCGAGCAGGAGGATGCGCCTGCGTTCGTGTCCTCCCGGAAGCAACCGGCGCAGCCCGCTCGTCCGATTCCGTTTCAACCCGTGGCCAGGCGCGACAAGCCCCAGCCCGAGCCCGAGTTGCTGTCCGGCTCCACCACGGTTGCCGGCGACATGCTCAATCGGTCGCACGACGACACCGAACGCGGCCAGCGTCCGGCTGCAGCCACGACGGCTTTTTCGGAGCGGCAACCGTACGGATCCACCGCGGCCGAGCAGGGCCGCACGCGTCGATCCGCAGAATTCCAGGCAC
Source organism: Rhodococcus sp. MALMAid1271 (assembly GCF_049195265.1). Classification (NCBI taxonomy): domain Bacteria; kingdom Bacillati; phylum Actinomycetota; class Actinomycetes; order Mycobacteriales; family Nocardiaceae; genus Rhodococcus; species Rhodococcus sp. MALMAid1271. The sequence goes on along the minus strand of NZ_JBMIRQ010000106.1, from coordinate 60,248 downwards.
CCCGGCAGGTCGAGGTGGTCGAACCGAACACCGACGTGACCCCGCGATCCGCGCTCATCGATGTGGACGACCTCGCCAAGACAGCGGTGTCTGCGCGTATCCAACGCGCCGAGGATGCCACCTCCGCTGCAACGGACAAGCCGACACCGATACAGAAGCGCGCGGTGCCCACCGTCGCCGAGACCCCCGAGACAGCAGAGACCTTAGCGGCCGAGACGACGGCCGGGACGGACACTGCGTCGGACGGTGAAGCCGAGTCGGACAGTGAAGCCGAGGAGGCGAAGGCCCCGGCCCGAGCCGGCCGCCGCGCGCAGGGCACCAAGGGCAAGGGCGGTGCCGTCCGGCAATGGCTGGTGCTCATCGGGCAGGCGGCGGTGGCGATCGTCGTCGGCGCACTGCTGTTCAAGGGCTTCGAGCAACTGTGGGACGTATTGCCCTGGGTCGCGCTGGTGCTCTCGGTGCTGGTGATCGTCGGCCTCGTGGCAGTGGTGCGAATTCTGCGACGCACCGATGACCTGATATCGATCGTCATCGCGATCGCAGTGGGAGTATTCGTGACGCTCGGTCCGCTCGCCTTCCAGCTCAGTACCGGCTGAGCGGAACGACGATGGCCGCGAACCGGATAAAAATCGGCCTGTCCACGGCCTCGGTGTATCCGCAGAACACCGAGGCGGCATTTCGCTACGCGGCCGAACTCGGATACGACGGCGTCGAACTGATGGTGTGGGCCGAATCGGTCAGCCAGGACGTCGATGCGGTAGCCGCCCTCTCTCGGGAGTACTCGGTACCGGTTCAGGCGATCCACGCGCCGTGCCTGTTGATCTCGCAGCGGGTCTGGGGATCGGATCCGGTCACCAAACTCTCCCGCTCGGTGGAGGTGGCCGAGAAGCTGGAATCGGCGACGGTCGTGGTGCATCCGCCGTTCCGTTGGCAACGCAAGTACAGCGACGGCTTCGCCGACCAGGTCGCCGAACTCGAATCCGGCTCCCATGTGAAAGTGGCCGTCGAGAACATGTTCCCGATGCGTGCCGACCGCTTCTTCGGACGCAAGGAGAAATCTGCACAGCGACTGGAACGGCGCGGCGGTCCCGGCGCGGCGCTGTCGGCGTTCTCGCCGTCCTACGATCCGACGGACGTCGGGCACAGTCACTACACGCTCGACCTCTCGCACACCGCCACGGCGGGCTCCGACGCCATCGAGATGCTCGATCGGATGGGCGAGGGGATCGCGCACCTGCATCTGGCCGACGGGAGGGGAGCCTCGGTCGACGAACATCTCATCCCCGGGCACGGCAGTCAGCCGTGCGTGCAGGTGTGCTCCGAACTGGTGCAACGCGGATTCGAGGGGCAGGCGGTGATCGAGATCAACACCCAGAACGCGCGGACCGTGGCCGAGCGCTCCTCGATGCTCGGCCAAGCGCTGCAGTTCGCGCGTACGCACCTGTCCTGAACGTGCCGGTAAGTTGTTCGCAATGAGTTCCGCCAGCCCGTTCCGGGCCGCTACCACCCTCGTCGCACTCGATGTCGACACCGACACAGCGTCCTTCGCGGGCACGATCGACTCCACCTGGACGATCGGCCCGAAGGTCCACGGCGGTGCGATGCTCGCCGTCTGCGCCGCAGCAGCGCGTCGACACATCGTCGACACCGCACCCGAGCAGTCCGAGATGCAGCCGCTTGCGGTCAGCGTCAGCTACCTGGCTGCGCCCGACCCGGGGGAGGTGGCACTGACGACCGTTGTACGCAAACGTGGACGCCAGGTCTGCAGCGTCGACGTCGAGCTGACCCAGGCCGGACGCGTCGCAGTACGGGCTGTTGTCACCCTCGGCCTCCCCGATCCGCACGAGCCGCTGCACCAGATGCCGTCCTCGTTGGCGTCGATGCCCGTCGAACCTCCCAGCGACACCCAGGCCGTGACAGGTGAGCACCCCATGGCATCGATCGTGCATCTCGCCCAGGGCTGCGAAATGCGGATCGATCCGACGTCGGCGAAGTTCCTCACCGGCGAGCAGGGCGAGGCGGAAATTCGTCTGTGGGTGCGTCCGTTCGCAGGCGATGAAGCCGATGCCGATACAGCCGTCCTGTTCGCGCTCATGACCGGCGACATCTCCGCTCCGGTGACGATGAACCGCGGAATGTTCGGTTGGGCTCCGACGGTGCAGCTGACGACCTACTTGCGAGCACACCCGGCTCCGGGCTGGCTGCGCGTCGCCGCGACCAGCTCGGTCATCGGTAGATCGTGGTTCGAGGAGGACCATCTCGTGCTCGACTCCACCGGTGCGGTGGTGGTACAGAGCAGACAGTTGGCGATGGTGCCGCGCTCGAACTGACGTGGCAGGCTTGTCGTCCATGACGAGAATTGCAGTGATCGGTGGCGGACGGATCGGCGAGGCGTTGATTGCGGGGCTCCTCGAGTCCGGCCACGCCGTGCGTGACTTGGTGGTCTCCGAGAAGTCCGAAGCCCGAGCCAAGGACATCGCGAACGAATTCGGCGTGCTCACCACCACCGTGGCCGACGCAGCCGAGAGCGCCGATGTGATCGTGTTGGCCGTCAAGCCGGCCGATATCGAAGCGGCGCTGAGCGAGATCACCGAGATCGAGCTCGACGGCGAACGCGAACAACTCATCGTCTCGATGGCCGCGGGCGTCCCCACCTCGAAGTTCGAGCCCAAGCTCCCTGCCGGATTCCCCGTCGTCCGGGTCATGCCGAACACTCCGATGCTCGTGGGCGAGGGCGTCAGCGTGCTGGCACCGGGAAAGTACGCCCGTGCCGAGCACCTCGAACTGGTCCGTTCCATTCTCTCGGCCGTCGGCAAGGTCGTCGTCGTCAAAGAACATCAGCTCGACGCCGTCACGGCGGTGTCCGGCTCCGGGCCGGCGTATTTCTTCCTCGTCGCCGAGGCCATGATCGACGCCGGGGTGGGACTGGGATTGACCCGCGAGGTGGCGTCGGCGCTCGTGGCTCAGACCATGGTGGGGTCGGGAGCGATGCTCGATCGGTCGGATCAGAGCGCAAGCGAGCTCCGATACGCGGTGACCTCGCCGGGCGGAACCACCGCCGCAGCGGTGCGCGAATTGGAACGAAATGGCCTCCGAGCTGCGTTTTTCGATGCTCTCGGTGCCGCGAACACCAGATCCATTGAGATGGGCATCACAGTGGATTGAAAAATCTTTTCCCCACTCCCGTCGCAGTAACCCCATCTGTCCCTATAGGCTCGGGGGCAGCACGTGCGTGTCTGTTCGGCAGGAGGGGAAGCCTGCCGCATGAGACGTGCCGGAGGTATGTGGATTGATGGCGTCTATAAACAAGCCGTCCAAGGGTTCGTCCCCGGACGGTCAACCGGCTCTGGCCGGAACGCAGTTCCTCACTGTCGCCGAAGTGGCGACGTTGATGAGGGTTTCGAAAATGACCGTGTACCGGCTGGTGCACGGCGGAGAGCTGCCCGCTGTACGGGTGGGTCGATCTTTTCGTGTGCACGCCAAGGCGGTCCACGACTATCTCGAGACCTCGTACTTCGACGCAGGCTAGTTGTGCACGCAGGGCCGGTTTCGTAAGTTCCGGTTCACACCGGTAGGATTGGCGTTCGTCGTGCCAGCCAGCCGGTGTGTAGCCGTGGGCGAGTACGTGGCCCCAGCGCCAGCTCGGTGACCACAGCCTCAGGGCTCGGTCGTCAGGTAGGCGTACGCAAACGGCGTGCGCGCAAACGCTAGAGAAGAACGTGAGGACACCCGCATGGGTTCAGTGATCAAGAAGCGTCGCAAGCGCATGTCGAAGAAGAAGCACCGCAAGCTGCTTCGTCGTACCCGCGTGCAGCGTAGGAAACTCGGCAAGTAGATCTGCCGACATCTGATTCACGAACAAGCCCGTCACCATCGGTGGCGGGCTTGTTTCGTTCGTGGACGGCTCGCTTCTCACCTCGCGCTCGCCCGCCGATCCAGTACGCTCTGTGGGGAGCCGATGTTGGGGGTGCACAGTGAGTCCGAGCGATCGTAGTGTTGCTGCGCCCCGAGTGGTCCTGGTGACCGGGGCAAGCCGATTCCTCGGCGGTTACCTCGTCACGCGGCTCGCTCAGAACCCACAGATCGAACGCGTGATCGCCGTGGATGCGAAGTCACCGAGCAAAGACCTGCTCCGGCGCATGGGCCGTGCCGAGTTCGTACGCGCGGACATTCGAAACCCTTTGATCGGCAAAGTGATTCGCAATGCCGGCGTGGACACCGTCGTGCATGCGGCCACCGTTGCCAAGCCCCCCAGATCCGGCGGCCGCGCCACGATGAAAGACCTCAACGTCATCGGTGCGATGCAGCTGTTCGCGGTGTGCCAGAAGTCGCCGACTGTCGAGAAGGTAGTGCTCCGTTCCTCGTCCTCGGTGTACGGCTGCAGCGCCAAGGACCCGGCGAAGTTCACCGAGGAGATGAGTGCTCGACGCCCACCGAGCGGCGCGTATGCACGGGACACCATCGACATCGAGGGCTACATCCGCGGACTCGGCAGGCGGCGGCCGGACATCGCGGTGTCGATTCTCCGAATGGCACCGCTGATCGGACCCCGGCTCAACGGCACCATCTCCCGATACATGACCTCGCCGCTGATCCCCAGCATCATCGGCCGTGATGCGCGTATGCAACTACTGCACGAGGAAGACGCTCTCGCTGCACTCGAACGCGCCACCGTGGGAGGTCCGTCGGGAACCTTCAACGTCGGAGCCGACGGCACGATCATGCTCTCGCAGGCAATACGCCGGGCAGGCCGAGTCCAGGTACCCGTGCCGTTCCCGCTGTTCAAGAGCGTCGGGCGCGCGTTGATGGGCGGCATGATGCGCGAGTTCACCACCGAACAACTCGAGTACTTCCACTTCGGCTGCGGCCTCGACACCACTCGGATGCGCTCGGTGCTCGGCTTCGAACCGCGGTGGACCACCGTGCAGGCGTTCGACGACTTCGTCCGCGGGGCCGCGCTGCGTCCGGTCATCAGAACCGAATGGGTCGACAGCATCGAGAACCGACTGCTCTCGGGCGTCGACGCAGGTACGTCCGCGGCGCGAGCGCTGGCGGCATTGGGGAGCTCGGACACCGTCAGCAGTGCCGAACCGGTGCGGGGCTCGGGAGGGGAGAGGTGAGCGAAGTGGCGAAAGTCATTCCATTGCACGGCGGTCGCTCGGTCCGCGCCGCTGCGGGCTCACGCGAACGGCATCCCTCCTCGTATGTCGAGCCTCGGGAACCGGTCCCGTTGCTCGATCCCGCTCCTCCAGCAGACGCGGCTGCCGCGGCTGCGCCGATCCCGCCGCCGATCCTGTCGATGATCGACGACACGAAATCCGCGGTCGTCGACCAGATATCCTCGGTCGCCGAATTCGTTCGCAGGCGACTGGCGGGCGATTACAGCGTCGACGAATTCGGCTACGACCCGCACTTCGCCGACGCAGTCTGGCTGCCGCTCCTACGGCCACTGTTCGACAAGTGGTTCCGCGTCGAAGTCAGAGGCATCGAGAACATTCCCTCCGACGGAGGTGCCCTCGTCGTCGCCAACCATGCCGGAGTGGTGCCCGTCGATGCGCTGATGACCTCGGTTGCCGTCCGCGATCACCATCCGGCCCACCGTCCGCTGAGAATGCTGGCCGCCGATATGGCATTCGAGATGCCCGGCGTCGGCTCCATCGCCCGCAAAGCCGGTCATACGCTCGCCTGCAATCCCGACGCCGAACGGCTACTGCGTACCGGCGAACTCGCCGCGGTGTTCCCCGAGGGATTCAAGGGCATCGGCAAGCCGTTCAGCGAGCGCTACAAGCTGCAGCGATTCGGCCGCGGCGGGTTCGTCTCGGCGGCCCTGCGCACCGGCGCTCCGATCATCCCGTGTTCCATCGTCGGCTCGGAAGAGATCTACCCGAAGATCGGCGACATCACGCCCTTGGCGCGACTGATGGGCGTGCCCTACTTTCCGGTCACGCCGCTGTTCCCGCACCTCGGCCCGCTCGGCCTGATCCCGTTGCCCTCCAAGTGGTACATCGAGTTCGGAAAACCGATCCACACCGACTCGTACGACGCCACCGCATTCGAAGATCCGATGGTGCTGTTCGAGTTGACCGACCACGTGCGCGAGACCATCCAACACACGCTGTACCGGCTGCTGGCGAAGAGACGCAACGTCTTTCTGGGATAGATCCTCGGGCTATCGTGTGGCCGTGCATATTCGTGACACGAGGACCGAGGACCTACCCGAGATTCTCGACATCCATAACGATGCGGTGGCCAACACCACCGCCATCTGGGATGAAGAACAGGTCGACCTCGCCGATCGCACGGCCTGGTTCCTCGATCGCACAGCCGCGGGATACCCCGTCCTGACCGCCGAGGTCGGCGGACGCGTCGCCGGCTACGCGTCGTACGGGCAGTGGCGGGCCAAGAGCGGATTCCGACATTCGGTGGAGCACTCGGTGTACATCCATCCGGATTTCCATCGCCGGGGCTTGGCCAGCGCGTTGCTGAGCGAGTTGATCGAGCGAGCCGCGGTGGGAAACGTGCACGTCATGGTGGGTTTCATCGAATCCGAGAACACCACCTCGATCGCCCTGCACGAGAAATTCGGGTTCGTCACCGTCGGGCAGATGCCGCAGGTGGGCGTCAAGTTCGGTCGGTGGCTCGACCTGACGCTGATGCAGCGGACACTCTGATCGAGTCCGCCGAAACGCACTACCCCTTGCGGCGACCGATGACCGCGGCGAGTCCGCCGCCCACCGCGCCCAACGCCAGCGCGGTGGGAACACCGATCTTGGCGGCCTTGCGTCCGGTGCGGTAATCGCGAATCTCCCAGCCCCGGTTCTTGGCCAGCTCGCGTAGATCGGTGTCGGGGTTGATGGCCACGGCTGTGCCGACGAGCGAGAGCATCGGAACATCGTTGTGACTGTCCGAATAGGCCGTGCACCGCTTGAGATTGAGCCCCTCGCGCACTGCCAGCGAGCGCACCGCGTGCGCCTTGCCGATGCCGTGCAGGATGTCTCCCACGAGGCGGCCGGTGAACACCCCGTCCTTGCTCTCGGCGACGGTACCGAGCGCACCGGTGAGCCCCAAACGCTTGGCGATGATCTGAGCCAGTTCGAGGGGTGTGGCCGTGACGAGCCAGACCTGCTGGCCCGCATCGAGGTGCATCTGGGCGAGGGCGCGAGTTCCGGCCCAGATCTTGTCGGCGATGACCTCGTCGTAGATCTCCTCCCCGAGCGTGGTCAGCTCCGAGGTGGGGCGGCCTTTGATGAACGAGAGCGCCTTCTCCCGGCCGCTGGCCACATCCTCGCTGCTCTCCTTGCCGCTGACCCTGAACTTCACTTGCTGCCAAGCGAATTGAGCTAGGTCACCGCTGGTGAAGTATTTGCGAGCGGCCAACCCGCGGGCGAAGTGAATGATCGACGCACCCTGGACCATGGTGTTGTCCACGTCGAAGAACGCCGCGGCCGTCAGATCCCGCGGAACCGCGCCCTCGCCCTCGATCTGCAGCGCGAGGGCGGCGTCGGCACTGGCCTGACCCGCCACGTTCGCGCGAACTTCTGCATCGGACGGACCGAACGGATTGCGAATCCTGCGAATGCGCCGCTTGAACTGTTTGTCCTCGTGCGGATCCTCGGTGTCGACCAGATCGATATCGGGCGTGTCCTCGATCGGCAGGTCGTTTCCCCCGTCACTCACTTCCATCCACCTCCCACTCGAGTACTGGGTGCAGCCTAGCCGTGGGTCGAACCGGAGCGGCAGGCGACAGTGCTCGTGGGCATCGTGCTTCGCCCTCGAACCGACGCCTTGTGTGAGGTTCGTCTCCATTGCGTTCGTGCCACAGTGGATGCATGCAGACGACTTCCCATGGCGTGGTTCTTCTCACCCGCGCAGGTTGCCATTCGTGCGCCCACGCACACGAGGTGTTGAGCGAGGTATGCCGCGAGTTCGACGTGGCAGTGACGGTGGTCGATGTCGACGAGGCGGCAGCCGAATCGCCTGACCTGCGTGCGGAGTACGGGGACCGAGTACCCGTGGTACTCCTCGACGGCATCGAACACAGTTACTGGGAGGTGGACGTGCCTCGATTGCGAGCCGATCTCGCACAGGCAGGGCACCCTAAGAACGCGTGATCGGTCTCCGTGTGCAGGTGAGGGCCGGTATGCGCAACTTTGTTCATTCGTTCACAAGCAGTTACCGTGGTGTGAACAGCATTCGTGAAATCGACACGAACGCAGGATCAGCGTGAAGACCGGCATCGACGCCGTTCGGACGAGGAGCCCCAGACGTGACCGAAGAGCGCCCGTCGCCCAGCGGCGTAGAGCGGGTCATCCCTCAGGCTACGGTCACCCGTCTGGCGACGTATCTGCGGGTCCTGTCGATCCTCGCGGACGAGGGCGTTCTCATCGTCTCCAGTGAAGAACTGGCCACTGCCGCGGGCGTCGGATCGGCCAAACTACGTAAAGATCTCTCGTTCCTCGGCCCCAACGGTGTTCGCGGTGTCGGGTACGACGTCGCCCGCCTGCGCGCCAAGATCGACAGCGCCCTCGGCCTCGACCGCGGACATCGCGTCGTACTGGCCGGAGTGGGCAATCTCGGTCAGGCCCTCGCCGGATACGGCGGCTTCGCACGACGCGGTTTCGCCATGGTCGGCCTCTTCGATCGAGACCCGGCGCGAGTGGGAACCGAGACCGAAGGGCTGACCGTCCGGCACATCGACGAGCTGGAGAAGGCCTGCCGCGAACTCGAAGCGACCATCGGCGTCATCGCCACCCCGGACGACGCCGTCCAGAGCGTCGCCGAGAAGCTCGTCGCCGGGGGTGTCGAGAGCATCCTGAGCTTTTCCCCGATGGTGCTCGACGTCCCCGAACGCGTCGAGGTACGGCGAGTGGACCTGGCGGTGGAGATGCAGGTGCTCTCCTTCAACAGCTCGCGCAACCTCGCCGAACACGTCGGTGTACCCGCGCCGACCATCGTCACCGCGCCCCGGCCGCAACCGGTCACACCGCCTGCGCTCACCTCCACGGCCCGGCTCGGTCGCAGCCACGGCCCGCGTATCGCAGGCAACCCAAGCCCAGTCAACAGTTCGACAAGAAACGGATCGGTGATTGCACCGTGAGTGTCCTTCTCGTCGGGATATCGCACCGTAGCGCTCCCGTCGCAGTTCTCGAGCGTGTCGCCATCACCGATACCGATCGCCCGAAACTGACCGACAAACTGATGGCCAGCGGAAGCATTTCCGAGGTCATGGTGGTCTCGACGTGCAATCGCGTCGAGATCTACGCCGTCGTCGAGGCCTTCCACAGCGCCTTGACCGCAGTCGGCGAGGTTCTCGGTGAACACTCCGGGCTCGAGATCGCGGACCTGACCAAGCACGCATACGTCCGCTACAGCGAGGCCGCCGTCGAGCACCTGTTCGCGGTGGCCAGCGGACTGGACTCGATGGTCATCGGCGAGCAGCAGATCCTCGGCCAGATCCGGTCGGCGTACGCCGCCTCGGACAGCAGGCAGGCATCGGGCCGCGTGATGCACGAACTGGCGCAACAGGCCCTGCGGGTGGGCAAGCGCGTGCACAGCGAAACCGGAATCGACGCAGCCGGAGCCTCGGTGGTCTCGGTGGCCCTCGACCGCGCAGAAGGACTGTTCGACGGTTCCCTTGCCGGCCGAAAAGCAGTGGTACTGGGAGCCGGAGCGATGGGCGGTCTCGCCGTCGCGCACCTCGGCCGCGCCGGAATCGGCGAGCTCACCGTCGTCAACCGCACCCGCGATCGAGCCGACCACCTCGCCGAAAACGCCGTCTCCAACGGCATCCCGGCCACCTCGGTCGCGCTCGCGAAGCTGCCCGACGCGGTGGCCGAGGCCGACATTCTCATCACCTGCACCGGCGCGGTGGGAGCGGTGGTCTCCATCGCCGACGCGCATCTCGCGCTGGCTCGCCGCGGCTCCGACCGGCCACTGGTGATCTGCGATCTCGGACTGCCCCGCGATGTGGACCCCGCAGTGGCACAGCTGCCCGGCATCACCGTCTTCGACATGGAGTCCCTCCAACGCGACCCCGCAGCCGGTGCTGCCGCGAACGACGCGTCGGCCGCCCGCGAGATCGTCTCCAGCGAACTGTCGGGTTACCTTGCCGGGCAACGACTCGCAGAGGTCACCCCGACCGTGACCGCCCTTCGCCAGCGCGCCGCCGAGGTGGTCGAAGGTGAATTGCTGCGGCTCGAGTCGAGGCTGCCCGGGCTGGATTCTCCGCAGCGTGACGAAGTGGCACGCACAGTGCGGCGCGTGGTGGACAAGTTGCTGCATTCGCCTACCGTGCGGGTCAAGCAACTCGCCAGCACACCGGGCGGGGATTCCTACGCCGCTGCGCTGCGTGAGTTGTTCGAGCTGAGCCCCGGATCGGTCGATGCCGTGGCGACTCCGATGGAGATCGGATCCCTGGAACTGGTCGACGATTTCACCGCCAGCCGCGCCGACATGCGCGGTGTCACCGGTGAGGAGCACTCGGAATGAGCGACATCGTCAAGATCGGTACTCGCGGAAGTCTTCTCGCGACCACGCAGGCCGACACGGTCCGTGTTGCGCTGGCCGCGGCCGGCGTCGAGGCGGAACTGGTGATCGTCAGGACCGCAGGCGATCTGTCGGCAGCGCCCGTGCAGACGATCGGTGTCGGAGTCTTCACCGCAGCATTGCGCGAGGCTCTGGCCGACGGCACCGTCGATATCGCCGTGCACTCCTACAAGGACCTACCGACGGCGGCCGACGAGCGGTTCACCATCGCCGCCATCCCGGCCCGTGAGGATCCCCGGGACGCTCTGGTCGCCCGTGACGGACTGGTACTCGGTGAACTCCCCGCAGACGCGAGGGTCGGCACGTCGGCTCCCCGGCGAATCGCTCAACTACGCGCTCTCGGACAGGGATTGGACGTCCAGCCGCTACGCGGCAACCTCGACACGCGGATCGGCAAAGTGGCCTCGGGCGAGCTCGACGCAGTCGTCGTCGCCCGGGCCGGGCTCGCTCGCATCGGTCGACTCGACGTGGTCACCGAAGCGCTCGATCCGGTGCAGCTGCTGCCTGCTCCCGCCCAGGGAGCGCTGGCCGTCGAATGCCGCTCTGCGGACACCGATCTCGTCACCGCCATCGCGACGCTCGACGACGCCCACGCACGGGCCTCGGTGACAGCCGAACGCGGTCTGCTCGCCGAACTCGAAGCCGGATGCACCGCCCCGGTAGGCGCGATCGCCGAGGTGGTCGAATCCATCGACGAGGACGGTCGCATCTTCGACGAGCTGTCGTTGCGCGGCTGCGTGGCGGCCATCGACGGCAGCGACACCATCCGCGCATCGATTGTCGGATCACCCGACCGCGCCGAGGAGCTGGGCCGCGAACTGGCTCGCGAACTGCTCGATCTCGGTGCACGCGAACTCGTTTCAGTCACCGAACCAGCACAGGCCGGTTCTCACGTACAGGGTGGATCTCATGTCTAGGGCCATAACGGCACCCGTCCGCGGACGTGCCAAACGCACAGCGACCCGTCCGGTCGTGCGAAGAGAGTCGATCGCCACCGCTCGACTGATTCCGAAACGGGGCACGGCAACCCCGATAGAACTGCAGTACCCACACAAGACAGCACTGGAGAACAACCGATGAGCCCAGTCCGCAAGAACACCAACGGACGGATCCTGTTCGTGGGATCCGGGCCGGGTGACCCAGCGCTGCTCACGGTCCGGGCACGGGAAGTGCTCGGAGCAGCCGAGCTCGCATTCACCGATCCTGACGTCGACAAGGGCGTCACGGCTCTCGTCGGTGCCGACGTCCCGCGTGACGCCGAGACCGGAGAGAACGGCGTCGAGGTTCGACCCGCGCTCGGTGAGCCCGCCGAGGTCGCCAAGACGCTTCTGACCGAGGCCAAGAACGGACACGACGTGGTTCGCCTGGTCTCCGGCGACCCGCTGACGACCGATTCGGTGATCGCCGAGGTCAATGCCGTCGCACGGACTCACGTTCCGTTCGAGGTGCTCCCTGGCCTGCCTTCCGGGTCCGCGGTGCCGAGTTACGCCGGAATGGCGCTCGGCTCAGGACACACCGAGGCCGACGTCCGCGGCGAGGTCGACTGGGCAGCACTCGCTGCTGCTCCCGGCCCGCTGGTGCTGCACGCGACATCGGGGCATCTGGCCGAAACCGCCAGCGCCCTCGTCGAACACGGCCTGGCACCGCAGACGCCTGCTGCCATCACCGTCCGGGGCACCACCCGCCAGCAGCGCACCGTCGAGGCCACTCTGGCCACGCTCAACGATGCCGGATCCGAGCTCGTCGGATCTCTCGTCGTCACCGTCGGCAAGGTCGTGTCGGGTCGAAACAAGATGTCCTGGTGGGAGTCTCGCGCACTGTATGGCTGGACCGTGCTGGTGCCGCGTACGAAGGACCAGGCAGGTGAGATGAGCGATCGTCTCGTCACCCACGGCGCCATTCCCATCGAGGTGCCCACCATCGCCGTCGAGCCCCCGCGGAGCCCGGCTCAGATGGAGCGCTCGGTCAAGGGTCTGGTCGACGGTCGCTACCAGTGGGTCGTCTTCACCTCCACCAACGCAGTGCGCGCCGTGTGGGAGAAGTTCGAGGAATTCGGCCTGGACGCCCGCGCGTTCTCCGGCGTCAAGATCGCTTGTGTCGGCGAGGCAACTGCGGCCAAGGTGCGCTCGTTCGGTATCAATCCCGAGCTCGTGCCGTCGGGGGAGCAGAGCTCGCTCGGACTGCTCGAGGACTTCCCGCCGTACGACGAGGTGTTCGACCCGGTCAACCGAGTCCTGTTGCCGCGTGCCGACATCGCCACCGAAACACTCGCAGAAGGTCTACGCGAGCGTGGCTGGGAGATCGACGACGTCACCGCGTACCGGACCGTCCGGGCGGCACCGCCCGCCGCCGAGACCCGCGAGATGATCAAGACCGGCGGATTCGACGCGGTGTGCTTCACGTCGAGTTCCACAGTCCGGAACCTGGTCGGTATCGCAGGTAAGCCGCACGCACGCACGCTCGTTGCGTGCATCGGCCCCAAGACCGCCGAAACGGCCGCCGAGTTCGGTCTGCGCGTGGACGTGCAGCCCGAATCGGCTCAGGTCGGACCGTTGGTCGAGGCACTCGCCGAGCATGCGGCCCGTCTGCGCGCCGAAGGTGCATTGCCTCCGCCGCGAAAGAAGTCACGTAGGCGCTGACGCGCATCGTGCGCCTTGTGCGCCCTCCCGAGTACGCAACAAGGCGCACGAGCCGAACGAAGTGAGGCAGGTTCAGCAGTGTTCCCCACCGACCGCCCTCGACGTCTGCGCCGCACCCCGGCCATTCGTCGGCTTGTGGCCGAAACGTCTTTGGAACCAAGGCATCTGGTGCTTCCGATGTTCGTCGCCGACGGCATCACCGAGCCTCGGGCGATCACCTCGATGCCCGGAGTGTTCCAACACACGCTCGATTCGCTGAGCGAGGCGGCCGAGGAGGCCGTCACTGCGGGCGTCGGTGGCCTCATGCTGTTCGGGGTACCCAAGCCTGAGGACAAAGACGAAAATGGCTCGGGCGCAACCGATCCCGATGGGATTCTCAATCGCGGACTGGCTCGGTTGAAGGCGGACCTCGGGGACTCCACGGTCATCATGGCCGATACCTGCCTGGACGAGTTCACCTCCCACGGACATTGCGGTGTGCTGGGTGCGAACGGATCGATCGACAACGATGCCACCCTGCTGCGCTACGTGGACATGGCCGTAGCGCAGGCAGAGGCGGGCGCACATCTGCTCGGACCGAGCGGAATGATGGACGGGCAGATCGGTGCGATCCGGGCCGGACTCGACGCGGCCGGGCATGTGGAGGTCGGACAACTCGCGTACTCGGCGAAATACGCCTCGGCGTTCTACGGCCCGTTCCGTGAAGCCGTGGGGTCCTCGCTGCAGGGCGACCGCCGCACGTACCAACAGGACGCAGCGAATCGCCGCGAGGCCACCCGCGAGGTGGAGCTCGATCTCGCCGAGGGCGCCGACATGGTGATGGTCAAGCCTGCGATGTCTTATCTCGACATCGTGCGTGATGTCGTCGAGATGTCACCGGTTCCAGTTGCGGCGTATCAGATTTCCGGGGAATATGCCATGATCACCGCCGCCGCGCAGAACGGGTGGATCGATCGCGACGCCGCGATCCTGGAATCACTCGTCGGCATCCGGCGCGCAGGTGCAGACGTAGTACTGACCTACTGGGCTACCGAAGTGGCGGGCCGACTGTGAACGATCTTCCACCGGGCAACAACAATCCCGACAGCAACGTGCCGGGCAATCCGCCGCCACAACCTGATTGGCAGCGCTGGGAGCTCGAACACGGCTTTCCGCAGTCGGGTCCGGAACTCGAGCCGACGCCGCGCCCGGCACCGGTCGACATCGAGACCTCTCGCCACCTGTGGTGGGGAGTCGCGCTGATCGGTGCGATCTCCGCGCTGTACTCACTGTGGACGCTGTTCGGCGTGCGCGAGCAATTTGCGCAGTCGCTGCTCGACGACCTCGCGGCGCAGAACGCGGCAGCGGACATGACCGTCGAGTCCACGCAGTCGATGGTGACAGTGATGCTGGTGATCACGGTCTTCGTCGTGTTCGGCTTCGGTGCGTTGTTCCTGTTCTGGGTCGAGCGCATGCGCACAGGCAAGATGTGGGCCCGCATGCTGCTCACCGTCATCGGCTCGTTCACCGTGTTCACCACGCTCGTGGACCTGTTCGCCATAGCGTCGAGCACCGGTGCGATGAACATCGTGATGAGTGTCCTCGGCATCGGCCAGGGGGTGCTCGCGGCCGGGGCGATCTACCTGATGCATCGTCGGGAATCCAACGAGTACTTCCTCGCGTCGAAAAAAAGGTAATTTCGGGCGTGTTCCGAGTCGAGAAACCAGCCGAGTGACTAGCATCACACCGGACATCGTTTCGAGTGATCGGATTCGGCATGGCAGAGAACACCCCTGCAGCGGCACACGTTGCGCAGCCGAGCATCGAACCGGTAGAAGATCGCGAGACCTGTCCCGCCGAGGCCGGTCGACCAGGTCTGGCGCTACTGGGACTACTACTCGCAGTCGCTGCCGCGATCGCCATCATGGCCCTGGGCATTTCTGCAGGCTGAACCCCAGACGACGGTGCTCGATCTCGGTCGGCGCGGCCGCTGACTCGACCACGGTGGCAGGATGTCTGGCGTGAGCGCAGAAATGGACGCCCCGATGGCCCGGCCCCGTGTGGTGTCCGTCGCCTACTGGTTGTGGCTGGCTTCGGCAGTGTTGCTGATCGTGGTCTGCATGATCGCGTTGACGCTCCCGAGCGAGCAGATTCGTGGATCGTTCGAGACGGCGGAACAGGGAGACTCGTTCCTGACCGTCTTTCGCGGTTTCGGAGTGATCTCCGGGGTGGTAGGGCTGGCCGTCGGGCTGATGTCGGGCCCCGTACGCAGCGGTGACCGCAGGTTTCGGCGCGCTCTGGTGGCCCTGTCCGCAACCGTGTCACTGCTGCTGATCTTCGCGTCGTTGGTCTTCCCCGTCGCACCCACGGTGATCACCGTCGGTTTGATCGTCGCAGCCGTCCTCGTCTATCGGCCTTCGGCGCGGGAGTGGTTCCACCGTGAGCAGTGAGACCCCCACCCGAGAACCCGTTCTGTTCCACGAGCCCGGTGGTCGGTGGCGCATGCTGGCCTGGGGTCCGGCGTTCTGTCTCGTGGTGTTGGTGGTGGAGTTGGTAACCGGCCCGGTGATCCACTGGTTCGGCCTGGTGGTGTTCGCGCTGATCCTGGTCGGCTTCACCTACGTTCAGCTGCGCGCCGCGCGGATGCACGTCAGCGTCGAACTCACGCCCCGGCAGCTGCGTCAAGGTACCGAGACCGTCGACCTGGTCGACATCGCCGAAATTTTCCCGCCTGCCGAGTACGCCGACAACGAGTACGAACCCAAGAAGTGGGAGACCGCGCGCGTGCTCGGTGAACTCGCGGGCGTACCGCGCAAGCGCCATGGCATCGGGCTGCGTCTGGTGGGCGGCGGATTGGTTCAAGCGTGGGCCAAGGACGACGACGGGTTGCGTTCGGCCCTCGAAGCGGCCACGCGGGAGAGCCTGTGAGGAAGGTTCTCGGCTGGGCAGAGGTTCTGCTGGCCCTGCTCGCCGTGATCGGGGCCGTTGCCTGCTGGAATTCGGGTGTGCGCACCACCGAGTTTCCGGCTGTTCCCGATGTGTCCCCGGCGTACTCGGGGACGTTCTACTCAGGGTCCTGGATCGCGCTCGCCGCGCTTGCCGTGATCGTGGGAGCACTGTTGCTCATCGACGGCGTCCGCCGAGTCCTGATGGATCCATCTTCCCCTACCGGGTAGGGGTATCATCGACGGCATGAGCAGCTACAGCGCCGAGCAGGACGATTTGTTGAAGCGATTGCGACGCATCGAAGGGCAAGTGGCCGGGATTTCCCGGATGGTTGCCGACGATCGCTACTGCATCGACGTCCTCACCCAGGTCTCTGCCGCAACCAAAGCGCTGCAGTCGGTGTCGTTGAAGCTGCTCGATGCGCACCTGGCCGGCTGCGTCGTCGACGCCGCGAGGCAGGGCGGCCCGGAGGCGGACGCGAAAGTGAAAGAGGCCTCCGAGGCCATCGCGCGCCTCGTACGTTCCTGACCACACGAAAGGCAATCCCATGCAGACGACATATTCTGTCGAGGGCATGACGTGCGCACATTGTGCCGCGTCGGTGAAGGAAGAAGTGTCCGAGATCGCCGGTGTGACCGGCGTGGACGTCGATGTGGACACCGGATCGGTCGTGGTGAGCAGCGACGCAACGCTGGCCACCTCGTTGGTGGACGCCGCCGTCTCCGAGGCGGGATATCGACTCGCGTCGTGAGCTGGCGCACCGCTTCCCGAGTGTGATAGAGATCATGACGTAACGGTCATAACGGGCCGTCAGCGGATCGCCGTCAGGAGAGTGGATGAACAAGCTGGTATCCAGTTCCGGAGTGCTCGCCGCGAGTGTTTTCCTGACGCTGGCATGTTCGACCGGCGCAACGGCCCAGCCGGATCCTCTCCCCGATCTGACGGTCACGACTGTTCTCGACGGGCTCGCCAAGCCGTGGGATGTGGTGGTCGCCCCGGACGGAACCGTGCTGACGGGGGAGCGGGCCGGACGGTTCGTGATCCGCGACGTCTCCGGAACCACCCGCGAGCTCGCAGCGGACCTGGACGATCTGTACGCGTCCGGTGAGACGGGACTGATGGGCATCGCTCTGGCGACGGATTTCGACTCGTCGAGAACGATCTACACCTGCCAGGGCGTGCTCGGTGATGGGGGCGCAGGTACCGGCAGCGCAGGCACCGGCAGCGCGGGCGGCGGCAGCGACAATCACATCGCCGTGTTCTCGTGGACCGTGGACCCGGAATGGACCGCGCTCACCCGCACCGGCACTCTCGTCGACGATATTCCCGTAGCCGACGGAGGACGACACGGTGGATGCCGCATTCTGGCCCATCCCGACGGCACCCTGTACGTGGGAACCGGCGACACTGCGTCGCCGACGGTCCCACAGTCGCGAGATTCGTTGGGCGGCAAAGTGCTGCATATCGAGGCCGACGGTTCCCCGGCCGCCGACTCCCCGGATCGCATCTTCACGCTCGGCCACCGCAACGTGCAGGGTCTGGCGATCCGACCCGGCACCGATCAGATCTACGAAGTGGAGCAAGGGACCAGCCGAGACGACGAGCTGAACCTGCTCGTGCCCGGCGGCAACTACGGATACCGCCCCGATCGGCTTCCACTGATCTACGACGAATCCGTTCCGATGACCGATCCCACCCGGGTGCCAGGGGCACGTGAGGCGGTGTGGAGCTCGGGTAGTCCCACCATCGCAACACCCGGTCTGACCTTCGCGAACGGCGCGGGGTGGGGTTCGTGGAACGGAGCTGCGGTGATCTCGAGCCAACAGGCCGAGAAGCTCGTGTTCCTCAAACTGTCCGAGGACGGCACCGAGTACGTCGACGAGGCCGACGCCCTGGTGGGGACCTACGGTCGACTGCGCTCGCTCACCAGCTTCGGCACCGATGGCGCCTTCCTGCTCACCACGGACAACGGGTCCCAGGACAAGGTTCTGCTCGTCACTCCCGCTGCCGACTGATGTGTGGGCCGGAGGTCGTCGAGACGGTCCACCGCAGAATCGGGCGTAGAGCGCTGCTCGGATCCTGGGGCGCGGCCGCGCTGACCGTCGCAGCGTCCGGCACGGTGCGAGCAGAACCCGCGGTCGCTGCGGCCATTCCGGCGGGACGCTTGATCGATTTGACGCACACCCTCGGCCCGAGCTTTCCGGTCTGGCCGGGCAACGCGCGCTTCTCGATGCGTCCGGTTGCGGCCTACGAGTTCGGCGGATTCCTGGTGAACGAGCTCTCGTACTGGGAGCACACCGGTACACACATCGATGCACCTGCGCACCGTGTTCGCGGCGGTGCCACGGCAGACGCCATACCCCTCGAAGACCTCATCGCCCCGCTGGTCGTGGTCGATATCTCGGAGCGCGCGGCGGTCGATCCGGAGGCGGTGGTGACCACCGAGGACATCGCCGGGTGGGAGCGCGTGCACGGCCGGATACCCGACCGCGCCGTCGTGGCGATGCACAGTCGGTGGCAGACCAGGCTCGCCGAGGGCTCCGCGCCGGGATTCGGTGGTGACGCGGCGGACATGCTGGTGCGTGAGCGCAACATCGTCGGAATCGGGGTGGACACGCTCAGCTTGGACCGGATGAACGATCGCCTGTACCCGGCCCACACAGCGGTCCTCGGTGCCGGGCGGTACGGAATCGAGGCCTTGGCCAATCTGGATGCGGTGCCCCCGGCAGGGGCGACGGTCGTGATCGGCGCACCGAAGCACGCGGGCGCGACCGGCGGCCCCTGCCGAGTCTTTGCGGTAGTCCCCTAGCGGAGAGTCTTCAGTTCGCCCGACTGGGATTGGCGGCGGGTTCTTCCGCGCTCCCCGCTTCCGGATCACCGAGCATCGCCGCACCGACCAATGCGTCGGGAATGCCGAAGCCGTCGACGAGCAATTCCGCATGGGGGCGCAGTGTGCGGCACCGCTCGTTGATGGCACGGGTGACGGCCTTGGATCGCTCGGTGGACAGGTAACGATGCTCGATGAACCAGGCCTTGTCCTGGTCGATCACCGACAGCGCATACAGATCGCAGACCTCCTCGAGCAAATCCTTGGTGGTCGGGTCCTCGCAGGATTCGATGCCGGCGATGAAGGCTTCGAGAATGATGCGATCGACGTGTGCGCTCGCGGCATGCAACACGTGGTCCTGCACAGCGTTGAACGCTTCGAACGGGCTGGTCTCCTTGGACTTGGACTGCAACCGGCGAGCGACGGTGGACAGTAGGTATTCCTCGCGGTCCTCGAACATCTTGACCTGGGTGCCGCGGTTGAACAGCGAGCCCTCCTCCTCGTTGTCCTGACGTCGGTCGAGGATGGTCTGCATGATCGTTTGTGCCGCAGTGCGTTTGACCACGCGGTCGCCCACCATATCGGCGGCGAACTTGACCCACTCGACCGGACTCATCGACTTGACGTCATCGGCGTACGCGGTGAGCAGTTCCTTGGCCACCAGCTGAGTGAGCACATGATTGTCACCCTCGAAGGTGGTGAACACATCGGTGTCCGCCTTGAGCGAGATCAGCCGGTTCTCGGCGAGATAGCCTGCGCCGCCGCATGCTTCACGGGCTTCCTGAATGGCGGCGGTGGCGTGCCAGGTGTTCGCGGCCTTGAGTCCGGCAGCCCTCGATTCGAGTTCTCGTTGTTCCTCGGCGTCGGGGTTGTCCGCAGTCTGTAGCTCGTGCATCTTCGACACGAGTTCGTTCTGCGCGAACTGCAGGGCGTAGGACTTGGCGATCAGCGGGAACAGGCGACGCTGATGCACCAGGTAGTCCATGATCAAGACTTCCTGATCGGAATCGGGTGCCGAGAACTGCCTGCGCTGCAGTGCGTATCGGGTCGCGATGTCGAGGGCTACGCGGGCCGCAGCAGCGGCGCTGCCGCCGACCGTGACGCGGCCGCGGATCAACGTGCCGAGCATCGTGAAGAACCGTCGAGACTTGTTCTCGATGGGGGAGGAGTACGTACCGTCCTCGGAGACGTCCGCGTACTTGTTGAGCAGGTTGTCGCGCGGAATGCGGACGTGGTCGAACATCAGGCGGCCGTTGTCGACTCCGGGTAGACCGCCCTTGTACTGGCAGTCCGAGGTGGTGACTCCGGGCAGGTCGTCACCGTTCTCGTCGCGGAGCGGAACGAAGAAACAGTGCACGCCGTGGCTTTCGGGCTCCTCGCCCGGTCCTGCGGTGATGAGCTGGGCGAACACCGCGGCGACGGTGGCGGTTTCGGCGGCACCGCCGATGTAGTCCTTGCGCGAGGACGGCGTCGGGGAGTTGATGACGAACTCGTCCGTCTTCGGGTCGTACGTGGCCGTGGTCTCGAGCGACTGCACGTCGCTGCCGTGTCCGGTCTCGGTCATCGCGAAACAGCCGAGCAGATCCAGACTGATGATCTTGGGGACGTACTCCTCGTGGTGTCGCTCGGTGCCGAGATTTTCTATGGCACCACCGAACAGCCCCCACTGGACGCCGGCCTTGACCATCAACGACAGGTCGCTCATCGCGAGCATCTCGATCATCGTCACCGCCGCGCCGACGTCGCCGGTGCCGCCGTGTTCCTTCTTGAAGCCGTTGTCGGCTGCGCCTGCAGCGGCGAGAAGCTTCAGTTGCTCGAGTGCTTTGGTGCGAGCGATGACCGTGTTCGGTGTGTAATGCGGACGGAATTCGTCGCGAGCGAGTTGCGTGCGCGCCTCGTTCTTCACATCCCGCCAGCGGCCGTCCAGAGTGTTCCGAAGGTGATCCGTTGTGGTTGCCATACTCGACGGTAACCTTTTGCGGCCGCTCGTGAGCGCCGTAAAGTCAGACCGGCCAGACGAATTCTCTGAACACTGCCCTGCAGTTCTTCCAGAAGCGCGATGTCGCCGAGGGGACGTCCTGGAACAGCGATGCGCCGTTGTCCGTGAGCGCCCTGTCCATCAGGGGGCTGAAGTCGGTGAATTCCGCGATCAGAAACTCTTCGAAGCCCGCCGGCCACACGTAGTGCCTTGGTTCGCGCTCCGACTCCATGACCATGAGTGTAATGCAGCGGTAACATCGCTGTTACAAACAGTGGTCACTTCAGCAGCGCGAACGACTCCTGGGCCACGAGCGCGGCGTAGCTGGTCGCAATCGAACCGATCGCCTCGTCGGCCTGGAACTGCTCGGTGACGATCCAATCCTGACCCGCCGCGTCGGTGGCCAGGTACGCGCCCGCGAGGTCGCCGGGCGCAGAGCCGCCCTTGAAGCCCGAATACGGCCAGGACGCCGGGTCGAGCTGGACGCCGGGAGTAAGGGCCAAGATGCGGCGGTTCTCCTGCGCTGTCGGGCCGGAAGCCAGATAACCCATCGCAGCACAGACATCCTGCGCATTGGCGTACCACTCGACGCCGTCGGCAGACGCCGGATCGTCGAGGAAGTTCTCGAGGTCGATCTCGAGCGGACGCGCGTCGGCCCGGGCGAGCAGCGCCTCCCGGACAGCTGGATCCGCGTCGGCCCATTCGGACCGCAGGTTCGGATCGCCGAACCCGATGACGAAGAACTGTCGAGTGTCCATCATCGGCGTCATGACCGCCGGATCGTGGTGTCCCATCACCCTCAGTTGGCGTTCGACGCGTTCGCGGCCCAGACGTGCCATCAGCAGATCCGTCGCGGTGTTGTCGGACAACGAGATCATCTTCTCGGCGGCCTCTCGAACGGACACCGCCGTACCGTCGGGCAGACCGTGCAGCTCGCCCGAGGGTGCGCTCTTGTTCGCGTCCCGAACGGTGAGCTGCTCGTCCCACTCGACCGTTCCCGCTCGGATCTCGTCGGTGAGCGCACCGAGGACGTACAACTCGAACACCGAACTCAGCGGGAGCAGGACGTCTGCGTCGGTGGAGTACACGGCTTCGCAGTCTCCGTCGCTGAGGCGGGACGCGCTGAAGGAGTAGTGCGGGGCCACCTTCGACAGTGCCGCGTCGAGATCGTCGAACGAGGAGATCTGCGGGGTGTCGGGGCCGACCAGGAACCCGTCGAGCGTGCCGTCGGTGCCGATCGAGGTCGAGATCGTCGCGGGAATGCCCCCTGTGGTGAACTCGAGCACCCCGCCTGCGGGACCGGCCACGAAGCCGGTGGCCAGGTTCGGTGCTCCGGCCCGCACCTGTTCGAGGGGTGTGAGCAGACCCCCGAGCGGTTCGACGGCCGCGGCGAGCTCGGGTCCGGTGATGGCGTCGACCGCAGCCGGATCGGGCGCGGTCTCGCCGTTGATCCACTGCAGAATTCGATCGTTGATCGCACCGAGGGGAGTCGAGGTGTCGATCACCAGGGACGGTGCCGCGGTGGTGGTCGACGCGGGCGTTTCGGCTGTGGCCCCACACGCGGACAGAGTCAGGGTGGCCACGAGGGCAACGCCTGCCAGTCTCGTCGTGGTGTGCCGCTCCGTCATGCGTGCGATGTTAACGGATTCGGACATTTCGCCTTCGTGGGTGAGCGGGCCCGAAGTGCTGTGGCAGTGTGCTGTGGCGTGTTGACTTCCGACGATGTTCGCCGCCTCGACTCCGATCATCTCTGGCACCCCTACAGCAGGTTTCCGGCCGGCGCGACGCCGCTGGTGGTCGACAGCGCATCCGGGGTACGGCTGCAGCTGGCCGACGGCAGGCAGCTCATCGACGGGATGAGTTCGTGGTGGGCAGCGGTGCACGGCTACCGACACCCGGTGCTCGACGCCGCCGCGCGCGATCAGCTCGGCCGGATGAGTCACGTGATGTTCGGCGGGCTGACGCATGCTCCGGCGGCCAGGTTGGCCGAGCTGTTGGTCGAGATCACCCCGCAGGGGCTCGACAAGGTGTTCCTCGCCGACTCCGGCTCGGTCGCGGTCGAGGTGGCCGTGAAGTTGGCGCTGCAGTACTGGCGGGCCCGCGGCGAGAAAGATCGCACCAGGCTACTGACCTGGCGTGGCGGC
Organism: Rhodococcus sp. MALMAid1271; assembly: GCF_049195265.1. Taxonomy (NCBI): domain Bacteria; kingdom Bacillati; phylum Actinomycetota; class Actinomycetes; order Mycobacteriales; family Nocardiaceae; genus Rhodococcus; species Rhodococcus sp. MALMAid1271. The sequence goes on along the minus strand of NZ_JBMIRQ010000106.1, from coordinate 37,190 downwards.
TATCACGGGGATACGTTCGCGCCGATGAGCGTGTGCGATCCGGACGGCGGAATGCACACTCTGTGGACCGATGTACTCGCACAGCAGGTGTTCGCTCCGGCACCGCCCGCGACGTTCGACGCCTCCTACGTCGCGGAATTCGAGCAGGTGCTCGAGGCGCATGCGAACGAGCTGGCGGCGATCATCGTCGAGCCGATCGTGCAGGGTGCCGGTGGTATGCGCTTCCACGATCCGCGTTTCCTGGTCGAATTACGGCGGATGGCCGACGTGCACGGCGTGCTGCTGATCTTCGACGAGATCGCGACCGGTTTCGGCCGGACCGGAGAGCTGTTCGCCGCCGATCATGCGGGTGTTGCACCGGACATCATGTGCGTGGGCAAAGCCTTGACCGGCGGCTACCTGACCCTGGCCGCGACTGTGTGCACCACCGCGGTGGCCGAGACGGTTTCGGCGGGCGAGGCAGGTGGGCTGATGCACGGGCCGACGTTCATGGGCAATCCGCTGGCGTGCGCGATTGCGGTGGCCTCGGTGGAACTGCTCCTCTCACGCGACTGGCGCGCCGAGGTCACGAGCCTGGCGTCGGGCCTGACGCAGGGCCTGGCACCTGCTCGCGCGCTACCGGGTGTCGCCGACGTGCGGGTGCTGGGCGGGATCGGGGTGATCGAGATGGACACCCCGGTGGACATGACGCGGGCCACGGCAGCGGCCGTCGACGCGGGGGTGTGGCTGCGACCGTTCGGCCGGCTGGTGTACGCGATGCCGCCGTTCATCTGCACCGAAGCGGAGGTGTCTGCCATCGCCGAAGCCCTGGTGGCGGTGGCTGGACACCATACTTGAACGATGTTCAAGTATGGTGCTGGAATGACCGCACTCGGTTGGCTCGACGCCGATGCCCACGCCCGACGCGAGGCAGGCCTCGAACGCGTCGTCCTCGCCCGCACCGCACAGGAAACGGTTCTCGACCTGGCATCGAACGATTACCTCGGGCTCTGTCGGCACCCGGCCGTTGTCGACGGAGCCTGCGCTGCCGTGCGTCGGTGGGGCGGCGGATCCACCGGATCGCGTCTGGTCACCGGCACGACCACCGCGCACGAGGCCCTCGAGGTGGATCTCGTCGAGTTCGTCGGGGCCGAGTCCGGGCTGATCTTCTCCTCCGGATACGCCGCCAACCTCGGCGCCGTGACCGCACTGGCGGGCCGAGGCGCGTTGGTGATCTCCGATGCCGCCTCGCACGCATCGTTGATCGACGCCTGTCGCCTCTCTCGGGCGCGAGTGGCCGTCGCGCGGCACTGCGACAGTGAGCACGTCGACCAACTGTTGCGTGAGCGGGTCGAGGCGCGGGCTCTGGTGGTCACCGACTCGGTGTTCAGCGCAGACGGCGATCTCGCGCCGCTGGCCGCGCTCTACGCCGTATGTCGACGTCGGGGCGCAGTGCTCGTGGTCGACGAAGCGCACGGTCTCGGCGTTCGTGGACACGGCGGTCGCGGGGCCGTGCACGAAGCCGGATTGGCCGGTGCCCCCGACCTGGTGATCACCGCGACCTTGTCCAAAGCTCTCGGATCCCAGGGCGGTATCGTCCTCGGCCCGATATCGGTGCGTGAGCACGTGCTGCACCGGGCCCGCACCTTCGTGTTCGACACCGGCCTTGCTCCGGCGTCGGTGGGCGCAGCCTCGGCTGCGCTCGAAGTCCTGCGTGCCGAACCCGACCGCGTGGGTGCGATCGGCAGACGGTCAGCGCAACTGGCCACCGCGGCGGGAGTGGCGCCGACGACATCGGCCGTGGTCCCGGTGATCCTGGGCGACGCCGAAACAGCCGTCCGCGCGGCCGGCCGCTGTCTGGACCTCGGTGTTCGAGTCGGATGCTTCCGGCCGCCGTCCGTTCCGTCGAATGCATCTCGGCTGCGCCTGACCGCACGCGCCGATCTCACCGATTCCGAGATCGATCGCGCCACTGTCGTTCTGGCGGAGGTGCTGGCCTCAACGTCGACGACAACGGCAACGGCAACGGCAACGCTGCGATGACGGTGCTGATGGTGACCGGAACGTCGACCGGCGTCGGGAAGACGGTGGTGACCGCTGCGCTGGCGGCGACCGCCCGCGCCGACGGACTGACGGTAGCGGTGTGCAAGCCTGCGCAGACCGGCATCGCCGACGGAGGTCTCGACGAATCGGATATCGAGGTGGTGCAGCGACTGTCGGGAGTGCGCGGAATCGAGTTGGCCCGATTCCCCGAGCCGCTCGCACCCGATGTCGCGGCGCGGCGATCGGGGCGACCGATGCTCGAACTCGACGGCGTCCTCGACGCGGTACGGGTGCTCGACGCGGCCCACGACCTCGTGTTGGTCGAAGGCGCGGGCGGGGTCGCGGTGCGTCTCGGTGCCGATGGCTTCACCGTGCTCGACATCGCCCGTGGCGTCGGGGCGTCGGTGCTCATCGTGGCCTCGGCCGAGTTGGGGACGCTCAATCACAGTGCGCTCACCGTCGCAGCAGTGCGGGCAGCCGGCGTCGAATGCGCGGGTCTGGTGATCGGTTCGTGGCCCGCCGACCCGGATCTGGCCGCGCGGGTCAACCTCGACGAACTACCGCTCGTGACGGAACTGGAGCTGATTGCGTGCCTACCGGAAGGAGCAGGTGCGCTCGAGCCTGCCGAGTTCGACGCCCTCGCGAACGCGAAGTTCGGTGAGTTTACCGGTTCGTTACCCGGGTACCCGACGTAGACGTATGCCTACCTCGGCATTCGAAACAGTCGGGAGTAGCAATCATGAGCACCACCGTATGGATCATCGTCGCGGTAGTCGTCGTTGCAGTCGTTCTTGCCGTCGTCGTCGTGGTTTCGCGCCAGGGCAAAGAGCGAAAGAGAGTCGAAGCCAACGACCTTCGCGAAAAGGCCGCCGATCAGGAGACCGTTGCGCAGGAGCGGGAACTGCAGGCCCGCGAAAGCGAGGCCAGAGCACGTCGCGCGCAAGCGGAGGCGGACGTCAAAGCGGCCGAGGCCGAGAAGCTGGCACAGCAGGCCCAGTCACACCAGGGAGTCGCCGCGGCATCACGCGACGAAGTGAACTCGCAGTTCGAGCGCGCGAACGAGATCGATCCGGATGTGAAGGTCGGCCGGACGTCGAGTGCTGACCGGACGTCGAGTGCTGACCACGACGCCACTGTCGAAAGAGAAACGAGCAGGCACCGGGCTGGAACCGCTGACGGGGTGGACGGTACCGATCGGGTTGGAAGCCCTGACCGGTACGCGAGCGACGATCGGAACCAGGTAGAAGACCCGGCCGTGAACGGTGACCCGGACGTGCCCCCGACGGCACACCGGAACGAGAAGATCTAGCGCCGCGGGCCGCTAGCGCGTCGTGCTGTGGGGTAGTTCGAGTTCGACGACGCCGTTGTCGCCCAGATCCGGGCGCTGGTCGGTGACCTTGGCCTTGGCATAAGCCAACAGAGTGGACACCTTGGAGCCGGGGGTCGACCAGTACTCCGCGCCTTCGGCGGCCACGTGGATCAAGGCCACGTCCCGGGAATCGGGATTCTTCTCGAACCACGCGGCCGCTCGGCTGTTCCACAGTTCCTCCGCTTTGGCAGTGTTCTCGACCACGGCAGCCGTGCCGGACAGCGACACCCAGCCCGAACCCGACTGGAACGAGACGTTGACCGCCGGGTTCGCCGCGATGTCGCCGACCTTGCGGGAGTCGTGAGCGGCGAAGAACCACAGGTCGCCGTCGAACTCGGCTTCCTGCAGTGCCATCGGTCGCGAGATCAAGTGGCCGTCGCGTCCGACCGTGGTGAACATGCAGAGTCCGGCTTCGGACATCAGTTCGGCGACCTTGGTGACGCCATCGGTGTTTCCGTCTGTGTTTGTCATCGAGACGAATTACCCCGGTCCGAATCGTTCAATCGTCAACGTCTCGAATCCGGGTAGCCGACAATTATTACGCCCTGTAGTTGGTGATTTCGAGGAACCTGGGACACTGGAAGTCGTGACTGTCTCCCTCGGCGACGACGCCCCCGAATCGGCCCAACTGTTCGCCCGTGCAAGTGCGGTGATTCCCGGTGGTGTGAACTCGCCGGTGCGGGCCTTCGCGTCGGTCGGCGGCACCCCGCGCTTCATCGCACAGGCCAGCGGATACACGATGACCGACGCCGACGGAAACTCCTACGTCGACCTCATCTCGTCCTGGGGTCCGATGATCCACGGCCACGCCCACCCGGCCATCGTCGAGGCCGTCCAGAAAGCCGCCGCGACCGGTCTGTCGTTCGGCGCACCCACCGAACGAGAAATCGAACTCGCCGAGGAAATCGTCCGGCGAGTCGGCCCCGTCGACCAGGTTCGCCTTGTGAATTCGGGCACAGAGGCAACCATGAGCGCAGTACGGCTGGCTCGTGGGTTCACCGGCCGCACCAAGATCGTCAAATTCTCCGGCTGCTACCACGGCCATGTCGACGCGCTACTGGCCGACGCAGGCTCGGGGCTGGCCACCTTCGGACTCCCGACATCCCCCGGAGTCACCGGCGCACAAGCGTCGGACACCATCGTCGTTCCTTACAACGACCTCGACGCCGTCTCCGCAGCGTTCGAGGCCAACCCCGGCGAGATCGCCTGCATCATCACCGAAGCCGCCGCAGGAAACATGGGCGCCATCGCGCCCGTCACCGGCTTCAACGAGGGGCTGCGCCGCCTGGCGACCGAGCACGGCGCGCTACTGATCATGGACGAGGTGATGACCGGATTCCGCGTCAGCGCCGCCGGTTGGTACGGCATCGACGGCGTTGCCGGCGACCTGTACACCTTCGGCAAAGTCATGTCCGGTGGGCTGCCCGCCGCGGCATTCGGTGGTCGAGCGGATGTGATGGCGTATCTCGCACCGGCGGGGCCCGTGTACCAAGCAGGGACACTGAGTGGCAACCCGGTTGCCGTCGCCGCCGGTCTGACGAGCCTGCAACTGGCCGACGCCTCGGTCTACGAGAAGCTGCAGAAGAATTCGCAGCTGCTCGGATCACTGCTCGGTGACGCCCTCACCGCCGAAGGCGTCACCCACCAGGTGCAGTTCGCGGGCACTATGGTCAGTGTGTTCTTCGCCGATGAGCCCGTCACCGACTACGCGCAGGCCAAAGCCGCGCAGACCTGGCGATACCCGGCGTTCTTCCACGCCTTCCTCTCGCGCGGCGTCTACCCACCACCCAGCGCATTCGAGGCCTGGTTCGTCTCCGCCGCACTCGACGACCGCGCCTTCGAGATCATCGCCGACGCGGCCCCGGCCGCCGCGAAGGCTGCGGCAGCTGCCACGGCCCCGCTGTGACAGCTCCGCAGAACTGACACCACCACCCCACTACCGAGAAACAGGACCCCGCCGTGACCGAGGCCCCCGCAACACATCCGCACTCGACGACGCGCACCATCGTGCACGTTCTCCGGCACGGTGAGGTGCACAACCCCAAGGGCATCCTCTACGGACGGCTGCCGGGCTTCAAACTGTCGGTGACCGGCCAGGCGCAGGCGAAAGCTGTGGCGGATGCGCTGGCCGACCACGACATCACTCACGTCGTGGCCTCGCCGCTGCTGCGCGCCCAAGAAACTGCCGGGCCCATTGCCGCAGCACACGGCCTGAAGATCGCCGAGGACGACAACCTCATCGAGGCAGGCAACGAGTTCGAAGGACTGCGCGTGGCCGTGGGCGACGGCGCACTGCGTCGGCCACGGCACTGGTGGAAGCTGCGCGACCCGTTCACACCGTCCTGGGGCGAGCCGTACCTGCAGATCGCGCACCGCATGCTCGCCGCCGTCAACGCGGCCCGCGTCGAGGCCGTCGGGCACGAAGCAGTCTGTGTCAGCCACCAACTCCCGGTATGGACACTGCGCCGCTTCCTGCAGGGAGACCGGCTCTGGCACGACCCGCGCCACCGGCAATGCGGCCTGGCGTCCCTGACATCGCTGGTCTACGAGGGCGACCAGCTCGTCGACCTCGTCTACTCCGAGCCTGCCGGATCGTCCGACCCGAGGATCACCGGTGCGTAGGTTCGTACTCGCGATCGCCGCGGTAGCCGCGGTCGCCCTCGTAGCCGGATGCAGTACCGGCACCGACGCGGTGGCACAGGGAGGAACGTTCCAGTTCGTCTCACCAGGCGGCAAAACCGACATCTTCTACGACCCGCCATCGGACCGCGGTGCGCTCGGCGAACTCTCCGGCCCCGACCTGATGACGGAGAACAAGACGACAGCACTGTCGGACTACGACGGTGACGTCGTCGTACTCAACGTCTGGGGACAGTGGTGCGGACCCTGCCGCGGGGAAGCCGACGATCTCGAAAAGGTCTACGAGGCCACCAAAGACCAGGGCGTCGAATTCCTCGGTATCAACGTGCGTGACGAATCGAAGACCGCCGCGCAGGACTTCGTCATCAGCAACAACGTCAGCTACGCCTCCATCTACGACCCGCCGATGCGCACCCTCAATGCACTCGGCGGCGTGCCCACCTCCGTCATTCCGACGACCATCGTGCTCGACCGGCAGCACCGCGTCGCCGCAGTATTCCTGCGCGAACTGCTCGCCGAGGACCTGCAGCCCGTCGTCGAACGGATAGCCGCCGAGGAGCCCGTGCAACAGTGACTGTGGCAATGCAGGAAACGGTCCACCTTGCCGGGGTCGGCGCGAGTTTCCAGGAAGCCGCGGCCTCGGGTCCGCTGATCCTGGCCCTCGGAGCCTGCGTCCTGGCCGGGCTCGTCTCCTTCGCGTCACCATGCGTCGTTCCGCTGGTTCCGGGATACCTGTCCTACCTCGCCGGAGTCGTCGGAGCCGACGCCCCCGCGGTCACCGCAGGCGAGGCCGCGGTGAAGACGAAGGTACGCAGCGGACGACTACGAGTGGCCGGAGCCGCCGCCCTGTTCGTCCTCGGATTCACCGTGGTGTTCGTCCTCGCGACCGCGTCCGTCTTCGGTGCCATCTCCGTTCTGTCGATCAATCGAGAACTGCTCATGCGGATCGGCGGTGTCGTCACCATCGCCATGGGCCTGGTGTTCGTCGGACTGATCCCAGCCCTGCAGCGCGACGTGCGATTCGAACCGAAGCAGATCGGCTCACTGGCCGGAGCGCCGCTGCTCGGCGGCGTGTTCGCACTCGGGTGGACCCCATGCCTTGGACCCACTCTCGCGGGCGTCATCTCGTTGGCCGCGGGAACCGACGGCGCGACGGCGGCTCGCGGCGTCACCCTCATCGTGGCCTACTGCCTCGGCCTCGGCCTGCCGTTCGTGATTCTCGCGTTCGGTTCGGTCAGCGCACTCCGAGGCGTCGGCTGGCTACGTACACATGCACGACAGATACAGGTGTTCGGCGGAATCATGTTGATAGCAGTAGGAATCGCACTGGTCACCGGTGCCTGGGATCAGTTCGTCGGGTGGATTCGCGACGCCTTCGTCTCCGACGTGGTGTTGCCGATATGACCGCCGACACCGAAGAGCGCACCGAGGCCTCGCCGCCCAGCAAGCAGTCGACGCTGGGCAAGGTAGTTGCCCTGGTCCGCAACACCTGGCGCGGTCTGACCAGTATGCGCACCGCCCTGGTGCTGCTGTTCCTGCTGGCGTTCGCTGCCGTGCCCGGTGCCCTCGTGCCGCAGCGCAGCCTCAACGCGGGCAAGGTCGACCAGTACATCGCCGACCGCCCGACCCTCGGCCCCATCATGGACAGGCTCGAACTGTTCGACGTGTTCGGCAGCTTCTGGTTCACCGCGATCTATGCGCTGCTGTTCATCTCGCTGATCGGCTGCATCCTGCCGCGCTGCATCGAGCACGCGAAGCAACTGCGCACCAAACCCGTTCGCGCACCCCGCAACCTCTCCCGGCTGCCACACCACAGCCGCTACGACGTCGACGGAACGCCGGAGGAGATCGCAGCGCAGGTACGCGCCCAGCTGCGAGGCTGGCGCGTAGCCCAGCGAACCGAGGACGGCGGAGCGGTGACGCTCTCGGCCGAGAAGGGCTACGTCCGTGAACTCGGCAACCTCGTCTTCCACCTCTCGCTCGTCGGCCTGCTCGCCGCGATCGCCATGGGCAAACTGCTCGGATACGAGGGCAACCGCATCGTCATCGCCGACGACGGCCCCGGATTCTGCACCTCCACGCCTGCCAACTACGACTCGTTCAGGGCAGGCAACCTCGTCGACGGCACCGACCTCGAACCACTGTGCCTGCGCGTCAAAGACTTCCGCGCCGACTACCTCGACAACGGCCAGGCCGAGATGTTCACCTCCAACATCGCCTACCAAGCCGGGGACGACCTGACCGACAACATCTGGCGCGACGACCAACTCCAGGTCAACCATCCACTGCGCGTGGCAGGCGATCGCGTCTACCTCCAAGGCCATGGCTACGCACCGACCTTCACCGTCACGTTCCCGGACGGTGAAACCCGCACCGACACCATCCAATGGCAACCGACCGACGCCACCACCTTCCTCTCCAGCGGAGTGCTACGCGTCGACCCACCCGGCGGCCTCTACCCGGACCCCATGGACCGGCGGAAGAACCAGATCGCCATCGAAGGGCTGTTCGCACCGACGGCGTCGTTCCACGGCAGCCTGCTGTCGTCGAGCTTCCCGGCCATGAACGACCCCGCCGTCGCCATCGACATCTACAAGGGCGACACCGGACTCGACACCGGACTCCCGCAATCGATCTTCTCGCTCGATCAGGAAATGATCGCCCAGGGACGCCTCGTCAAACAGGACCGCGTCAACCTGATGCCGGGAGAATCGTCGACGCTGAGCGATGGAACCATCGTCACGTTCGACGGAGCGAAAGAATTCGTCAACCTCCAGGTCTCGCACGACCCCGCCCAAACCTGGGTGCTCGTCTTCGCACTGACGATGATGGGCGGACTGCTCGTCTCACTGGTGATCAAGCGTCGCAGAATCTGGGTCCGGCTCATCGCCGACGAGCAGTCACGACGTACTGTAGTAGACCTCGGCGGACTTGCACGCACCGATCAGGCGGGGTGGGGCGAAGAGTTCGACCGCCTGTGCACCCGCCTGCTCGGCGACACCTCGAAACAGGAGAACTGACCGATGCCGATCAACGAGACCCTCTCGCAGTACAGCGACTGGTCGTTCGAATCCGCGTTCACCATCTACGTGCTCGCATTCGTCCTCCTCATCGCCCAGTACGCCTCAGCCAAAGCCGCCGCCGTACAGGCGAAAGAACTCGTCGGTGCCGGAGCCCCCGTCGAACAGACCCGCCCGGGACTGGTGGTGGAGACCCCCAAACGCCCACTCTCCGATCGCCTCGCCGGCATGGGCTTCGCACTCCTCGCGCCCGCCCTCGCGCTGCACATCGCCGCCGTCGTCCTCCGCGGCTTCGCCACCCACCGATTCCCGCTCGGCAACATGTACGAGTTCGTCACCATGGCCACCGCAGCAGCAACCCTCACCTCGGTGATCGCACTGCGCAAGAAAACCATGCGCCCGATGCTCGTGTTCGTCCTCGCACCGATCCTCGTGCTGATGTTCTTCGCCGCCACCAAGCTCTACGCCGACGCCGCCCCGGTCGTCCCGGCACTGCGCTCCTACTGGCTGCCCATCCACGTCACCATCGTCAGCGTCGGCAGCGGCATCCTGCTGGTCTCCGGCGTCGCCTCCCTGCTGTTCCTGCTACGCATCAAGCAGCCACTCGGCGAGGAAAGCCTCGGGTTCTGGGGCAAATTCGCCTCCAAACTGCCCGACGCCCAAGCCCTCGACCGACTCGCCTACAAGACGACCATCGTCGCCTTCCCGCTCTTCGGAGCCGGCGTCATCCTCGGCGCGATCTGGGCCGAAGCCGCATGGGGACGCTTCTGGGGCTGGGACCCCAAAGAAACGATGTCGTTCATCGCCTGGATCATCTACGCCGCCTACCTGCACGCCCGCGCCACCTCCGGATGGCGCAACACCCGCGCCGCGTGGATCAACATCGCCGGATTCACCGCCATGCTGTTCAACCTCTTCATCATCAACATGGTGGTCTCGGGACTGCACAGCTACGCCGGCCTGAACTAGTCCCGGCGCAGACTGCGGGGCTCCACTCCTGCATATTCGGGTCGTTCCGCAGGCTCCACTCCTGCACTGTCGGGTCGTTCCGCAGGCTCCACTCCTGCACTGTCGGGTCGTTCCGCAGGCTCCACTCCTGCATCTTCGGGTCGTTCCGCAGGCTCCACTCCTGCATCTTCGGGTCGTTCCGCAGGCTCCACTCCTGCATCTTCGGGTCGTTCCGCAGGCTCCACTCCTGCATATTCGGGTCGTTCCGCAGGCTCCACTCCTGCCCCTCAGCTGGTAGCGTCCGATCCGGCTCGATGGGGGAGACATCCGAGCCCGGATCTGGAGTGGGGGGAATCGGTCATGGCCGATCGGCACGAAAACAAATGGCAACCCGTCCGGCCATTGGACGAGGACCAACCGGAAGAACATGCGCCCGGGCGTGACGCAGCAGTCACCACCGGCTCGACCACAGCCACACCCGACGCGAAACCAGCGCCGCAACGTGAGCCATTTCGCTCGACGCCCATCACAATGCCGCCGGAAAGCAGCGCAACCCCGCCCCGAACGCCACCCGAGACCACGCGGACCCCGGTGCCATCGACGCCGATTCCTGCGTCACGTCCAGCACAATCCGCAGTCGCGCCCGCCACGGCATCCGAGTCGACCGATGGCGGCGACACGCCCGGAACCGCCCAAGGTGTGGGGGAGGCAGAATCCGCCCCCGCCGCCGCCATACCGACCGAGGCGGGGGAGTCGGCGAAAAGTACGTCACCCGCCACGCCTGCCGAAACGCCGACCACTCCCGCAGCGTCTCCCGAGAAGCCCGCTCCGGCGCAAAAGGATTCCGCCGTTCCGCCGCCTGGTCCACCGCCACCCAGCAAGATCCACCAGCTGCCGGTCTCATCCGGACCAGTCCCGAACCTTCCCACAGCCCCGCCGAACAACGGCGCGCCACAGGCCCAGACGGGGCCGCCGAACGACAGCCAACCGCAGATCCAGGGTGGGCCGCACGGGCCGATCGGACCCCAGAATCACTGGGCACCTCAGAACCAGATGGCACCGCACAGCCAGATGGCACCTCACACCCCATGGATTCCTCAGTCCGGTCCATGGCCTCAACCCCCACAACCGCAGCTCGCCCCGACAGGTGCCCAGGTTCTGCCGCCACCGGGAGCGGTAGACCACCTCGGTCGATTCGACGATCGAGCCGCGCCTTCGCATCCGGTGTCGGCGAACGATCTAGGTAATTCGTTGCTTGTGAGATCGGCGAGTGCGGCACCGGTGGCCGGGTGGCGTCGGGCTCTGTACGTAATGTCCGGCGGCCGTATCGACGCCGGCAACAGTGCCGCCCAGCAGCGTCGCCTCGAGTTGACTGCGCAGGTCGATCGGACTCTTGTGGGGTGCTACCGCGTCGCGGTGCTGTCGCTGAAGGGTGGCGTCGGCAAGACCACGACGACGGCGACGCTGGGGTCGACGTTCGCCGAGATTCGGGGTGATCGAGTGATCGCTATCGACGCGAACCCCGACCGCGGAACATTGGGACAGAAGGTTCCCTCGGAGACCTCGGCAACGGTGCGAAATTTGTTGCACGACATAGCGTCTCTGACGCGGTACAGCGACGTTCGGGCATACACCTCCCAGAACGCCAATCGGCTCGAGGTGCTGGCGTCCGATGCGGACCCGGCAGCATCGGAAGCGTTCAGTGGTGAGGACTACGAGCGCGCGGTCGAACTGCTCGAGAAGTTCTACAGCATCGTCATCACAGATTGCGGCACCGGATTGATGCACTCGGCCATGGAGAGCATTCTCGAAGGCGCTGACACGCTCGTGGTCGTCAGTTCAGCGTCGGTGGATGGAGCACGCAGCGCATCGGCCACGCTCGACTGGCTCGACGCGCACGGCTACCGGGACTTGGTGGCCGGATCGGTTGCCGTCGTCAACGGAGTTCGACCCAGGGCAGGGAAAGTCGATCTGGAGAAGGTGGTCGAGCATTTCGAACAGAGATGTGCACACGTACGGACGATTCCGTTCGACCCACATCTCGAGGAGGGGGCAGAGATCGAACTGGATCGCCTTCGTGGACGCACGCGTAAGGCACTGCTCGAGGTTGCGGCAGCGGTAGCGGCCGGTTTCCCGGACTCGCCCACCGCTTCTCGCCGCAGTTGAGAACCTCGAAAGCTTCTACTCGGTCGGTTCGGTGCCCGCCTCCGTGGTTCCGTCTTTTCCTCCGCGGCGAGCTTCCCGATTGATTCGCCACAGAAATTCCGGATCGTCATCGGGTCCGACGGTTCGTGGAGGCTCGGCCCCTGTGCCGGGTCCGAAAGCCTTCCAGAACAGCACCACCACTGCCACCAAGCCGATCAACGCCAATAGATAGATCACGACTCACCTCCTTGTACGAGGGTAGCCGCGATAGAGCAGCCTCCGCACCCGTCGAGCATCGCAGATTCCTGAGAATGTGCGATGAGTTCGTTGGGTGCGGATGCCGCAAGGGTTTCAGTTGTCGGGATATCCGATCTCAGTGGTGTGCGCCGGCTTCGGTCGTCAGAGACGTCAGCAGTTGCATGACCTCGGTTTCGCGGAATCGGCGGTGGCCGCCAGGGGTGCGGAGAGATCCGAGGCGTCCGGCGTGTGCCCAGCGGGTCACGGTCTTGGGGTCGACGTGGAAAAGCGCGGCTACCTGACCCGGCGTGAGAAGTGAGTCCTGAGCTTTGTGAAATGTTGGTGCGCTCATCTGTCGTGTCCTCCTACGATGCGGTTCGGTGCATTCGCGTCGAACCGGAGATATCGGTCTGCTGTGTTCTGGAACCCATGGTTGCACCCGAACCCCTAGGTACTCGACTGATACAAGGTTGGTAAAGGGGAGGTAATGGACAAATCGGTCACCCCAGGGGTGGGTCGGAACTGTCGACGAGCCCGGTAACCTGGGACCCGTGAGTGAAGCGACGAATGCCGATAACAGCGAACCGACCAGCGGGAATGCCTTGAACGGTAGGTCGCCGAAAAAGTCGCTCGCCGTGAACCTCGCCGCGTACACCTTCGCCCGGCTCGCGCTCGTCATCGTGATCGCGCTGGCAATCGTGGGCATCGGTTTACTGTTCGGCGTCGAGGTTCCGGTCCTCGTAGCCGCAATCTTCGCCGTGCTGATCTCGCTTCCACTGTCGCTGCTCCTGTTCAAGAAAATGCGTATCCGCGTCAACGAGTCCATCGCTGCAGTCGACGAGGACAGGCGAGCCGCGCGCGCGGACCTGCAGTCGAAGCTGCGTGGTGAAGACGGCAGAAAATGACCAGATCGATCGACCACTCGGGTTCGCGGGCCTGGGTCGACAACGCCGTGCGGCTGATCGAAGCCGACTCCCAGCGCAGTGCCGACACTCACTTGCTGCGGTACCCGCTCCCCGCGGCCTGGGGGATCTCGCTGTACCTCAAGGACGAGTCCACCCACATCACGGGCAGCCTGAAGCATCGACTGGCTCGGTCGCTGTTCCTCTACGCAATCTGCAACGGTTGGGTCACCGAGCACACGACGGTGATCGAAGCGTCGTCTGGCTCCACCGCCGTGAGCGAGGCGTACTTCGCCGGACTGCTCGGCCTCGAATTCGTCGCAGTGATGCCGCGAAGCACCAGCATAGCCAAGGTCGCTCTCATCGAGTCGCACGGCGGTAGGTGCCACTTCGTCGACCGGCCCGGCGAGATGTACACCGAAGCCCATCGGCTCGCGGCCGAACCGGATTGCCACTACATGGATCAATTCACCCACGCCGAGCGGGCCACCGACTGGCGCGGAAACAACAACATCGCCGAGTCCATCTTCGACCAGCTTCGGCTCGAGGAATGCCCCATCCCCGACTGGGTGGTGGTCGGAGCAGGGACCGGGGGAACCAGCGCCACCATCGGCCGGTACATCCGATACCGCAGGCATGCAACGCAACTCGCTGTGGTGGACCCGGAGAACTCGGCGTTCACAGGCGGTTACGAAACCGGGGATGCCACGTTCGAGACCGGCTTGCCATCCCGCATCGAAGGAATCGGCAGACCACGCGTCGAACCGTCGTTCGTCGGGCAGGTGATCGATCGCATGATCGCAGTGCCCGACGCAGCGTCGGTTGCCGCCGCCAGGTTCACTTCGGAGGCACTCGGAAAGCGGGTGGGCGGATCGACAGGTACCAACATCTGGGGTGCCTTCGGATTGATATCGGAAATGATCGCCGCGGGCCGCACCGGAAGCGTCGTGACGCTGTTGTGCGACGGCGGAGATCGATACTCCCAGACCTACTTCGACGATGCCTGGGTCGCGAGCCAAGGCATGGATCTCGGCGAACCGACCGACGCTCTCGAACGGTTCATTCGTACCGGGACGCTCTGACCGACTAGCTGCTCACGATCAACGACGCCGCCGCAGTTGCAGCGGCGACGGCACCGACGGCCGGCCACGCACCGATCTTCTTCGCCAACGGATGCGAGGCACCGAACGCCACGAGGTAAGTCCCGAGGAGTACGCCGGCGCGCGCCGTGCCCGAGGACTTCTGCCACTGCGCCGTGCATGCCACGCCGACGGCCGCCAATACGGCTCCGCCGAGCTGACGATTGTGGGACTGCCGGGCAACGGCGAAGCCGCCCAGCAAGCCACCGGCAGCCAGAGCGGATGTAGCAATCGAGCGTCGAGCACCGTGGTTGGGCATGGACGTCATTCTAGTCGCGCCTGAACCCGCAGACTCCGGGCCAGGTGGTCTCTCTGTTCGATCACCAAGCGCCGTAGAGCAGCCGGGGCCCATTCGTGCTCGGCGAGCCATGCATCCGCCGCGTCCGTCGACGACTGCTGTGGAAACAGTCGGACGACGATGCGCCTCGCGATCTCGATACTGCGCGAGGCCCACAAGGAGGAGATGGAGAGGAAATACGCGTCGTCGTACGGCTCGGTCAGGTCCGGTCGGTGCCCCGCTCGGAATCCGGTGATCAGGGCATCGAGGACATCGTTCGACACGTCCTCGCGCTCGGTGATGGCAGTCCACGCTCGTGCCTTCACCTCCGCGTCCGGTATTGCCGCCGACGCTGCGGTGTGTGCAGTTCGTCCCGAAGAGGTGTCGTCCGAGGCCAGTTCGGCATCGAGCTCGGCTGCGGTGGCGTGTCCGGTGGCGGCGAGGGCCAACCAGAACGCCCAACGCTGATCAGGATCGAGACGGAGGCCGTCGATGGTGAGGGACCCGTCGAGCAGCGCGCGCACATCGGCGGCAAGCACGTCGTCCAGCTGGGCAGCCGACGCGACCGCACGCGCCCATACCAGCTGCGCGTCGCTTCCTGCTTCCGCGGCGCGCAGCTGATTCCCTGACTCCACGAGCCACTGGCGGGTGGGTTCGTGCCTTCGCTCCTCGGGTAGATAGTGCTCCACCGCGTACGTCGCGTTGGCGGTGACAGCTGAGAGCAGGCCGATCTTGGGCTCAGTGGGCGCGAATCTGGTTGCAATGTCGAGGTATTCGAGTGCCGAGAGCTCGGCATCGCGGGTGGAATTCCACAGCGCTGACCACACCAGTCCCCGTGCGAGCGGGTCCACCATGCGGTCGAGGTAGGCCCGCACGGTGGCGGTGGAGCGTTCGTCGAATCGGATCTTGGCGTACGTCAGATCGTCGTCGTTGAGCAGAACCAGTGCGGCAGCAGGAAACTCCACGGGAGTTCGGGCTTCGGTGATGTCGAGCTCGTGGCGGTGGGTTCTGGTCAGATTTCCCGACTCGTCCAGATCGTAGAGGCCGACGGCTACACGGTGGGGGCGCGGGGGCGTCTGCTCGATGGCATCGCCGGTGAACGTCAGCGTGGAGACTCCGCTGGTCTGTAGCCATGCAGCCGCCCAGGTGTCGAGATCGCGCCCGCTGGCGGCCGACATCTCACCGAGCAGGTCCGTCAGAGTCGTGTTTCCGAAAGCATGGGTTCGAAAGTAGTTGCGAGAGGCCGCGAAGAACGCGTCGGCCCCGACGAATGCTCCGAGTTGCTTGAGCACGCTCGCGCCTTTGGCATAGGTGATGCCGTCGAAGTTGAGCTTCGCGGCCTCGAGATCGGTGATGTCGGCGACGATGGGGTGGGTGGTGGGAAGCTGATCCTGCAAGTAGGCCCACGCTTTTCGGCGGTTGGCGAAACTGACCCAGGCATCGGTGAATCGAGTGGCCTCGGCCGACGCGTAGGCGCCCATGTAGTCGGCAAAGGACTCCTTGAGCCATAGGTCGTCCCACCACTGCATCGTGACGAGGTCGCCGAACCACATGTGCGCCATCTCGTGCAGGATCGTGTTTGCCCGAGCCTCGTACTGGGCTTCGGTTGCCGCCGAGCGGAACACATACGATTCGGTGAAGGTGACCAGGCCTGGATTCTCCATCGCACCGAGGTTGTACTCGGGGACGAATATCTGGTCGTACTTTCCGAACGGGTACGGATAGTCGAACTTGTCGTGAAAGAAGTCCAGGCCCCGCTTCGTGATGTCGAAGATGTCCTCGGCGTCGAAGTGCTCGGCGAGCGAGGCCCGGCACAGCGCTGCTAGCGGGACGGTGAGTTCGTCTCGCGTCCACGATGATTCGACGCGGTGGTACGGGCCCGCTGCGACCGCGGTGATGTAGGTCGAGATCGGCAGAGTCGGCGCGAACGTGGTGACGGTGTTGTCGGTGACTCCTTCGCGGTTCGAGAGCACGGTCCACCCCGCCGGTGCTGCGACGGTCAACGTGAACGGAGCTTTCAGGTCGGGTTGCTCGAAGTTCGCGAACACCCGCCGCGCGTCGGCGGGCTCGTACTGGGTGTACAGATAGACGTTGTTGTCCACTGGATCGACGAAGCGGTGCAGTCCTTCACCCGATCGGCTGTATCGCCCGCGCGCTCGAATCCGCACCACATTGTGCTCGCTGAGCCCTAACAGCTGAATCCGCGCACCGTCGTAGTCGACCGGTGAGTCGGCACCGTTGACGGTGACCTCGTCGACGGTGGACCCGATGAAATCGACCCACGTCGCGGCGGTGGTCGCGTCGAATTCGATCGTCGTCACGGTTTCGAATGTGTCGACGCCGATGTTTTCGGCATGCAGAAGGTCCAGATGGACGCGATAGCTCACTGCGTCGATGTGGCGCGAACGCCTGCGAGTTTCGGTCCGGGTCAGGTTCGCGGTGCTCACCAACCAACCCTATGCGATCGTGTTTCACAGAGTCGGCGCGGTGAAGTAGTGATTTCCGAGTGGATCGACGATGTGCAGAACTCCTTCCGGGAGCAGTTCGGTGCGCCAGAGCTTGCGCGTCTTGAGGTTGTGGTGGAGTCGACATCGCGGGCCGACGTTCGTGGAGATCGTCCAGCCGCCTCGCTCCGGATTCCGTTGGTCGAATTCGACGATATGGTCGAGATCGCACCGTTCCGAGGGCACGTTGCATCCAGGGTGGAGGCAATACGGATGCTCGGCGCGCACCTGCGCCGCGAGTGCCCGACTGGGCGTGTAGGTCAGTGCCCCTGGCGGCGGCCGTTTCATGCCGCCGTGGCCGTCTGGGTACAGAGCGTGGATGCCGAAGGGATCGCCCCGGACGAGGGCACGCCAACGCTCGATCAGCGTGCCCCCTCCTGGTCGTGATCTTCGCGACGGGTCGGGTGGTGCGAGCTCGGCAGTAACTCCCGGCGCGGGGTGCGTCTCTCCCGGTTCTGTCGATGCCGAGGGCAATTCTGTCGGTGTCGAGGGCGATGCAGTCTTCGACGCCGGTTCATCGGCATCGGGGGCCTGCGGATCCGTCGCATCGTCAGCATCATCGCGAGAGACCTGGCACGTGCGGCACTCGCACAGCAGTGGCTCGCCGCGCATCAGTGCGGTCTGGGCGTCGCCGCGCCGTTGGTCGTCCGAACGCGGATCCTCGGGGTGCAGGCGTGCGACCTCGGCATCGATCCGCGAGAGCTGTTCGTCGGCTTCACCGTCGGTCATCAATGCGGTCACACTCGACAGTCCCCTGGCTCGTCGCCGAAGGCGGATGCGCTTCTCGGTGCGCGCGGCCCGTGTGCGCACCGCGCGGTCCCAGTCGGCGTCGGCCTCGATGAGGAGTCGGTCGATCTCGCGACCCAAGGTCCCCGGAGCCATCTCCCTGGCGGCCTTGACGATCTCGGCCTCCAGGGCGATCACCGTCTCCGGCCGGGCGTGAAGCAGATGATCGTGAATTGTTCTGACTCGCTCCAGGTCGAGGGAGCCGGCGATGAATTCCTGACGTACGAGCGGGCGAAGTTGACGCCACATCTGCAGCTTGTTGTGCACGGCGGCAAAGGTGGACGACAGGGCCGCCGCCAGTTCGCAGATCGCCGAGTTGTACAGATCTTTCTCGGTCACCCCGGTGTCCCACGGTGCTGCGCACGCCGTTCGATTCCGGACGTATTCGTCCGAGAGATTCAGTTCCGAAGCAACAGCAGCGTTGATCGTCCGGCGCGCGCCCAGTACGCAGGCGAGCGCAGCATGATCGTCCGTCGTCCATGCCGATTTTCGTAGCCCCATGTCACCCCCCAGCGACCGGAGATCGAACACGTATTCGATCTCGTTGCGGCCAGAGTAAACCAGAGCTCCGACACATTCGTCGGTGCTGACGAAATGCCCTCAGGACGCGCTGGCGGCGAGGTTCACGTCGAGCTCGAGGAGGTAGTGATTGATGGCGATCGCGGCTTTCGAGCCTGCTGCCGCCGAATTGATCACTTGCGCGGGTGAGTCCGAGACGTTTCCCGCTGCCCACAGGCCGTCCACACTGGTGCAACCCGTGGGGTCGGTTGCCACCCATCCGTTCTCGAGGCGAGCGCAGCCGAGCCCGATGAGCAGGCTGTCGTTCGGGACGAACGTCGGACCGACGAATACCACCGTTCGGGGAACGACTGTGCCGCCGGCAAGCTCGATGCCGGTCACGCTGCCGTCGTGCAGCACGACCCGGGTAACCGGCGCGTCGACGACGCGCACGGACCTCGCGTCGAATCGGGCCCGCTCGTCTCGTGTCAGCTCGATGCCGTTGGTGAAGAAGATGACGTCCTTCGACCATTGACGGATCAGTGCGGCCTGGTGGACCGAGAACGGTCGGTTGGATCCGCCGACGACGGCAATGGGCTGATCTCGCACTTCGTAGCCGTGGCAGTACGGGCAATGCACCACTCCGGAACCCCACTGCTCGAGGACACCGGGGATGTCGGGCAGCTCGTCGCGGAGGCCGGTGGCCACCAACGCCGATCGGGCGTCGAGACGAGATCCATCTCGGAGGTGCACCGAGAACGCGTCGTCGATGCGAATTACATTGCCCTGCAGAATCTCTCCGCCGTATCGGAGGACTTCCCGGCGTCCGGCCTCACGCAATTCCGCTGGTGCGGAACCGTCGCGTGAGAGAAAGTTGTGCACGTGGTCGGCAGGAGCATTGCGTGGTTCCTCGGCGTCGACGACGATCACGCGTCGACGGGCACGAGCCAATAGTGTTGCGGCACTGAGTCCGGCGGGGCCGCCGCCGATCACCACTGTGTCGTAGGTCAAGAGGACTCCCGGTGTCGGTGGACTAGGCTGTGAACGTAGCAGAACTGTCAACTGGTTAACAATATTGGTGGTGACGATGGCCGACGCATCTCTACGTGAACTGACCTGTGCACGGTGGGCCGAGCGCAATCCCGAACTGGACACGTCGCCGATGCAGGTGGTGGCACAGATCAAGCGCATCGTCGCGCTGCTCGACATGGCGGTCGAACCGATCTACGACGCGGCCGACGTCACCGTGTCCGAGGTGGAATTGATGGTGCCGCTGCGCTTCGCGGTAGAACCTGTGACGGCGGCGCCGCTGGCCGAGATGCTCGGGATGTCTCGTGCCGGCGTGAGCAAGGCTCTCGGGAAACTCGAACGGCGTGGTTTTGTCGAGCGAGTGCCCAGCGCAGAGGATCGGCGGTCTGCGTCGATCGCGTTGACCGATGACGGTGAACGCGTTGTGGACGAGGTGTTTCCCCTCGAATTGGCAGCTCACGGTCGGCTGTTCGATGCTCTGGGTGCACAGCGTGGGGCCGTTCTGAAGGCCTTGGAGGTCCTCGCTGCGTCGATGGACAGCGGTCTGTCGCTGCGGTGAACCCGCAGCTACTCTCGGTTGTAGGGGGCGTGCGCGAATTCGGAGGCGGGCAACGAATACATTTCAGAGATCTGCGGCAGCGGTCAACACGGTGGTGATGGCGGTCATGAAACTGCCGGTGCTGGAGCGGTTGCTCGGGCGTTCGATGGGCATCTTGACCTACACCGGCCGGAAGTCGGGCCGGAAGATCACTCTGCCGCTGGCAATCAGGCATCGCGACGATCATCTGAAGATCGCTGTGGCGATGCCGGACAAGAAGACCTGGTGGCGCAACTTCTCGAACGAGGGCGGTCGGGTCGACGTCGAACTCGGTGGTGTTCATTACACCGGCGTCGCCACGTCGACACGTGATGATCGTGGGCGAGTGTTCGTCGACGTGGCGTTGGATCGATGAAGCGCTCCTGGGCGTGAGAGCGCCTCGGCAAGCCGTCGATCTCACGAGGCCTGTCAACTAGAGTTGACAACGAGGAGTTGTCAACCTAAATTGACGTCATGACCGAAGCCACTGCACTCGCTGCCGCAGCCGCCAGTCCCGATCCGGGGGAGGGGCTGCGTGCGGTAGCGGCCCTCCGTCGATTGCTGGAGCGGCTCGAGGCCGTTCAGGTTCGCAGTGCCAGAAATCAGGGATGGTCCTGGCAGGCAATAGCCGATTCGCTGGGAGTCAGCAGGCAGGCCGTCCACAAGAAGCACGGCGGAAAAGGAAGGTAGGCAATCAGGTTCGAGCGATTCACCACGTCCGCCAGAGCAGTCGTCCTGGCTGCCCAGGGGCAAGCGCGGGCACTGCACTCACCGCGTATCGAGCCCACTCACCTTTTCCTGGGGGCGCTGTCCACCGTCGACGAACCGCTGAGAAAGGCGCTCGATGAGGCTGGATTCACCGCCGATGGGGTATTCGCAGACGCGCAGACCCGTGACGCGCGTGCACTGCGTTCACTCGGGATCGACCTGGACGCCGTCGAGTCGACAGTCGGTCCGGGTGCGCTCGACGACGCGCAGCCGGACGGCTCGAAGCACATCCCGTTCGCGCCCTCGGCCAAGGAAGTCCTGAAGCTCTCCTTGAAGGAGGCCGCGGAACGACGCGACCGCGAGATAGGCGTCGAGCATATTCTTCTCGGTTTGGTTCGAGGAGCCGATCCGTGGTTCACCGAATTGGTGCAGCTGCGGTGTTCGCTCGATGATCTGCGGTCGACGGTCCTGCTCGTTCGGACGCCGTAGCCGCCCAACGCTTCGAACCCTACGATGGGCGCCATGAACTTTCTGATTCGGCTCGTGATCAACGCTGTTGCCATATGGGTAGCGAAGGAGTTCGTCGACGGAATCACCGTCACCAGTTCCGGTCGCGGCGACGGGTGGGACATCGTGGTGCTGCTCGGTATCGCGGCCGTGCTGACGATCGTGAACGCGTTCATCAAGCCGGTGGTGAAGCTGCTGTCGCTGCCGTTGCTGATTCTGACTCTCGGACTGTTCACCCTCGTGATCAACGCGTTGATGTTGCTGCTGACGGGTTGGTTGTCGTCGCAGACCGGCTACGGTCTCGAGATCGTGGGCTTCGCCGCCGCGTTCTGGGGCGCAATCATCATCTCGATCGTGAATTTCCTGTTGGGTGCATTCGTCCCCGAGAGGCGTTAGGCGAACGCCAACGCGACGCCCGTGCTGGCTCCCCAGATGAGCATCGCCAGGCCTGAATCACGCAGTGCAGGAATCAAATCGAATCCGTGAGCGCCCTTGCGGACCGGGGAGTTCGCGCGGGCGGCAAGGGGGAGTGCCAGGAGGCCCACCAGCGCCCACGGGGTTCGAGCGATCAGGACTACGGTCATCGCGAAGGGCACCACCAGCAGTGCGAGGTGGAGGTATCGAGTGCGAGTATCGCCCAATCGAACTGCGAGCGTCAGCTTTCCGGACTCTGTGTCGGTGGGGATATCGCGGAGGTTGTTGGCCACCAGGACGGCGCTCGAGAACGATCCGACGGCCACTGCCGCCAACACGCCGGCCCAGTCGATCTGCTCGGCTTGCACGAACTGAGTGCCGAGGACAGCGACGAGTCCGAAGAACACGAAGACCGCCACCTCGCCGAATCCGCTGTAGCCGTACGGCTTCGAGCCGCCGGTGTAGTACCACGCACCGGCAATGCAAACCACTCCCACGATGACCAGCCACCAGGCGCTGGTCGCGGCCAGCACCAACCCCGCCAGACCGCCGACCGCGAAGCAACCTATGGCTGCCGTCTTGACTGCGCCTGCGGAGGCGGCTTTCGAGCCGACCAGTCGTAGAGGACCGACGCGATCGTCGTCGGTGCCTCGGATTCCGTCGGAGTAGTCGTTGGCGAAATTGACGCCGATGATCAGGGCCAGCGACACGATCAATGCGAGCAGTGCCTTCCACCACACCCCGGCGTTCAGCGACACGGCCGCGCCGGTGCCGACGAGGACGGGGGCGATCGCGTTCGGGAGTGTGCGCGGTCGCGCACCTTCGATCCATTGCGCAGTGGTGGCCATGAGCGACGATCTTTCCGTATCCGCGCGCCGGGCGAGAACGCGGCCGGTCAGAACGGCAGTCGCGGCAATACCGGCAGTGGAATGACAGGCATCTGGACGCCCGGAATCTGTGGCAGCGGCACCGTCGGTGCAGGCGGCGGTGCGGGCGGGTAATAACGCGGCTTGGGCTGCACATACGGTGCGGGGTTCTTTGCCGGTGCAGGCGGTGCAGTCGTCGTCGGGGGCGGCGGCGGGATGTCGGGAGTCGGTGACGAGGTAGTCGTCGTGGCGGTGCTGGTGGCGGTAGGCGCGCTGGTCTGCGGAACCGTCTCACCGACGCTGGCGGGCGTGCTCAGTGGCTGACTTTCGTCGCTGCTCCCGAGTGCGGTGAACACCCCGACGGCGGCGATGACACCCGCGATCGGTAGCGCGATCATCGCCAGCCGGGTCAGCGCCGGTCGGTGCGAGGCGAGGGCAGGCACGTGGGCCGCGTCGACGCGGGTGGCGTAGACGGCGGCACCGCCGGCGATCACCAGTTCGGGCCGATCCGGGACGATGACCGGTAACTGCAGAAATCGCTCCAAGGTGGCCTTGACCAGCGGGACGTTGGCCGTCCCGCCGATGGCGACGACGGCGTCGGGATAGAACTCGGCTTCGAGGCCGAGTTGCCGTACCGCGGCGGCGGCCTGTTCGGTTGCGCGGGCGATGGACAGCTCGAATATGTGCCGCTCGAGCAGGACGTGCTCGCCGTCGGGAGTGCTCGTGGTCTGGTGCGAGGACAAGGCTTCCTTGATTCCGCGACAGAACGCCGTCAGAGCGTTCTCCTCGTCGGCGGACTGCGGTGGCCGCACGATGCCGAGGCCGAGGATGTGGTCGCGGACCACGGAATCGAAGGAGTTTCCGCTCATGGCGGTGGTTCGGATGGAACCGTAGGAGCGTCCGGATTCGACGTCCACGATGCGAATGTCGACGCCGGTGGCACCCGCGTCGAACAGTGCGATCGTTCGGTGATGCGACGGCAGTCCGGGGCGGACGTACTCGAGTGCGGCACCGGTGTGGTCGATCAGGTGTACGTCGGAGACGTATTCCTCGGACAGGGCGAGCTCGATCTCGGTGCGTTCGGTGGGAGTTCGATAGGCGACGCCCAGTGACTGCGGTGGGTCGGGCCGGTCGACGATGCCGCGGACGACGCGTGCCACGTCCTGAGCGGAGGGCGCGAGTTGCCAGTCGTCGAACGGGGTGCCGTCGGTCCATGCGCCGTCCTCGGTGGTCCGCGCAGTGCGGATGCCGCATGTGCCCAGAGACACACCCTCGGACGAACGCATCGCTTATCCGGCCTCTCCTACGTCGGTCACGGTCTTCGGATCGGGAGAACGCACCCTCGAATGGGCGACGTCAACACTCTACCGTCTCCTGGTTTGGTTAGGCGCTCAAAACAATCTGGAGGTCGAGTCGATGGTACCGACACCGACGCCTACGATTCGAAGACAGTGCACATCGATATCGCATATCCCCAGACCGCGCACCTCACGGCCGAGCCACCGGTGGTGCGGATTCTGGGTGTGGTTGCGACGGTGATCGAGGGCAGTTCGATGCCGGTTCCAGGTGCGCGGGCTCGGGCCCTGCTGGTGGCGTTGGCGCTCACACCTGGGCGGGCACAATCGGCGCACTACCTCGTCGAGCAGGTGTGGCCGGAGCACGTACCGAGATCGCCGAAGAACGCTCTCCAGACCCAGATCTCGCGGCTGCGGGCGGCGCTGCCCAACGGTTCTCTCGAGAGCGGGCCCGCGGGGTACCGGCTGGTTCTCGACGCGGCGGACATCGATCTCGGGCGTGCGCGCACACTGGCCCGCGCCGCGCAGGACCGTCTCGGGCATTCGCAGTTCCAGGAAGCTCTCGAACTCGTAGTCGATGCTCTCGGTCTGTGGCGCGGCGACCCGGTCGACGCCGTCAGGGCGGAGGCGGATGCGATCGAGATCACGTTGAGGTCCGTACAGGTCTCGGCATTGCTCGGTCTGCGCAGATTCGGCGATGCCCTGCCGCTGGCACGAGCGCGGGCCGCCGCTGATCCGGTCGACGAGCCTGCGGCGGCCGACCTGATGCGTGCGTTGCACGGACTGGGCCGATCCAACGATGCTTTGACGGTATTTGCGACTCTGCGCCGCGAGATCGCCGATCGGTTGGGGACCGATCCTTCACCGGCCACGACGGCGTTGAACACAG
Source organism: Rhodococcus sp. MALMAid1271 (assembly GCF_049195265.1). NCBI lineage: Bacteria > Bacillati > Actinomycetota > Actinomycetes > Mycobacteriales > Nocardiaceae > Rhodococcus > Rhodococcus sp. MALMAid1271. The sequence continues at coordinate 12,418 of NZ_JBMIRQ010000106.1, read as the reverse complement.
AGATCCTCGGCCACGACACACTCAAGCTGCTGCATACGGTCGGTCTGCGTGTCGCCCCCAACGAGCTCATCGGTCGAGGCGGCGACATCGACGCTATCGAAATGCTGCTCGCCGGTGCACGCGTCACCACCGTCCTCGGCCCCGGCGGCGCGGGCAAGACGCGCATCGCCCACGCGCTGGGTCATCGTGCGGCGGCGAGAATGTCGGTGACGTTCGTCGAGCTGGCCTCGCTCCGAAGCGGGGAGGACGTCGCGTCGGCCATCGGAGCGACTCTCGGGCTGACCGAGGCGGACTTCAAGGTCGGCGGATTGCAGGTCACCCGGGTTCATTCGATCCAGGAACGCTTGGCCGAGGTCCTCTCCACCCGTCGGGGTTTGCTGATTCTCGACAATTGCGAGCACGTGATCGACGAGGTCGCACAGGTGGTGGACATGCTGGTTTCCGCGACCGATTCGGTGACCGTATTGGCCACCTCGCGTGCGCCGTTGGGAATCACGGCCGAATCGGTGTTTCCGCTTCCGTCCTTGGGTGTTTCCGGGCTCGATTCCCCTGCGACGGAACTGTTCTGTATCCGAGCGCGTGCCGTTCGGCCGTCGGCGCGGCTCGATGCCGAGGCAGTCGCCCGCCTGTGCCGGACACTCGACGGTCTGCCGCTGGCGATCGAATTGGCGGCTGCGCGAGTGAAGTCGATGACGGTCGAGGACATCGAGACCAGGTTGGATCGCCGGTTCGCGCTGCTGCAGACGCCGGACAGGACCCGGCCGGAGCGGCACCGCACGCTGCATGCCGTCATCGACTGGAGCTGGAATCTGCTCGACGCCACCGAACAGGCCGCCGTGCGTCGTCTGTGTCGGTTCCCCGCCGGATTCGATCTCGATGCAGCGCGATGGGTTGCCGAATGGTCTGGGGTGGAGGATATTTCGATCGCGCTGGACGGCTTGGTGAATCAGTCGATGCTCACCGTCGTGGAAACACATACCGGAATTCGCTACAAGATGCTCGAGACCGTCCGCGAGTACTGCGAGGAGCAGTTGGCGGCGAGCGGGGAAGTCGATGGCGTCGCGGCTCGGCTGCGTTCGTGGTCGACGTCCATTGCGGTTCGGGTTTCCGACGGGTACTCCGACGGTCGTGTCGCCGACGTGGTCGAGCTCGTGGAGGTCGAGCACGACAACTTGCTGTCGTTGATGAGACACTCCTTCGCGCAACGGATTTCAGACCACGTGTGCACGTTGTTCTCGGTTCTCGGTTACTTCTGGGCCATGCGCGGTGCGCATTCGGAAGTGCTGAACTGGGCGCAGCGAGTGCAGAGCTGTATGCGCGACGGACTGCGTGGTACACCCGACGACAACGCCGCGATGGCGATGCTGGTGCTGGCGGCCCACTTTGCCCACGATGGCCATGTCCGTCGCGTTGCGCGCATTCGAGTCGACATCCGTCGACTCCTGCGCACCAGGGACGCGATCTCGCCCGGCCTGCGTTTCAACGCCGAACTGATGGTCTTCGGCATGGATGGCCGGGGTTTGGCTCGAAAGTTGGCTCTCGCCACCCGGTCCGAGCACGAGGACGTTCGGTGCAATGCCCACCTCGTCCGCGCAATGCTCGCGCAGAACTCGGGCCGGGTGTTCGAGTCGATTCGCGACAGCGGGCGGGCGCTCGAGATTGCGCGGCGTCGGGGCGACCTCTGGGGTGTGGGAACGACGGCGCAGACGCTTGCAGGCTCGTACGGGCTGTCGGGTGACTACGCGCGGGCCGCGCAGTACTACCGAACCTCGGCCGAGGTGATGTGGGAGATGCACGCCTACGAGGAAAGCGTGCAGACCCGCACCTTTCTGGCGATGGCACTGATCGGCGCAGGCAGTGTCGATGACGGACGTGCGATGCTCGATGAGTTGTCGGCCGTGGAACCACAGCGGCAGATCACCCTCGATTCGACGGACGAGGCCGACGCCGGAGCGTGGTGGGATCACGCTCAGCAGCAGAGCTCGGCGTCGTTGACGGCTGTGCGGGCCGCCGCCGATATCGAGGAAGGTGCTGTCGAGCAAGGTCTGGCGGGGTTTCGGGCGGCGCTGGCGTCGGGTGGATGGCCGTCGGATGATCCAGGTGATCCGTTCATGACCATTCTGGTGTGCGCGGCCGTCGGAGCGCACGTGCTCAACGGGGCGGCAGAGCGTGTCCGTGACACCGTCCGGGCGCTGCGGGTCGATCGATGGAATATGTCGATGCCCGGTGGGTTCCACGACATTCCGATGCTGGGTGCGCTGTCGTGTGCGATGGGGTCGTTCGAGCTGCACTGTGGCGATCAGGAGTTGGGCCTGCAGTTGCTGGCGGTGTCGGACCGGGCAGTGGGTCGGCAGGACTTTCCTTCGATGCGGATCGACCGGCATCTGACGGCGGCCCGAGCGGTCCTGGGCGACGGTGAGGTCGACGCGGGTATCGCTCGGGCTGCCGGCTTCACCAGAACCACTGCGTTGCAAGAGATTCTGCGGTTGCTCGAGTTGGTCTAGGTTTTGCGCATGTACATCTTCACGGTCAGGGGTGCGAATATCGCGACGATCACGGCGCCGCCGATGATCGAGTACACGACGTGAATCCCGAAGTGTCCGGTGTTGGCGAGTTCGCGGACGGCTGTCACCAGATGTGAGACGGGGTTGACGTCGGCGAATGCTTGCAGCCAGTTCGGCATCGTGCTCGTGTCGACGAACGCGTTGGACAGGAACGTCAACGGAAAGAGCACCAGCATCGAGATGCCTTGGACCGAGGAGGCTTTGCTCATCACGGTGCCCAGTAGCGCGAAAATCCAACTGATCGACCAGGCGCAGAACATCACCAGCAGTACGGCTCCGACGAGACCGAGTGCGCCGCCTGCTGGGTGGTACCCCATTGCGAATCCGGTGAGAAAGCAGACGACCGCGGCGATCAGGTAGCGGATGACATCTGCCATCAAAGCACCTGCCAGCGGGGCGATTCGGGCAATGGGGAGTGACCGGAATCGGTCGAAGACCCCCTTGTCCATGTCTTCTCGCAGTTGCGTACCGGTGACGACCGATCCGGTGATGACTGTCTGCACCAGAATGCCGGGCACGATCATCGGCAGGTACGTGGTGACATCGCCCGCCACTGCGCCGCCGAAGATGTAGCTGAACATCAGGGTGAAGATGACCGGTAGCAGCACCACATCGGTGAGCTGTTCTGGGTTGTGTCGGAGTTTGAGCAGACCGCGGTATCCCATGGTGACGGACTGCGCTGCCGTGCGGGCGATACCGATGTGCCGAATTACGGGGAGGTCTGCGGGGTCGAAGTGCGTGGACGATCGTGGGTTCAGTGTGGTGGTCATGCAGCATCCTCGTGTGCGTTCTTGCCGGTGAGGGTCAAGAAGACCTCGTCCAGGCTGGGTTTGGTGACGGTGATCTCGCTGACCTCGATGCCGAAGTCGCGCAGGCGAATCAAGATGTCCGGAGTCGACGACGTGTCGGCCATCGGTGCGGTCAACCGAGCTGCCTCGGCACTGACTGTCACCTCGACACCGAGATGCCCGGCGACCAGTGCGCGGGCATCGTCGATCTGGTTCCGGTCGTCGAGGGTCAGGGACAGAGCCGAGGTGCCCACCGAGGACTTGAGGCCGTCGGCGGTGTCGTCGGCGATGACGCGGCCGTGGTCGATGACGGCGATGCGGTCACAGAGTTGATCGGCCTCGTCGAGATACTGCGTGGTCAGCAGTACCGTCGAACCGTCCGCGACGAGGCGACGGATGGTGTCCCACATCTGTGCGCGGGTACGCGGATCGAGGCCGGTGGTCGGCTCGTCGAGAAACAGCAGTGGCGGTGCCGCGATGAGGCTTGCAGCCAGATCGAGCCGTCGACGCATGCCACCGGAGAACAACTTCAACGGTCGCGACGCTGCGTCCGTCAAACCGAATTCTTCGAGCAGTTCGACGGCTTTTGCTGTGCTGTCGCGTCGGCTCAGACCGAGCAGTCGGGAGAAGACGACGAGATTTTCGGTTGCGGTGAGGTCCTCGTCGACCGATGCGTACTGGCCGGTGACACCGATGAGGGACCGGACCGCGGTGGCGTCGGCGACGACGTCTCGGCCGAAGACGCGGGCCGAGCCGCCGTCGGGTCGTAGGAGGGTGGCGAGCATGCGGACCGTGGTGGTCTTGCCTGCGCCGTTGGGGCCGAGGACGCCGTACACCGATCCGGTGGGAACGGTCAGGCTGACACCGTCGACGGCGCGTTGCTTGCCGAATGTCTTGACGAGGCTCTGCGCCTCGATTGCTGGTGTGGTCATGGGGCAACGATCGCCCCTGCCGCTTGCACGACGCTTTCGTCGCGCTTGCGTCCGCTGTCGTGTGCCGGTGTGGTGCGATCAGAGTGGCAGTGAGGTTTCGGTCAGGCCGACGCCACCGGTACCGCGAAGCTTTCTGAACCATTCGGTTCCGAACGCGGATGCGAGGTCTGCTGTAGCCATCTGCAGAAACGGTCCGAAGTCACCGACCTGGGTTGCGTGTGCTTCCATCGCGGCCCGCTTGGCGTCCATCACCGTGGAGACGTCGACGACCGTCGTGATCTCGGTTTCGGGCAAACCGAAGCTCTCCATGTCCGGCGGAGTCGCTTCCTCGCTCCAGTGCGGATTGGCCTCCATCAGCTTGCGCATGTGATCGCGGTTGGTGGTGGTCTCGTAGACGAAGGGCGTCTCGGCGATCTCGGTGGCACGCTTGCCGACCACGTGCACTTGGATGTGGTCGGGATGGCCGTAGCCACCGTTCGGGTCGTAGATGGTCACGACATCGGCCTGCTCCTCGCGCAGTACCTCGGCCAACCGCTGCGCGGCGGTGTCGACGTCGACGTTGCAGAACGCGTCCGGATTGGCGTTGTCCGCGGTGCCGGCCATGCCGGAATCGGCGTAGTGCAGCCGAACGACGCGGGCAACTCCGAGGACGGCGGCCGATCGGTCCAACTCGATGCGCCTGCGTTCGGCGAGTGTCTCACCCTCGGCGAGGATTCCGTCGGGGTACTCCCCGAGGGCACCGTCGGTTGCGGTCACCAGCACCACGCGGTGGCCTGCATCGGCGGCCAGCCGCATCACCCCTCCGGTGCCGAACACTTCGTCGTCGGGATGTGCGTGGAAGCAGACCAGAACACTCATGGCGTCAATGTTTGCACGTCGGATCGGGTGCAGCCCAGTCGGCGGGCCGATCTGTTCGGGTGCCGGTGTTCGGCGTCATCACTTCAGGTCCTCGCGAATGTGCGGGAGACTGTCCCTCATGACTCGTGTTGCCGATGGCGGTCCCGGTGGCCTCGACCTGTCGACGGTTCTGGCGCTCGAGCGTGAGTTGCAGACTGCTCAATGCCGCCGTGATCGTGCCAGGGTCGAGACACTGCTTGCCGACGACTTCTCCGAGGTGGGTGCCTCGGGCGCAGTGTGGGACAAGTCGTCGATACTCGACCTGCTCGGCACCGAAGACTCGAAGACCATCGAGGTGCTCGAGCTGGACGGTCGACTGATCAGCGCGGAACTCGTTCTGGTGCACTGGATCTCGACGGTATCGGGAGTGCACGCGCGTCGAACCTCGTTGTGGCGGCATGCCGCTTCGGGATGGGAACTGGTACACCATCAAGGCACACCACTGCGGTAATCCACGCTCAACGCGTCGCCAGCATCGTCCGCAATGCCGCCCGATCCAGCTTTCCCGGCCCTCGGGTCGGCAGCGAGTCGACCAGGAACAGCTCGCGCGGTGCCGCTGTGACATCCAACGACGACGCGATGTGAGAGCGCAACTCCGCCAGGGTCACCGGATCGGAAGCGACCACGGCGACGACCACCTTTTGACCCAGCCGTTCGTCCGGCAATCCGACGACTGCGCATTCGAGCACGGCAGGATGCGTGGCCAGCTCGGCTTCGACCACCTGCGGTACGACGGTCAGCCCACCGGTCGAGATGGCCTCGTCGAGTCGACCGGAAATGCTTAGGACCCCGTCAACCATGGTTCCGGCGTCGTCGGTGCGGAACCATCCGGGTTCGGCGAACGCCGGGTGATCGGGCAATCCGCGATACCCGGAGGCGAGGGTACTTCCGCCCAGCACCACTCGTCCGGCGTCGATGCGTACCTCTGTGTCGCGCAACGGAACTCCGTCGTACACGCAGCCGCCGGCGGTTTCGCTCATGCCGTAGGTGCGGACCAGTCGAATGCCCGCTTCGTGGGCCCGCTCGCGCAGCGGTATCGGCGTTGCCGCCCCGCCCAGCAGTACGGCATCCAGTGACGCGAGGGCCGCTACCGCCTCCGGATTCTCGAAGGCCTTCACCAACTGTCCTGGCACCAGCGAGGTGTAGCGCAACGGACCCGACATCCGGCCGACGGCCTCGATCAACGCGGCCGGGTCGAATCCTGCGGAGACGTCCATGATGACGGGCGCGGTCCCGGCGAGCACGCTCCGCAGCAACACCTGCAGCCCGGCGATGTGGTGTGCGGGCAACGTCAACAGCCACGAGCCAGGCCCGCCCAGTCGCTCCTCGGTGGCGGTCGCCGACGCTGTCAATGCCGATGCGGACAGCATGGCTCCCTTGGGGACTCCGGTCGTTCCGGAGGTCGCGACTACCAGTGCGACGCCGTCGTCGATGGGGGTTCCCGGCGACAGCGCCTCGTGCAGACGGCGAATCTCGCGTGGGTCGTCGGCGGGGACGGGGAGTAGGGCCGGGCCGTCGCCGGCCAGTAGACGACTCAGCCGCGGCAGGAGATCTGCCGCGGCCGGTCCAGAAGGAACGGCAACACTGTCGAGCACACCCGCGAGGTTAGTCCGTGCGCCGGATCGTGAACGGGTCGGCCAGGGGCCATCCACCGGCGGCGAGGTTGGCGCGTACCCGGTCGATGTCTTCCTCGCGGGGCATTTCGTTGGTGATCTTGGTGATGGTGACCGAGATGCCTGCCTTGTCGGCAGGCAATCGGCCGTCGGCGATGAGAGCGTCCATCACCGACTGCACCTCCTCCTCGGACAGTCGCCGAGTCAGAATGGCCAGCAGAGGTATGTAGTCCGATTCGGGCACTCCGTCGGGATACCCACCGCGAAGCCATCCGACGATCGAGTGGAGGAAAGACGGTACCGGCATCGATTACAGGGCGGCCGGATCCGCCAGGGGCCAGCCACCGGCTGCCAGACGCGCCGAGACCCGGGCGATGTCCTCGGCCGTCGGCTCGGCGTCGATCTGGTCGCGGATGTACGTGGCTATCTCTCCGGGTGGAATTGCACCGTGGTCCAGTGCTCCGGTGGCGGGAGAGACGAGTTCCAGGACTACCTCCTGTACCTGCGCGTCGGTCAGTGCCGCGCGGCGCAGCAGTGCCACTAGCGGAAATCGATCCTTGGGCGGCACGCCCTCGGGGTAGCCGGCTCGGAGCCATTCGAGAACCGATGACGGGAAGGTGCTCTTCCTAGGGTCGGTCATGTCGACAACAGTCCTTTTCGCGGGTCAGAAGACGGTGATACCGAACGAGCTGTTCAAGAAGTCCTTCATGATGAAGGCGATTCCGGCCACGATGGCCACGATGACGACGGCGAAGCACGTGATCGCTGCGGCAGTGGCCACGACGGGTCGAGCGACGCGAGTGGTGCCGGTTGCCGCGGCCTCGTCCGAGGGCTCGCCGACGGACAGTGCCTTGAGCCCGAACGCGAAGATCGCGGGCAGCCCTGCGCCGAGGAGCAGGCCGACGAGAACGACCTGCCACAGCGAATCGAGAGTGTGTTTCAGAGTGTCCATGAGTGCATCAGACCTTCACGGGAGAGTCGGAATCGGTCGGGGCCGGGACGAGTCCGCCGTCCCATTCCGCGTTGACGTTGCGCGGATCGACGGGCTGACGGCGAGAGCGGATGTACATGAACGCGGCGAGCGCCACGAGGACGGCGAAGACGATCAGGATTCCCGGTAGTCCGCCGATCGTGTGGGCGAGCAACCAACACGCGGCCCCGACCACGCCTGCGAGGGGCAGGGTGATGACCCAGGCGACGGCCATGCGGCCCGCGACGTTCCAGCGCACGGCTGCGCCCGGCTTGCCGAGTCCTGACCCGAGAATCGAGCCGGTGGCGACCTGCGTGGTCGACAGCGGAAGACCGAGGTGGCTCGAGGTGAGAATGATCGCTGCCGAGGAGGCTTCGGCGGCCATGCCCTGCGGTGCCGCGATCTCGACCAAGCCCTTGCCCAGGGTACGGATGACCCGCCAGCCGCCGAGATAGGTGCCGAGGGCGATCGCCAGGGCGCAGCTGAACTTGACCCACAGCGGCATGTCCGAATCGGGGGAAACGGTGCCGTAGGCGACCAGTGCCAGGAAGATGACCCCCATCGTCTTCTGGGCGTCGTTGGTTCCGTGTGCGAGGGAGACCAGCGACGCGGAGCCGATCTGCCCCCAGCGGAATCCGCGCTCCCTGGACTTCTCGGGGACGGAGGCGGTGATGCGGTAGATGACCCAGGTGCCGACGGTGGCGATGAGCCCGGCCACGATCGGGGCGAGTACGGCGGGCAGCACGATCTTGGTCCAGACTCCGTCCCACACGACGCCGCTGGTGCCCAGGCCCGCCACGGTGGCACCGATCAAGCCGCCGAACAGTGCGTGCGAGGAGCTGGAGGGAATGCCGAGCAGCCAGGTAGCGAGGTTCCAGAGGATGCCGCCGACGAGTCCGGCGAAGATGATGGTGAGGAGTTCTCCGCCGCCGGTGTCGCCGAGATCGACGATGCCTTTCGCGACGGTTGCGGCAACCTCCACGGACAGGAATGCGCCGACCAGATTGAGGACGGCAGACAGGGCGACCGCAACTTTCGGCGGGAGTGCACCGGTTGCGATCGACGTCGCCATGGCGTTGGCGGTGTCATGGAAACCGTTGGTGAAGTCGAATGCGAGTGCAGTCACGACCACCACGAGAAGTACGAGGAATTCAGCGCTCACGGTGAAATTGTGGGACACGAACGGCGATCGTCGAAGACCTCGTACGAACTGTTCTTCCGGGGGCGCTCGGAATTTGTCGCTCGTTCGGTTTCTGTGAATCTTTTTGCCGTATATGCCTCGTTTCGCGAGGTTCGGAGGAGGTGACCCGCTCCCTGAATTGGGGCACTGTGGAACAGTGGGACACCGTGAAGGGATCGGGCATGGACGATGCGGTGTCGGCCGCTCTGTCGTACTTCGATTCGGTCGATCCCGCACTCGCTGCCGACGCGCGCCTTGGGTGGGACGCTCTGGTCGCGGTGTCTGCTCCGGCCGGTCCGACGCAACATTCCGTGCAGACGTTCCTGTGGGTTCATCTTCGGCACCTGGCGGAGGGGCCCGATCGCGGCGTCGAGATCGCCCGAGCACTCGGTGAACTGCTCGAGCGGCTCGGACGCGTCGGCTATGCAGAGATCGCCCGAAGCGCCGTCACCGAGGATCTCGTGCGAACAGCCGACGACGCGGTGTGGTTGCAGAGGTATCGAGCGGCGACCGAGCAGTCGGGCATCGGTGCTGTCGACACCGAATTGGTGACCTGGCAGGACCTCCCGACCGGCACCGAGCGTTCCATCGTCGAGAAGATCGGCGAGACGCTGGAAGTGGCCACTATTGCCGGTGAGTTCGAGCCGTCGAAGCCGGGTGGACGCCCGCTCGGCGTCGACGCTCTGGCCACGCGTCGACGCGGCGTCACCGACGCGGTGCTCACGTCCGATCGCGGCAGGAACGAGGCCGAGGCCGTCCTTCTCGAACAACTCCTCGACCACCGCATCGAACTGTGGAGCAGCTACAGCGAACCGCGCGCCGAGCTCTATCTCGGGTTGCGTGATGCGCTGCACGAGGCCTCGCAGCCGATGTACGGCTGCGTGCGTAGGCTCGAGAGCTTCATCGGCTGTATCGGGGACGGCGTCCCGTTGACCGACTCGGGGTACCTTCCGAGCGATGTGGTGGCGCGTATCGCGTCCACGGTGTTTCCCCCGGCCGAACGTCCGCTGACGGTCGGCCGGGAACTCGATACCGAGAAAGTCCTCACGCTTCGACGCCTCCTGATGCGCGTGCGTCTGCTGCGTCGTTCGGCGGGGCGGGTCGTTCCCACTGCCCGCACCCGGCGGCTCAGTTCCGACGGGCTGTGGCGGGTACTGACGGCCGGGATCGTCGGCACGGAATATCACCCGGACGCCATCGCCGCGGAGGTTGTTCTCGCCCGCATGATCGTCGGGCACGATGCTGCGGATGTCGAGGCCACCGCCGACGACCTGGCGCGGCTGTTGCGCGCCGAGGGCTGGACCCATGCCGGTGCGGAGCCCGCTGCCGAACACGCCGCCCCGCTCGCTGGGTCTCTGGTCACCGAGCTCGGAGCGCTCGGCGCGTTCGAGTTGCCACAATCCGAGCCCGTGTCCACGCCGGAATCGCTCGGTGCGCTCGCGACCGATGAGGGCAAGCGGCTCGCCGCCGCAGTGTTGCGACATCGATTGCTACACACTCGGTATCCGTCCGTGTGACGGATCGGAGATGGACTGGGGGTCGAATCTCCCGTTCTCTCCCGGTTGAGCTCACCTGGAACCGATTCCTCAACGGGCTCGGGTGGAGCGTGCGAGGAGATGCCGGTGGATGGTGAGGTCGCGGACAGCGCGCGCTCCCAGTCTCGGCGCCAGAGCGACTCTGCCCGCCGCTATCTCGATTTCGAGGCCACGACGCCTGCTCTGCGGTCGACGGTCGAATTCGCCGCACGGAGCGTCGGCTTTGCTATCGCCCAGCTCAACGTGCTCGACGAAGACACGCAATACACCCTGGTCAATATAGGTGGACCACCGGTGTCGACCGTCGTGCGGTCCGAGACTCTGTGCGATGACGTGGTCCGCACCGGAGAGCCCGCTGTGGTGGCTCACGGACGCATCCACGCCACCACCCGGCAACGCGCAATCCTCGACGACAACGGCATCGAGTCGTATGCATCTGTCCCGCTGCGGGGGCGCGAAGGCTTGGTGATCGGCACCCTTTGTCTGCTCGATCGCACGCCGCGCTCGCTCTCGGACGAGCAGATGCAGGAACTCGAACAGTTCGCGTCGGTGCTCGAGGAACAGCTCGACCTGCATCGCCGGGTCGGATCGAGCGTGATTCGCCTCGGCAGTGACAACGACATCGCCGATTCCATCGCCGACGGTCACATCGTGCCCTGGTTTCAATCGATCGTGGATCTGCGGACCGAGCAGATCGTGGGCTTCGAGGCGTTGGCTCGCTGGCACCACCCGACGCGGGGGATGGTGGTACCTGCGGATTTCGTTCCGTTCGCCGAGTCCAGTGAGCTGATCATCGACGTCGACCTCAGTGTGCTCACGCAGGCCGCGGTGGAGATGAAGAAGTGGCACGTCCACCGTCCGGATCTGCGGCTGACCGTCAACATCTCGGGGCGACACCTTGCGCACCCGGACGGGGTCAGGCAGTTGGAGCGCGCCATCGCGTCCTCGGGGGTGTCTCCGTCGTCGATCTCCCTCGAACTCACCGAAACAACAGCCGTGACGCCGGGTCCATTGCTGCGCAAGCACATCGACGAGGTGCATCGATTGGGCTTCCGGGTGTTGCTCGACGATTTCGGTTCCGGCTGGTCCTCTCTGGAACGGCTGGTGACACTGCAGCCGGACGGGATCAAGATCGACGGGCACCTGACGCGTTTCGTCGACACCGTTGCCGGACGGGCGATGATCAGGTCGCTGGCGGGAGTGGCGAAGGACCTCGACCTCTCGATGATCGTGGAAGGCATCGAAAGCCGCGAACAGGCCGATGCCGTACTCGAACTCGGGTGCACCCTCGCGCAGGGCTATCTGTGGTCGCGGCCGCAGTCCGCCGCCGCGGTGTTGCGCACGGTCGCCGACGGCGGCCCGATCTAGCGGGTATCGCGGCGGAGCGGGTGATCGTGCGGGACCTGCACCAACACGATCGGAATCCCGTCCGGATCCTCTGTCCACATCTCGATCAGGCCCCACGGCTCGGTTCTGGCCTCGCGCGTGATCGGGATCCCGGCAGCGGTCAATTCGGCCGCGGCCGAGTCGATGTCGCGCACCTGCAGCCACAGTGCCCCGGAGAACGACCCGTGCGCGTCGTCACTGCGATGGTGAGCGGCGATCTCGAGTAGGCTCTGGCCCGCGAAAAACACCGTTCCACCGGGATATTCGCGGCACACTGCCAGCGACAGGCCGTCTCGATAGAACTCGACGGTCGTGCGGTAGTCGACCGGGCGCAGAATCGTTCGAGCAGCGAGGATGTCCACCCCGCATGAATACCACGTACCGAACGTGGTCGTCCGCAGGCTCCACGTACCGCCAATGGTCGTTCCGCAGGCTCCACTCCTGCCCGCATGGTCGTTCCGCAGGCTCCACTCCTGCCCGCATGGTCGTTCCGCAGGCTCCACTCCTGCCCGCATGGTCGTTCCGCAGGCTCCACTCCTGCCCGCATGGTCGT
>NZ_JBMIRQ010000101.1:0-982 GCF_049195265.1 Rhodococcus sp. MALMAid1271 | reverse complement strand
ACTAGGGCGTGTCTCCCATAGCTGAGCGGTGACCCGCGAGACCGTGGCCGTATGGGACAGACGAAGTCACGATTTCGCCAGTTCACCGACGAGCAGTGGGAGCGGATAGAGCCCCTGCTGCCCTCCAATGAAGGGCGGCAGGGGCATCCGTTTCGCGACAATCGCAAAGTCGTCGAGGGGATCATCTACCGCTACCGAGCAGGTATTCCCTGGCGGGACCTACCCCGCGAGGAGTTCGGTGCGTGGCAGACCGTGTGGAAGCGTCACGCCCGCTACGCCCGGGACGGGACCTGGGATCGCATCCTGCACGTGATCCTGGCCGATGCCGACGCAGCCGGAAAGATCGACTGGAACGTCTCGGTCGACGCCACCATCTGCCGCGCTCATCAGCACAGCACAAATACAACGCGCCCTGAGCAGGACACAGGGGGCAGGGTCGAATCACAAGAACCGGCCCTTCCGGGACTGTGAACCCGCAGGTCACGGCATCGGTCGCTCGCGAGGAGGGCTGACCACCAAGATTCACAGTGCTGTCGATGGCCGCGGCCGACCGCTGGCGAACGTGATCACCGGTGGGCAACGAAACGACGGCGCGATGCTGGCCGAAGTCCTGGCCGACATCCACGTCCCACGCCACGGCAAGGGCCGACCCCGCACCCGCCCCGACGCGGTGATCGCAGACAAGGCCTACTCGTCCGGCACGATCCGCCGCCAGCTCCGCAGTCGCGGTATCGCCGCTGTCATCCCGGAGAAAAGCGACACCATCGCCGCTCGCGAACGCCGCGGCAGCCGCGGTGGCCGACCCCCGAAACTCGACACTGACCTCTACAAAGACCGAAACGTCGTTGAACGTTCCTTCGCTCTGGCCAAGCAATGGCGAGCGCTGGCCACCCGCTACGACAAACTCGCGATCACCTACCGCGCCGCCGTCACCCTCTGCGCAATTCTCACCTGGCTACGCCGATTGGGAGACACGCCCTAG
>NZ_JBMIRQ010000099.1:0-5925 GCF_049195265.1 Rhodococcus sp. MALMAid1271 | reverse complement strand
CGTTCTTTGCCAGGATGATCGTGAGACACGTCCTGGCCTGGGCGTGGGGAATCGAGATGCTTGTGATCGACATCGAGATCGGACGAACCACTACTGGCGGCCGGACGTTTCCGGTTGCGTTTCGGATCGCGTTCGTCGAGCAGTGGGACCTGTGCACCGATCATGGGGCAAAGGTTCGACTGCTCCGTGAGCACAACCTCGCCAAGTCGACCGTGCGGAACTGGCTCCGTAGTCGAGATGCGGGAGAATACAAAGCGCAGATGGCATCGGCAGCAGAGGAGAGGTCGCTTCGCCGCATGGAGAATTTCGACCGCGCTGAGTTCGACAAGTTGCGCAAAGAAAATCGAGAACTCAAACGCAAACTCGCCCAAAGTGAGGCGGTGCAAGAAATTTTGGGAAAAGCGTACGAGCTCTTGGAGGGAATCACCACGAGCTCGCCGGACGAGGACCCCACCGAGATTCCGGTAACACTACTGAGCGCGAGCGAATACGCACTGTGGCTAGAGCGCAACAAACTGTCCTGATAGCACTCGTCGGCGAACTCGTCGCAGCCGACGTCGGGGTCGGAAACGGATGCGAACTTGTCGGCATCCCGCGCTCGACCTACTACCGGATAGCCCACGATTACAACCACTACCGTCCGGTGACGAATCCGACTCCACACAAGAATCGACACCAGCCGGCCGCACTCACCGCACCTGAACGTACGACGGTTGTGTCGGTACTGGAAGAGGACGAGTACGCCGATCTGTCTGTGGTGCAAACATATTGGCGCGCTTTCGACTCCGAGAAAGTCGACTGCAGTGAACGTACCTTCTACCGGATCGCCGCCTCACAGGGTTTAGTGGGCGATCGGCGACGCAGCAAACTGGGCGGCCTCGTTCAGCACCGCAGCAAGCCGATCGTGCACGCCGGCGACGTCGGTGAATTGTGGTCCTGGGATGTCACAGAACTCCGCGGCCCGAGGACACAAGACCGATACAGGCTGTACTTGGCAATCGACGTGTTCTCCCGCTACCCGGTCGGCTGGCGTATCGAATACAACGAAAGCTCCGACTTGGCGGTCGAGATGTTCGCCCGCGCAGTCGAACAATTCGGCGCACCGAGAGGAGTGCATGCAGACAACGGCGCGGTGATGCGATCGGATGCCCTCGTCACATCATTGGTCGAAAAGAACATCGTGCCTACCTACTCACGGCCCCGAGTCAGCGACGACAACCCATTCTCGGAGTCGCTGTTCAAAACCATCAAATACGACCTCAACTGCCCACACCACTTCGTCGACATCGACCACGCGCGCACGTGGACAACAGAATTCCTGCACCGCTACGCCACTGAGCACCGCCACAGCGGTCTCGGCCGGCACACCCCGCACGAGGTGCACACCGGGATCGCCGCTGACACTCAACATCGACGCCAGCGTGCACTCGACCGCGCGTACGTCAACCACCCCGAACGCTATCGGTCGCGACCGACAGCCCCCGACCTCCCCGGACCCACCGGGATCAACACCAATCTGTCTCAGACAGGTTGACAACTTCCGCCCCGACAAGCTCGACGTCGTGGAGACCGGTGTGCTGACAGCGTCGGGGGAGCGGTGGTCCCAGGCCGAGGCCCGTTTCGCTGTCCTGGCTCCCTTGCTGGAGATGCATTCGGTGCGTTCGGAAGCGGTCGACGATGCCGCGCAACGGTTGGGATTGTCCAGGCGGCAGGTCTACACGTTGGTCGGCAGGCTCAGGAACGGGACGGGGACAGTCACCGATCTTCTGACGAAGGTCTCGTCGGGAGGGCGTGGCCGCAGCCGAGTAGCGGCTGAGGTCGAGGAAGTGATCGGCGATCATCTCACCCGCTATTTTCTTCACCGCCAGAAGCTGAGTGTCGCTGCGCTGCACCGACGTATAGCACTGGCGTGTCATCGCGCGGGTTTGCCGGTGCCGGCCAGAAATACCGTCACTGCGCGTATCGCCGCGCTCCCTCCGGCATCGGTGGCCAGGTCAGGCGGAGGACCCGATGCCGCCCGCCCACGTCAGTCCGCCGGCGACGTTCCACCGACGGTTTCGGGGATTCTCGATCAGGTCCAGATCGACCACACCGTCGTCGATCTGATGGTCGTTGACGAGTAAGAGCGGTAACCGATCGGCCGCCCCTACCTGACGATCGCCGTTGATGTCTTCAGCCGTTCCGTACTCGGGTTCGTCGTCACTCTGGAGCCGCCGTCGTCGATATCGGTCGGGTTGTGCCTGGGCCGCGTGTGCTGCGGGAAGCAGACGTGGCTGGAGGCATGCGAGCTGGCGGAGCAGGTGCAGTGGCCGATGGCGGGGAAGCCGAAGCAGTTGTATCTCGACAACGCCTCCGAGTTCAAAAGCGAAGCGCTGCGCCGCGGATGCGCCCAGCACGCC
Organism: Rhodococcus sp. MALMAid1271; assembly: GCF_049195265.1. Classification (NCBI taxonomy): domain Bacteria; kingdom Bacillati; phylum Actinomycetota; class Actinomycetes; order Mycobacteriales; family Nocardiaceae; genus Rhodococcus; species Rhodococcus sp. MALMAid1271. The sequence goes on along the minus strand of NZ_JBMIRQ010000099.1, from coordinate 3,526 downwards.
ATCACCCTCGAGTACCGTCCTCCGGGCCGACCGCACTACGGCGGGATCGTCGAACGCATCATCGGAACGGCGATGACGGCGGTGCACGAGCTGCCTGGGACCACCTTCTCGAACCCAGCGGACCGAGGAAGTTACGACTCGGACAAGCACGCGGCGTTGACATTGCGTGAGTTGGAGCGTTGGCTGGTCCTGGCTATAGCCTCGTATCACGCGAGCGTTCACGCAGGGATCGGGAACACTCCGGCCGCCGTGTGGGCCGGTGGGGTCGCCGCAGTTGGTCATGCCCCTCGTGTGGTGCTCGGCGAAACCGCGTTCTTGGTGGACTTTCTTCCCGTCATCCGGCGACGTCTGACGCGGACGGGCTTCGTTCTCGATCACGTGCACTACTTCTCGAACGCGCTCAAACCGTGGGTTGCGCGGCGAGAGGATTTGGGGCGGTTCGTGATACGACGTGACCCACGCGATTTGAGCAGAATCTGGGTCCTCGAACCAGACGGTGCCGGCTATGTCGAGGTGCCGTACCGGACGATGTCACATCCCGCGGTGACACTGTGGGAGCACCGAGCTGCTATCGCCCGTCTCCGCAAACAAGGTCGGTCGAACGTCGATGAGAGCGCTCTGTTTTCGATGATCGAGCAGATGCGCGAGGTCACCGACCGCTCGCAGAAAGCCACCCGCAAAGCCCGGCGCAACCGTGCCCGCCGCATGCATCTCACCGGTGCCGCCGCGTGTGCACCGATCCCGGCGATCCACCCGCCGGTGGAGCCTCGAGCGGACGGCGGCACCGCCACGCCGGTCTTCAGCGACATCGAGGAATGGTGAGGCGATGACCGCATAGACAGGAAGTGGCGAAGAACCCGCCGAGTCGTCCATTGAGGATTTGGGGCACCTGCGGATGCCGTACACGCAGATCGCGGCCCTGCGGGCATGCGATGTCACCGCCGATGCGGGTCTCGACGCCTTTCGCGTCGAGACAGGCCGCGGCGTTCGTACCCTCACCTCCCTCGCGCTGGCGGGGACGGGCATTTCTCCGCGCACGGTGTTCCAGCGCTGGTGTGAGGTGCTCGGCCATCAGACCCGGTATGCGAGCACCCGAATGCTCGCCGACGCTCTCGATGCCGTGGACGGTACCGGGCTCGGCGGATACGACCGGTATTTCGATCCGGCCGATCGACAGCCGCTGTCGACTCCTATCGACCGGTGGGGCCACACCCCGTTGGCTGCGACCCCGCTGACCGCCCGTGCGGTAGCGGGCATCGTGCGAATGCACCTGGACGGACGGGCACCCACCCACCTGCAGCCCACTGCGCGGTCACAACATCCGGAGCAGATCGCGGCACCGGATCCAGTACCGCGGGTCCTACTCGACCCCGGCTACTACGAACGCGGAACGCTTGCGCGTAGACACGCCCACGGTCTTCTCGACGAAGTGGACTCCGTCCTCGCCGATGTCGAAACCCGCGCGGACAGCCTGTTGGAAGCTCTCGTCGACTTTCTCGAATCGGAGACCGCACGCGTGCCGGCCGACACCGTCGAGTGACAAGTGGTTGGTACTCGGGTTTGCACACACTCTTCTTCTCACGGCAGGGAGGCGGTGACGTCTCCGACATCTCCGAGATGAAGATCGACCAGGCCGCGAACGAACGAGGCATCGATCTGACCCCGTCTGTGGTCTACGTCGAATCCGGGTCGTCCGAGAGTCGTGGGTTTCGGAAATCTTTCGGAGAGCGCCCGGTCCAGCGTTTGAAGGCATGAGAGAAGTTGGCGAGGTCGCTGTATCCGAGTTCGGAAGCGATCTCGCTGACCGAAACCGAGCGATCGAGGAGCCGTAGCATCGCGCGTTCGTACAGCAGCGTGTGGCGGACCTTGCTGTAGGTGGTTCCTTCTTCGGCAAGCCGCCGTTTCAACGTGCTGCTCGACATCGACAATGCTTGTGCAACATCATGGTTGGTTCGCTGTCCGAGGTCCTTTTCCAACAGTTGCCTCACCTTCTCGGCGGATGACATGGACCCACTCCGCTGGGCGAGTGTCCGCTGCAGATCAGTGATAGCGAGTCGATATGCGAGAGGGTCCGAGAACCGACAAGCCTTGTTTAGTGTGTCCTCGGGTACGTGGACGAAGGAAATCGGAGCGTCGAAGAACCGGCGATTCGCCCCCGGACCTTTGTCGTGGCTCACCTCGGTCGGCTCCGGCCAGCTCAGATGGAGTGTCACCGGCGATATGTCACCGGCGAGCATGTCCAGCAGTCGTAATAACGCCGACCCGCCGTAGGTGATGACCAAGCAGTCCAGTGCGGAATCGCCTGTGTGCGCAGTGAGCCCGACGATCAGACCGTAGTCGCCAGTGTGGAACTGCGATTTCAACGCCGTGGAGATCAATGGCAGGTATGTCAGGAGATCGACGATCTCGGCGACCGAACCAGCGCTGATCAAAGGTGAACTCAGGGGCCCGAACGATGTCAACTGGGCCTGCTCGGCAAACGCAAGTCCGAGTCGAGTGGCGTGGGCGATATCGAGTTCGGGATAGACCTCCCGAAACCACCGTATCGGTGCCTGGACGTCATGCTGAATGAGCGTCGCTTCACTGGTTCCTTCGCGGTGCATGATTGCACGAAGGCGCGCGGCGGCGTCAGGGTCGAGTGCGCGGCGTTCGAGCAGTTGCACGAACGCAAGCGGTGGCACGCCCTCGTCGCTCAGCTTCACGGTGATTCCTTTGACCCGAATTCACAAGTTTATGACTCCACCGAACATAGCCGTCACCCACGTTTGCGACGACACTTTCGTCGATCACGCCAGGAACTGAGGTGGTGGCAAGCTGGACGGATTCTTGTCCGGAAGTTCGTTTGTCTTGAGAATGGGAATATTGCGTGACACCGACGCTAGCCTCGATCTTTCTCCCCGGTGAGGTGCTGGCCTGAGCGGGTCGAGATTGTGTTTTGACCCCGTTGGCGCACGATGGTGCGACCGATGTCGATCGGTGCGCTCGGGTCCACGGGCCGAGGCGGGGGTTCTTTCGGGGTCGTCGGGGCGTGTGGTGTGAGGTCAGGCGGGTGCGGGTAGCGCCGCCAGCCGGGTCAGTGCGGTGACGATGAGGGTCGACCAAGTGGCGGTCTTCGACAGTTTCAGGTGGATGCGGCGGGCATGGGTCGAGATGCGTCCCGCGATCGAGAACACCCGCAGGCGAATACGTTTCGGTTCCCACCTACGTGCTTCGTGGTCGGTGAACCCGAGCATCTGTGTCCATGCCGTCAAGTCCAGAGCGAGCTCGACGATGGCCAGCCAGATGCGGTTCTGGTCGAACCCGTGCAACGGGAAGTTGGTCAGTCCGGTGTCCTTGGCGGTGCGGATACGGTCTTCGCAGCGGGCGCGGCGGCGGTGCCGCAGTTTGAATCACCCTAGGTTTTGTGCCGCCTCCAGTTGGTGCTGATCCTCGGTGCCGAGGCCAGAGTAGTGGAGCGTTTCGTATTCGATCGGGGGCATCTGGCCGATGCTCGAATGCAACCGTCTGTGGTTGTACCACTCGACCC